>JBBRCD010000219.1:0-5059 GCA_038205245.1 Burkholderiales bacterium
CTACGGCTCCGCGGGCAGCGGTTCGCCGGCGCATCTCGCCGGGGCGATGTTCGACGCGCTTGCCGGCGTGACCACGACCCACATTGCCTACAAAGGTGCCGCGCTGGCGCTGTCTGACATGATGGGCGGCCGGATCCAGTACCTGATCACGTCGCCGCTCGTGGCGATGCCCCAGGCGCGTGCCGGCCGCATCAAGGTGCTGGCGACCACCAGCGCACAGCGCGACCCACTGCTGCCGGACCTGCCGACGATGGCGGAAACCGTGCCCGGCTATGAACTCATTCAGTGGTGGGGTGTATCCGTTGCCAAAGCCACGCCGGCGCCCATCACAGAGCGCCTGCACAGGGAACTGATTTCCGCGCTGAACGACCCCGATGCGAAGGCACAGATAAACAAGAACGGCGCGACCACCAGCCCCGAATCGTCTGAAGCGTTCACGGCGTTCATGAAGTCCGAACGCACCCGCATCGCAAACGTCGGCAAGAAGGCCGGCATCGTTCTCGACTGAAAACATGATCCGACCTGCCAACCTGATCCTCTTCCAATCCGACAACCATAACGGCCACCTGATGGGTTGCCAGGGCCACCCCCTGGTGCAGACGCCGGTCATGGACCGGATCGCGGCCCGCGGCGTGCGCTTTGCCAATGCCTACTGCACCAGCCCGCTGTGCTGTCCGTCGCGCTCCAGCCTTGCCACCGGCCGGTATCCGCACCAGACCGGCTACTGGGATAACGCACTGACTTACGACGGGCGGGTGCCCACCTGGCACCATCGCCTGCGCGAACAGGGCCACAACGTCACCGCAGTCGGCAAGCTCCACTACCGCTCCAGCGAGGATGACAACGGGTTCACTGAAGAAATCATCCCCATGCACCTGCATGAGGGAAAGGGCGCGATCAAGAACCTGCTGCGCGGTTATGGCGCGGAACCGCCGAAGGACGACGGCAGCTTCTGGAAACTCTACATCGAGCGGTCCGGCCTCGGCGCCACGCATTACCAGGACTATGACCGTGACATCACCGCCCGCTCCATCGCGTGGCTGAAACAGCACGCTGGCCACAGCGCCAAGCCGTGGGTGCTCTATGTGTCCTACATCAGCGCGCACCCGCCGTTTACCGTGCCGCAGCGTCTGTGGGACCTCTATCCCGAAAGCAGCATGCCGCTGCCGCCCGCTTTCCGACCGGACGAGCGCCCTGACCACCCGGCGATGGAATTCCTGCGCACCATGGACGGCATGCGGGTGATGACCGACGAGGCCGCGTTGCGGCGCATCGCCGCAGGCTATTTCGGACTGATCACCCACCTCGACGAACAGATGGGCGGCGTGCTCGCCGCAGCGGAAGAACTCGGCCTGCTCGATCACACGCGCATCGCCTACACCAGCGACCACGGCGAAATGTTCGGGGCGCAGGGCGTGTTCGGCAAGAAGAACCTCTACGAAGGCGCGATCCGCGTGCCGCTGCTAGTCGCCGGGCCCGGCGTGCCCCAGGGCCGCGTGATACAGCAGCTGGCCTCGCATGTCGACCTGTTCCCGACGCTGATCGCCGGCGCCGGCGCCGACCTCTCTGCGGCCGACGGAGACCTACCCGGCATCGACCTGTGGCCGGCGATCGAGGGCCACGAAAGCCAGCGGCTCACCTTTGTCGAGTATCACGCACAGGGCTCCAAGGCGGGCGCCTTCGTGCTTCGCGCCGGCGATGCCAAGCTCATCTACCACGTCGGGATGCCGCCGCAGCTGTTCGATGTGGTGAACGATCCGGACGAACTGCACGATCGCGCCGCGACGGCACCCGCCACCGTCCTCGCGCTGGAACAGCAGTTGCGCACCGTGTGCGATCCGGAAGCGGTCGATGCTCGTGCCAAGGCCGATCAGCGCGACGCCGCAGATGCTTGGGGCGGTGCTGCCCGGCTGCTCGGCGAGAGCCAGATCCTGTTTACCCCGCCGCCTGGTGTGTCCAAGGAAGAGGCCTGGGCGATACCGGGAAGTTAACTGTTCGCCATGATGTGCTGACGGTCGGACAATAGCCATGCGCACCCACCGGCTGCCGGTCGCGCTGGTGCGCGCACAGTCACGCTACCCGTTCGCTGCCCAGCGCGGCCTGCAACTGTTCATCGGCCGCGCGCAATGCGCCCTGTGTCACTTCGGACCGCAGTTCACCAATGGCGAGTTCGACAAGGTGGGCATCAGCGTGCGCCGCCCCAACGGGCGAATCGACTGGGGCCGTTTCGACGGCATCAAGGCACTGCACGCGAGCCGGTTCTCGCTCACCGGCCGCTTCAACGACGACCCGAAGCGGGCGACCGGTGAGAGCACACGGCATGTTGCCCTGACGACGGAGAACTACGGGCAGTTCAAGGTGCCCGGCCTGCGCAACGTCGCGCAGACCGCACCCTATATGCACGATGGGTCACTGGCCAGCCTCACCGACGTGGTCCGCCACTACTCGACCATCGACGCGGTCAAGCTGCATCTGGCGATGCCGCATTCCCATGCCGACCCGGGCGACGACCTGCCGGCGCGGCCGAGCGACCTCATCCTGCGCACGCTCAATCTCACTGAAGGCGAGATCGCCGACCTGGTCGCCTTCCTGCAGAGCCTGAGCGAATCGCGGCCGAGCGCGGCACGGCGTCCCGCCGCCACCGCGGTCTGCCGTTAGCAGTTCGTGCGCGCAAGCGGGGACAGACCCTTAAGGATCTGTCCCAGGCTCTGTCCCCTGGCTGGCCCCCTGACCGTTACCGATCGTGGCTGCTCGCCCGGCGGGGTGTCCAGGCAGCGCGTCTCAGCCGAGCTGCTGCGCCAACGCCAGCAGCATCGTGTCGTTGCCGCGCGCCGCGATCAGCGAGATGCCGAGCGGACAGCCGTCCAGCGTCGCCATCGGCAGCGTGATCTGCGGCAACCGGGCGAGCCCTGCAATGCACAGGATGGCCAGCGCGCGCGCGCGAAACTCGTCCACTTCGGCCGCCAGGGCGCCGATCTTCGGCGCGATACCGGGCGAGGTCGGCAGCACCAGCACCGCGTTGCCGGCGAGCAGCCGGTCCATCCGGCGCGCGATGTCCTCGCGCTTCGACGCCGCAGCGAGCAGCGCACCGCGATCGACGGTGGCCGCCCACTCGAACCGTTCCTTCACCCCGGGCCCGATCTGCGGCCGGACTGTTCCGATCCAGCCGCCCAGGGACTGCCACGCCTCGTAGCCCTGAATGATCCGGAATATATTCATGCCCCACTCGGCCAGGCCCTCGCTGGCGACGGTGACCGGCTCTGCGGCACTACCGGCTGCCAGAACATCCTGGATACGCTCCAGCGCCGGGCGCAGCGACTCGCTCACGGTCAGCCCGGCGCGCTCGAACGCATCGGTGGCGATCAGCAGTCGGCCGGGCCGGGCTGCGGCTGCGGCATCGCCGAGCAGTACCCGTCCCACGCTGGCCAGGGTCGCGGCATCGCGCGCAAACCACCCGGCAGTATCGAACGACGGCCCGAGCGGACAAGCGCCCTCGAGCGACACCCGCCCATGGGAGGGGCGCATGCCGTAGACGCCGCAGAAACTTGCCGGCAGGCGTACCGAGCCGCCAGTGTCGCTGCCCAGCGCAAAGTCGACCAGCCCGCCAGCGGTGGCCGAGGCAGAACCGCTGGACGAACCGCCAGAATCGCGCCCCGGTGCATTCGGGTTGATCACCGAACCATAGTGGATGTTCTCGCCGTTGAGGCTATAAGTCAGCTCGGCCGTCTGGGTCTTGCCGACCATCGTCGCGCCGGCGTCGACCAGTTGCTGCACAGCGCGCGCCGTGCGCGTGGCCGGTTCATGGGTGGCCAGCCACTGCGGGTTGCCGAAGGTTACCCGGTGCCCGGCAACGTCGTAGATGTCCTTCGCACCAAAGGTCAGGCCGACGAGCGGACCGCTGGCCGCACCCGCGAGCTCGGCATGGGTGTCGCGGACGAAGGCGTTGAGGGTGTCGCGGTCGAGGATAGATGGCATGGCAGGCAGCACTTTCTGGAACAGTCGGGGACGCTCGAAGGTTATCGGCGCGGGTCAAAGTCAAATCAGGGTCGAGTCAGGGCCGAAGCAGGGCCAAAGCACGTTCAACTCACGGTCGATGCAGGGTGACCGGTTGGCGCGAGAAAGTCATTCTGCCGCGTTTAAAGCCGTACAGCACCGGGGCGAGTTCGGCCACCGCATGCTCCGGCGCAGTGGTATCGAGCACCACCAGATCTGCCGATCTGCCAACCTCGACGCCGTAATCATCCCGGCGCAACAGCCTCGCTGGCCGCCGGGTGACCAGCTCGAAGCACTCGCGGATATCGTCGCGCTTTCCAACATGGCAGATGTTTGCGTAAAGGTTGGCCATGCGCAGCAGTGAGCAGTCGCCGAACGGCGTGAACGGGTTGAGGATGTTGTTGCTCGATAACGAGCCGTTAACACCATGGGCCAGCATCTCGTGCAGCGCAAGCACGCTGCGCAGCTTCTGGTAGGCGCGCGCCCGGCCCATCAGGTACAGGTCGGTCGACGGCAGCACAGTCACCGCCACGCCGGCAGCGGCCAGCGTCTTCGTGATCATCGCAAAGCGTGCCGGTTCGACCAGGGCGAGCTTGGTGACATGGCCGACCGTGACCCTTCCGCCATAGTTATGTCTGTCGGTTACCTCGCACACATACTCGAGATCCATGTGGTCGGCGCTCTCGCCGAAATCGAGATGCATGTCGATGTCGGCGTCGAACTCACGCGCGATCTCGAACACCCGGTCGATCTGGGCACGCGGATCGGTGTCCGTATAGGGCGCAGCGCCGATCACCGTCGCGCCCCGCTTCATCGCCTGCACCAGGAGTTCATCCGTACCCGGGTTGTTGGTGAGCCCCTCCTGCGGGAAGACGCACACCTCGATGTCGATTGCCCAGCGGTACTCGTCGATCAGCGGCAGCACGCCGTCCAGACCGCGCAGACCGATCACCGGATCGACCTCGACATGGGTACGCATGAGGCCGGTCCCGTGGGCGATCGCCTTCTCCAGGGTCTGTCGCGCGCGTGCTGTCACATCTTCGACGGTGAACGCCTGTTTCTGCAG
>JBBRCD010000220.1:0-5036 GCA_038205245.1 Burkholderiales bacterium
TTGCGCAACTGAAGCAAAGTAGCGCGCCGCCGCCGCCACGTCGATCATGTCCGCATACTTCTGATGCATGTCGAACAGATTCATCCAGTGCGAGGCCTGGGTGCGGTCGAAGCAGCACTCGCCGACCACCCCGACCCGGTAGCGATAGGTCACCGCGTCGACTACCGCGGCCCGCACGCAGCCACTGGTCGATTCGCCGCAGACGATCACGGTGTCGGCGCCCAGCGCCCTGAGGTGGTGCAGCAACGGCGTGCCTGCGAACGCGCTGGCACAGACTTTTTCGATTACCAGTTCGCCTGCGCGCGGCGCCACTTCGGCGACGATCTCGTTGGCAAGGCGGCGCACCTCGGCTGGCAGGTGGTCGAGCGCACGGTTTCGCTTGTCGCCCTTGTCGCCACGGCGGAACCAGTCGCTCGGGAAGCCGGGCAGGGCACGGGCGTAGATCACCGGGATGCCGTTCGAGCGGGCCGCATCGAGCAGCCCCACCATACGGTCTACCGCAGCCCAGCCTTCGAGCCCGCAACTCATCGGCCAATTCTCGAGTGATTCTAGCAGCGGCTTGCGCTCATGGCCGAGCGCGGAATAGTAGACATCGACAACCAGCAGCACCGGCTTCTTGGCGAAACCATCCGGTGCGCGCTTGCCCCAGACTTCGAGGTGCTGACGGTCCTGGTCGGTCAGGAATCGATCCCAGCCATGCATCGTGGAATTCCTTTCGGTTGATCTAGCCGTATAGCTGTAACGGTGCGCAAAATGCAGGGTGACTGGAGGCCGCCTGGCAAAACGGCAGCCTCAGGCGACAGCCGCGGCAAACCCTCCCGAATCGTATCGTATCGGATCGGTCATTGGCGAATATCGCAGGGCGGGGGAAGGGTGAATGCGCGTGCGGGCGCTACACGGTACCCGGTCCACCCGCAGCCGTGGCAGGATCACGCCTGTCCCGAGGGCTCTGGAGCGCCGTGTACAGAATGTTCGACCGATTGAGGCGTATGCTGCCAGCGCCAGACGTGCTGCGCCGCAGCCGATGGCTGCGCTGGCTGGGGCCTGCACTGTACGACCCCAGGCTGTGGCGGATGAGCCGGCGCGGCGTGGCGCTGGGCATGGCGCTCGGGGTCTTCTTCGGCCTCCTGGTGCCGATAGCCCAGATTCCGCTGGCAGCAGGGGCGGCGGTCGCGCTGCGCGCGAACGTGCCGACCGCGATCGCGAGCACATTGGTGACCAACCCGGTCACGTTCGGTCCGCTTTACTTCGTCGCATGGCACCTGGGCACCCTCTTGCTGGGTGAGCCTGACCTGCCGGCGCCGGTCCCGGAGGGGGTCGAACCCGGTGCGCAGGCGGACGTGCGCCCGGGCGAGTCATGGCTGGAACGGACCATCCGCCAGGTGACCGGGGTGGGCAAGCCCCTGCTGGTCGGTCTCCCGATACTCGCGACCGCTGTCGGTCTGCTCACCTATGTTTTGGTCTCCGGCCTGTGGTACCTGAAGGTAGTCTGGGCGTGGCGCGCGCGCAGGCGGCGCAGCCGCCGGTGAGCACGCAACTGAGCACGCCACTGAGCACGCCGGTGCGCACGCCGGTGCGCACGCCACCGAGAACGCCACCGATTGCAAGGTACGCGGGCGGGGCGCACCATTCCCGATCTTTTTCGCGCGGCAAGGAAAATATGGAGCCCGCATGTTATCCAATCATCTACGTACGCGGCTACGCGATGACCGAGGAAGAACGCAACGAGACGGCGGCCGATCCGTTTTGTGGCTTCAACGTGGGCTCGACCGTCTACCGCGCGAACATCGACAAGTCTGCGCCGGCGAAAAAGTTCGTATTCGAATCGCCGGTGCTGAGGCTGGCGGTCGACTTCGGGTACCGCACGGTCTACGAGAACGGGCTGGACATCCTTGACCCCGACTGGAAGCCGCGGACGGGTGCCGACGGGGTGGCCGCGAAAGGCATCCCGGCTCAGTCCATCGTGATCTACCGCTACTACGATGACGGTTCGGCACTGCTGGGCGACGGCAAGACGCGGGATATCGAGACCTATGCGCGCAGCCTGAGTGACCTCGTGCTGAAGGTAAAGGCGCTGGTCGGCGAACGCCAGGGCCCGGGTTTCGATCCGGCTGGCTTTCGCTGCTACCTGGTTGCGCATTCGATGGGCGGGCTGGTGGTGCGTGCCTTCCTGCAGAATCGCAGACTCGGCGATGATGCTGCACGCGCCTGCGTCGACAAGGTCTTTACCTACGCCACGCCGCATAACGGCATCGACCTCGCCGGCTTCAATACGCCCTCTTGGCTGTCGTTGAACGAGATGAACACGTTCAACCGCGAGCATATGGCCGGCTTCCTCAACCTGAAGTCGGCATTCAAGGCGACCGGCCGGGTCGACTACATGCCGGAGAAGGTATTCCCGGCCTCGCGCATGTTCTGCATGGTCGGCACCAACCGCGGCGACTATGAGGCCGGCATGGGGCTGTCGCGTGCCTTCGCGGGACATGGCAGCGACGGACTGGTGCGCATCGAGAACGCGACGGTGTGGGGCATCGACGACAACGGCAAGCCAACGGTTCCGGCTGCGGTCGGCTACACCTATCGCGCGCATTCGGGTCATTTCGGCATCGTCAACAGCGAAGAGGCCTACCAGAACCTGACCCGCTTCCTGTTCGGCGATGTGCGGGTCGACATCTGGGTGGACATCGCCGGCGTTGCCGTGCCCCCCGCGCTGGAGGGCCGCAAGGTGCAGGCGCTCTACCAGGTCGAACTGCTGACTGGTCCGCGCGGCAAGCGCTGGTTCCTGAGCCGCCGCACGTCGGAGGAAGACTCGCCCGCTTGCCGTACCCATGCCGAGCTGACCGAGGCTGCGAAGAAGGACCGGCGCTCGATCTACCTGTCTACGGTGTTCCTCGCCAACCGCGCGCGGGTCGACCAGGAGCGTCCCTCGCTCGCCTATGCGATGACCATCGGCGTGCGCGTGCCCGACTACCAGGTCGAGAAGGTGTTCTGGCCCGACCAGCATTACGAGGGCGGCTACCTGTTCCGCGATACGGCGATCGTGGAAATGGTCCCCCCGGCGGTGGCGGGTGGCGACTGGAGCGTGAAGTACAGTTGGCAGAGCGACTCGGTGGGCGTGGCCAGCACCGAGCTGGCATACCGGAAGTTGAAACAGGGCAAGGTGCAGGTTCAGATCCCCTTCGACAGCGGCGGCAAGCCCGGCATCAGCGGCAACGTCCGGCTGGTGATCGGGGCCTGGAACGTCTGATCGCGAACGATGCACTGCCACGATTCATGCCCTGACCCTGCCGGAGGCTGCCGATGACGCCGCCCTCGGCGGGCTGCTCTGCCGCATCAGTCGGGTTCAGCCTTCAAGCCCGCTGCCCGCGTTAGCCCAGGCGGATCGGCGCGAACGCCGGCGATGAACGATCTCCCAACGACCCTGGACTACCGCACTTGACGCCGGAAGTTTCCGCACTGTCCCCAATGGTCGCCGGACTGAGTACCCACGGTCTGGCCACGCTGGCATTTTCCGCAGTCGTGTTCGCACTGTTCGTCTGGGACCGCCTGCCGATCACCACCGTATGCCTGGGCATACTGGTGGCGCTGCCACTGGGTTTTGTACTCGCGCCGCTCGATATCGCGGCAGGCACCGTCGATCCGATGCGCTTCTATGCAGGCTTCGGCCACCCGGCGCTGATTGCCATCTGCGGCCTGATGGTGGTCGGACACGCGCTGGTGGTGACCGGAGCGCTGGAGCCGGCGGCGCGACGATTGTCGGCATGGCTGGCGGTGCAGCCGGGGCTTGCCCTGCTCGCCGTGCTGGTCTGCGGTGCGGCGGTGAGCGGGGTCATCAACGACACGCCGGTGGTCGTGCTGCTGATTCCCCTCATTCTTGCGGCCGCGGCCCGCGCGGGCACTTCCGGCGGCAGCATGCTTCTACCGATGAACTACGCGGTGCTGATCGGCGGCATGGCCACCACCATCGGCACCTCGACCAACCTGCTCGTGGTCGCGCTCGCCGCCTCCCTTGGTGTCGGTTCGTTCGGCATGTTCAGCTTCTATCCGCTGGTGGCGATGGCGGCCATTCCCGGTATAGCCTACCTGTGGCTGGTTGCGCCGCGCCTGCTGGCGAAGGTTGAGCCGCCGGTCGACGAGTTGTCCGAGCAGGTGTTCGATGCTGAACTGCTGGTCGAGGCGGACAGCTGGCTGGAGGGCAAGACACTCAGCGAGGTATTCAAGGCGACCGGCTCGCGGATGCGCCTGGTGGACCTGCGCCGCAATGATCGCACGCTGATCCGGCTGCCGACGGTGACCCTGCGTACCGGCGACCGCCTGCTGCTGCAGGACACCGCGGCCAACCTGAAGGATTTCGAAGGTACGCTGAAGGCGACCTTGCACGATGTCGACCTCGCGGAAGAGGCGGATGCCAAGGCGGCGGCGAAGGCGGATCCGAGTGCCGATTCAAGTCCCGACTCCGGACCCGCAGCGGCCGCAAGGCTTGCGCAGCGGCCTGATCAACGCCTCAGCGACAGGCCGGGCCGTGCGATAGCGACCACCAAGGGGGTACCGACAGCGGACAAAGCGAAGCAAGCCAGTGCGGAAGAGGAAACGAAAGAACAGGCGAAGGAGGCAGCAGAAAAGAAGGCAGAGGAGGAGAAGGAGGAGAAGGAGAAGGAGAAGGAGAAGGAGAAGGAGAAGGCTGCTGCGCCGCTCACCGCCGTGGTGTCACAGATGATTGTCACGCCGAACTCGCCGTTGATCGGCCGTAGCGTCCGGCAGGAACGCATTGCCGAGAACTACGGCGCCGTGGTCGTAGGTCTGAGGGCGGCTACCGCCGGTGCCGGCTTCCAGCGCGGCGAGCTTGCCGACCGGCGCATCGGGGCAGGCGATATCCTGCTGCTGCAGGGCGACCCGCAGGCAATACGCGAGGTGCAGCGCGACGGTATCGGGCTGCTGCTCGATGCCGAATACACGTTGCCGCGGCAGCATGCCGCCGGGTCGGCCCTGTTCGCGATGGCGATGGTGGTATTGCTCGCTGCCACGAAGACGCTGCC
>JBBRCD010000221.1:0-5005 GCA_038205245.1 Burkholderiales bacterium
TCCGGCCTACAATCGGTCGGACGTAACCGAGGGAACGACCATGTCCAAGCTGCTCGTGCCATTTGACAATTCGTCCACCGCGTTGCGTGCGCTCGAGCATGCCATCGCCTATGCCCGCTCTCACGAGGGCACCACGCTGCATGTGCTGACCGTGCTCGACGATGTCAGCCCGGAGACCCGGGAACTGATCGATGCAGTGGAGATCGAGCGTGTGCTCGCTGCCGAGGCCAAACAGCAGCAGACCGCGCGCGCTCTGGTCGAGCCGACCGGGCTGGCCTGCGTCTACCAGGCGGTACCGGGCACGCCGGCCCGGGTGATCGCCGATTACGCCAGGGATCATTCGATCGATCACATCGTGATGGGAACGCGGGGGCTGGGCAAGATTGCCGGCCTGCTGCTGGGTTCGGTGGCCACCAAGGTGATGCGCGAGGTTGGCTGCCCGGTCACGCTGGTCAAGTGAACGTTCGCTGCTGAGCAGCCGGCGCCCGATGCGATCGGTTCTTCGCGCGCGGTACTCGCCATGAGCTGGCGGCGGGGGACCTTCGTCGAGCCGATCCTGTTCGGCTGCGTGGCGCTGGTGGGCCGCATGTCTGCGACATGCGCCGCGCGCCGCAAGAGGGGCGAAGTGATGGCATGGTTCGGCGACCACCTGGAGACGGCCACCAGCGTCCGGCTGGAGGCGTGAACCCGCAGACCGGTCTCTCGCGCGGCACAGGGCGTTAGTCCTTTCGGACTAACGCCTTGCCCGACGGTGGATTGCAATCGACCGGGCAATGGGGATAATCGGTGTCGTCATCCACCAAGCAGGGAGCGCCTAATGCCGTCCATCAGCCATCGTTGCAGGCAGACGTTTGCGTCATTCGTCCTCGGTCTGGCAGCCAGTCTGGCGGGCACCGGTCATTCGGTCGCCGCATCGGTCAACGTGCTGCCCGCCAACTCGGCATCCATAAGTATCACCGGCGTCTTCGGTACATTGCGGGCAGGCTCGATCTGGTTGCCCGGGCCGGTTGCTTCCGCGACTTCGATCATCGATGGCACTTTCCTGCCATCCGCCACCGTCTGGAACCAGGGCACCCTCTGGTGGGATGCTGATCCCACCGTGAACGCATTCCCGGTGGCGACTGTGATCCAGCTGGCGAGCGCGTTCGTACTCGACCGGTTCGTCGTCCAGGGGGACGACAATGACGTCTACCAGCTCGACTACTGGGACGGCGCCGCGTGGCTGGCGGCTTACACCGCACCTGCGGTCGGGGGATTCGGCATGCAGACCCGGGACTCCGGCCTGCTCGGGCCGATCATCACCGATCGGCTGCGGATCACGGCGAGCGGCGGGGACGGCTACTACTCGATCTCCGAAATCCAGGCGTTCAGCACGACGGTGATCCCGCTGCCCGGCGCACTGCTGTTGTTCGCCACCGGCGCCGGCGCATTCGGGCTGCTGGCGCGGCGGCGGCGGTCGGTGCTGTAACGCTCAAACCGGTACCAGGTGCGCGCGAGCTTGATCTGCTCGAGCACCGCGCGCCCGCCCGACCAGCAGGGGTTGGCGAAGCTCTGCGCGATCTCGAAACGGTAGCGGGCTGAGCGTACAGGCGCCGGCCGAAGCGGCGGCGCTGTCGGCCAGGCAGAGCGACCCCTGCTCCTGCACTGGCGCGCGGCGACTGACCCGCAAACACCGCGGCAGCGGGATCGGAATCCGCTGATGCCAATCCCGCTCGACGACGATTCAGGACGCCAACGGCGCGCTACCCCTGCCGAGTTCGGCCGCGCGCCCGCCCACCAGCTTGTCGAACGTGCTCTCCGGATTGATCAGGCCGCGCTCGACCATGAAGTCGTAGGTACGCTGGAACTCGGCAGGCGAATAGAACTCCGGATGGTTGTAGCGCAGCCGGGGCAGGTGCAGATCGGAGGTCTCCAGCGCCACGATGTCGGCCGGCACTTCGGCGGTCAGGTGATGCAGCCAGGGCCGGATGTCCTGGTTGATCTTGTCCACCGCGCGAATGTGGGCACGGCGAAGCGCATCGAACAGTTCGGTGTCAACCGACGTGTCTGCCACTTCAAGCCCGTTGTAGAAGGCCTCGCAGATTACCTTGAAGCCGAGCTTCTCGGCGGCCGAGATCCAGGGCTCCATCACGGCAGCGGCGGCGATCCGGCCGTCCATCACCGCCTTGAAACGCTGGTTGGGCACGCCTATGTGCACGGTCTTCACCTGATCCTGCTTCATGAAGCCGGCGAGCATGCCGAGGGTGATGTAGTGCGAGCCGGCATGGTAGTTGACCGCGACTTCGACGTTGGCGAGGTCCTGGGGAACGTTGTGGGGTGAGTCGCCGCGCACGATGATCGCCTGGGTGGACACCGCCGCGCGCTTGGTGATCACCTTCACCCCGGCGCAGGTGTCCTGGGTGCGGCGCATCTGTCCCCATTCGCAGGCGTGATAGACGGAGAACTCGCCCTTCTCGATGCCTTCGTGCCAGAGAAAGGACTGGATGGCCGAATGCTGCTTGATCGGCTCGCCCGCCGCCGCCAGCATGGCCTTGCGCTTTTCTGGCAGAACCAGTTCGACGTCGACACCTTCATCGACGAAATAGCCCTCTGCCTTGGCCACGATGTCGGGCAGCGAAAACACGGCGTTGTTCAGTTCGATACGGGTCTGCTTCAGCGGTATTGACATGCGCGGGATCTCCTGTCTATCAACTCGGGGAACAGCTACGGCAACCATGGGCGACGATGGGCGACAATGAAATTGGTGTTCATGCCCATGCAGAGGGCAGAGGGTCAGGGGAAGGGTCAGGCAAGGGATCAGGCGCGGGGGCAGGCGATCGGCCAATTCGAGTTCGCTTGCAGCTTAGTCCGATTTCAGTCCGATCGTCCGGATCACCGGTGACCAACGGCCGATCTCGGATTCGATGAAGCGCTGGGCCTTTTCGGGCGTGTCGTCTGCGGACAGTTCCAGGCCGGAGTTCGCGAGCAGCTTGAGCATGGTCTTGTCGGCAAGCGCGCTCCGCAGGGCGTTCGCCGTGCGCTCGACCGTGGCGGCTGGCGTGGCTGCCGGCAAGAACAATCCGGCGAAATTGAGGGCGACCATGTCCCGCAGGCCGGATTCGTTCGCCGTCGGAATCTCCGGTGCGCTGCTGGCGCGTTTCGCCGTCGTCACCGCGAGGATGCGTATCCGTCCCGCGCGATGGTGTTCGATCATCTGGCTGCTGATGTTGAGCACGCCGACCGGCACATGGCCACCCAGAAGGTCGACGACGGCCGGTCCACCGCCGCGATAGGGCACATGGGAGATCGACGGTAAGCCGGCGAGCGACTTGAACAGCTCGGCCCCCAGGTGCGTCGCCGAGCCGGTTCCGGCGGATGCATAGGAGAGCTGATTCGGACGGGCGCGGGCGAAGGCGATGAATTCCTGCAGGCGCTTCACCGGCAACGACGGATGGACAGAAATCGCCAGCCCGCTCACCGCGATGATGCCGATCGGGCTGAAGTCCTTTATCGGGTCATAGCTTGGCGGGGTCGCCAGCAGCGGCCCGACGACGTGGGTGGCTGCACTGCCCAACAGCATGGTGTATCCGTCCGGCTCGGCGCGCGCTACGACAGCGGCACCGATCGTGCCGCCGGCGCCGGCGCGATTCTCGACCACGATATTGCCAAGCACCGACCGCATGCGCTCGGCCAGCGGCCGCGCGACGGTATCATTTATGCCGCCCGGCGCGAATGGCACGATCAGCCGCACCGGCCGATCAGGCGAGGCGCCCTGAGACCAGGTGGCGCCAGCGGCTGCGAGCAGCCCAACCCCGGCCGCCAGGCTGGCAAGCATGGATGAGCGGCGGGCCCACCTGCGCAGCGCGCAGGCGGTTTGGTTTCGCACTATTCGAGCCAACAAGCCGGACTCCTTCGTTGGCCCTGCGGGTGTCTTCCCCGCTCGGACCGGTTCACTGTTCCAAAACCGACAAGCCGTAAATCGTGATGAACGTTCAACCGGGGACGTCGACCTGCGGACGTCCACCAATGAACGTCCGCTGCGCGGCATCGATGACTCCGGTCAGGCAGCTGCGGCAGGATGAAGTCTCCGGATCGCCGCGTCAACTCCTCTCGTGCTGAAGTCGGTTCTGCCTTCAAGTCGTAGGCCTGGCCGCGCAGGCGGATGATCTCGTTGGTGTCGTCGAAGTCGATGCGCAAGAAGCTGATGGCTGCGCTACTACGGTTACCGACTTCGTCGAACGCTCGCACGGCACGGGCCACGAGGCGCTCCCGTCATTGCCGCAGAACATCCTCTGCCCTCACCAGGAGACTCCAGAGCGGCTTCAAAAAGTGTGTCGATTAATTACGGCCGGTACCAGCCATAGCGCCAACCTGGCTGGGTCATCACGATCGTCGATCCGTCAGTCATGGCACCCTGCCGCTGCAGGATGTCTCCGACGGACCGCGTTTCCATGATGAGATCGAGACCCCATTGGGTGAACGTCTGGGCGTTGAAGACATGCTTGGAAAGCAGCGGATTGGTCAGCGCCTGCGAAAATGCATCCACGCCGACCATGATCATCAACAAGTTCGGTAGCGGGGATTTGTCGACGAGATCCTCGGCGAACAGGCCAGGATAGAACTCCACCTTGTCGACGCTGCCGTAGAGCTCGCGCAGCTTGGCCTCGACCGCGGGATCGCTCGATATGTCGGAAAACTGCTCGACCCGGTCCAGCCCGTATTCGACCCGATAGTCATTGTAGCTGGCGAGCCGGTTCGTGCGCCCCTGATGGACGGCACCCACCTCGACCCTCATCAGCGCGGCGCCGGTATTGAACGCGCCCAGGTCGGCCGCGGGCTGGCGCGCCGCCGCCTCGAACGCAGCGGCCAACCCGACATCGATCAGCGGGCGGTTGTCGAGCGAAAAACTCATCAGCGGGATCTGCCGGTCCGACCATTCGATCACATCTGGCATCAGCGAGTGCCACCGATAGAGCAGGCTGAATTCGACCGTCATCCAGTTCGGGCGGTTCCATTCCGCATCCCA
>JBBRCD010000222.1:0-4981 GCA_038205245.1 Burkholderiales bacterium
TCGTCCGGCGTGGCCGCCACCGGGACGAGGTTGTTCAGGCCGTCCTTCTTCGCACGTTCGCCGAGGTACTTCACCATGTCCGGTTCGCTGTCGACCGCGAACACGCGTCCCGCCGGCAGCATGTGCGAAAGCCGGGTTGCAGCCTTCGGCGCGCTGATCAAGGCCGGGCTGCTGATGGGCGTCGGCGCTCGATACGGCTCAGGTTGCCCCAGGGGCCACGGCGTGTGTGGGCTGGCGCGCCTGTCGCCGCGCCAAGCTGCCATGCCGGCCCGAATGCAGATTCAGAAGAAATAGCGCACCCGCAGCTCCAGCCGGGAAGTACTCTGCTTCTCGCCGAAATCCGATCGAGCCCCGCCGGCCAGCCGGATCAGGCGCAGACGCAGGTCCAGGTTCCGGAAACGGGTGTACGAGACTTCGGGGGACACCGACAGGCTCCGATCGTCCAGGTTGGCGATGGTGGTGATAGCCGGCGTGAAGTACAGGATGTCGAATGGCTCGGCCTGGCTGAGTCGCACGTAGAGATAATGCCGGCCGGCATTGGGCTGACCGTAACCGTTGCGGGACGCGGCAGCCGCGCGCTGGATGAGCGCCGCGCTGCCGTTCGCCTGCCAGGATGCGAGCCCGTTGTCGACCAGCTGGTGAAAAACGGACAGTTCGCCCTCGGTATACCCGCCGCCATTGCGGTAATACTCGACCAGCGTCGTTACGCGCGACCCGGTCAGGTGACGCATCCCGACCAGGTAACTGCGTGCATCAGCAGTCTGGCTGCGCAGCGAACCCGCAGAATCGACGAATACCTGGCGCGCCTCGAAACTGTGCGCCCATTCGCCATGGATCTCGAGGTTGGTGCCTACGTTGCGCGAAAAATCGAAGCCGATGCGCCGTGCGCGGCTTCCGCCAGCAAGAAACATCAGATCGATGTCGGTGTCGCGGTACAGCAGGTAGAGCTTGCCGGCGACGTTGACATGGCCGTGCGTGCCGAAATCACTATTCAGGCTGTCGGACACCGGCACCACCACCGGCGTGAAGGCAACGGTCTGCAACGGGCCGTCGAAGTTGCGGATGAAGTCCGCGGTAACCATGCCGAAGCCTTCCCGCGCAAGCTCGGGCTCGTTCGGATCCTTCGGCCGTTCGACGAAGGCGACCGGGTTCCATGCATAACCCTTGCCCCAGCGCAGGGAGATCTTCCCGGCGTCGAGCGCGAGTCCGTCGACCGGCTTGTACGAAGCGTAGCCCTCGTCGAAACGCGCCCGGTGCGAACTGTCGAGGTTATCGCCCTGGTACTCCAGGTGCCCGCGAAAGTTGAGCACGGCTGTCTCTCCCAGCCGCAGCTTGCCGGTGGGCTTCGCCGTGAGCGTCGTGCGGTTCACATTCGACGGGACCGTACGGTTGTAGAACCCGAGCTTGTAGAACGAACCGTCCTGGTTCAGGCTGATCCGGTCGCCGCGCGCCTCGACATAACCCGACAGTTCGAACGGCTTGCGCGCGAACTCAGCGGCGTCGAAGGTGAATGTCTCGGCCGCGGCGGCCAGCGTGCAGCCGGTGCCGAGCAGCGCGGCTGCAAGCACGCGCACGCAGGTCACTTTCGCAGGTCTGACAGCCGTGGCATGTAGTTGAGCGTGAACACCTCGTCGGTGAACTCGCGCTTTCGCAGCTGCGAATAGAGCAGGATCGAACGGTAGCCCTTGTACAGGGGGCTGTCGGTCTCGACCGTTGCCGGCCGCCGGATGCCGCCGCCGAAGTCCTTGATGTCCCGGAAGTACAGCGTCTTGATCAGCAGGCCACTTGCGGCATAGGCCTCGATACGGGTCGGCAGGACCGTCTTGCGGTCGACCCACATGCGCAGTCGGTCGTAGGCAACCGCGTTGGTCTTCGCCTTCAGCGCAAGCAGGTACCCGTCATTCTCCTTGTCGACCTCGGTGGACTCCACGTCGTACTCGGCCGAATAGTCGATGCGCAGGATGTCGGCATTGTTGAAGACGCCCCCGGTCACCGACTGCAGGCTGGTGATGCGCACCGGCTTGCCGACCTCCGGTATGTACAGCCACATGTTCTCGCCCAGCCTCAGGGTCGCGCGACCGAGGTCGCTCTGCGGCGCCAGGAACAGCGCGACGACCCGGTCCTTGCCCTTGCGCACCGAATACAGCACGAACTCCTTGCGCGCACCGCTGGGCTCGATGTTGATCAGCTTGCGGTACATCTCATAGGACTCCGGCTCGAGGTTGCGATCGACCCGGCGCAGGATTTCCGCGCCGTCGGCGGCCCAGGCAGCAGGGCCCGGTAGAGAGAGCGCCAGCATCATGAGTGCGAGCACGGGTGGCAGAAGCCAGGGATTCTTCATGGTCGTAGCTCGGCTCGGTGGTGGTCAGACGTGGCGCAGCGCGGTGATCGGGTCCATGCGGGACGCCTTCCAGGCCGGCTGCAGGCTGGCCAGCACGGCCACGACCAGGACCACGCCACTGATCGACAGCACGTCCGAGAGGGCCAGCGAGGGCGAGAGCTGGATCACTTGCCGGGAGAAGCGGATGGTCAGCGGCCAGATGTTGAGCGCCTGTATCACGATCACGCTCAGTAGCGTGCCGACGACTGTCCCCACCAGTGCGAGCAGCAGGCCTTCGGTCAGGAACAGCGCGAGGATGCGGCCGGGCGGTGTACCGATCGCCGCGATGGTTCCGATCTCGCGGATGCGTTCGTACACCGCCATCACCATCACGTTCATCACCGATATCAGCACAATACCCACCAGCATGATCCGGATGAACAGGTCCATCAGGTCGATCATGCGGGCGATGTTCGCAAACGGGGTGAGCGACTCCCAGGTGTGCACTTCCAGCGCTGGCATGCCTTTGGGGTTCACCTCGCCGGCGATCGCGCGTTCGATGCGAGCGCGCGTCTGTTCCAGGCCCGACAGGCCCTTCAGGCGTATCGCGATCTCGGTTACCTCGGGCTGCGCCAGCCGCAGCAGATCGCGAGCGTCTTCGATGTTGATGTAGCCGTCGCGACCGCCGGGGCCGGTGACATCCCCGAGCACGCCTTCGACGATGAAGTTGCGACCGTTGACCGAGCCGTCGAGGTTGGTCGCGACCAGCACCACGCTGTCGCCCGCCTTGACCTTCATGCCGCGGGCGAGGATCTCGGGGATCAGCACCTTGCCGCGGCCGAGGAATCCCGGCCCCACCTGACCCTGCACCAGGCGTCCTGCGAACGCCGGCATCGCCGCCAGCTCGCGCTGCGGATCGACCCCATTGAGCCGGATGCTGGTGGTCTCGGTGAAGTTGCTGAACATCGCGCCGAACTTGACGCGTTGAGAAGACGCGACCACCTCGGGAATTCCAGCCAGGGCCGCCTCGATCTTCGCGACACCCTCGGGCGCGAGGTTCAGATTCAGCGGCAGGTTGTCGATCGAGGCCACATAGCCGCGCTTGTGCACCTGGATGTGCCCGAGCATCGAGTCAGTGATCTGGCCGATGATGAGCTGCTTGAAGGATCCCGAGACCGAGACGAAAAGCAGCACGGCGACGATGCCGAGCACGATCAATCCGGAGGTGAGCAGCGTGCGCCGCCCGTAGCGCAGCAGGTTGCGTGACGCGAGCCTGTAGATCCTACCCATGTGAGCCTCCACCCTCGACGAGGCGTCCATCTTCGAGTGAAAGGATCTTCTCCGCCTCGCCCATGATCTTCGGATCATGGGTGGAGAAGATGAACGTGGTACCCGATTCGTCGCGCATCGTCTTCATCAGTTGCAGGATCCGGTACGCGGTGTCGTGGTCCAGGTTGGCCGTAGGTTCGTCGGCCAGCACCAGCTTCGACTCGGCGACCAGGGCGCGTGCCACGGCCACACGCTGCTTCTGCCCGCCCGAGAGCTGGTCGGGCCGCTTGTGCGCCTGGTCCGACATCCCGACGGCGGCCAGCAGCGCCGTGACGCGCTCGGCGCGCCGCGGCGGCGGCCAGTCCTGGACCATGATCAGCGGATACTCGATGTTCTCGTAGGCAGTGAGTACCGGGATCAGGTTGAAGTCCTGGAAGATAAACCCGAGGTTGCGGCCCCGGAACTCGGCGCTGGCCCGACGGTCGAGCGTCGACACGTCGGTATCGAGCACCTCGAGCGTTCCGGCCGTGGGCCGGTCCAGGCAGCCGATCATGTTGAGCAGCGTGCTCTTGCCGCTGCCGGACGGACCGACGAAGGCGACGAAAGATGCGGGCGCTATTGAAAAATCCACCCCACGCAGCGCATGCACTTCCACGTCGCCCGAGCGGTAGGTCTTTCCAAGTCCGACCGCAGTAACCAGGGACACGTCGACTCCTCGACAGAAGGTGCAGACCGTGCCAAAGGAGCGACGATCCGGTCCGTTGTGCAGCCGCAGTCAAAATTCCTGAAAAAGCGCCTCCAATGGACGAGTCGATGATCCGCCGCGCAGGACCCGGCGAACAGTGCGCTCGCGCACGCAAAAGTATCGCGATGTCGCGAGCTGCCGCATGCAACATGGAGATACAAAAAACCAGGGCTCCGTTAGGCGGCTCCGCGGGAGCCGCAGCATGGCCTGCAGGACGCCTTCCTGGCCGCTCTCAAGCGCGATGTCGCCGCCGCGGGCGCAGGCGATCGCCAGGCCGGGTCAAGTACGGCCGGTGGCGCGGTTGCGCGACGCTTTCAGCCGGGGCCAGGGTTCGAACACGCGCTCAAGGTCGCCTTCGTCCGACTCGACGCTGCCCTGGTCGCGCGCTTCAGCGCTTGCGGGGTACGAACTCGAGGAAGAACTGGTTGGGCAGGAAGCGATGCTCGCGCAGCAGTTCGTAGCCCGCCGTCTCCAGTTCCGCGCGCACCTGCGTCGCGGGGACCCGGGCGGCCTTCGGTGGCCCTTCCGGCGAACCGAGGGTGAAGTCGATGATGGCGACGCGTCCGCCCGGCCTGAGCGAGTCGCGCAGCCGGCGGAACCAGCGGTCGCGATTCTCGACATGGTGGAACACGTTGACCATCAGCACG
>JBBRCD010000223.1:0-4893 GCA_038205245.1 Burkholderiales bacterium
TACCGCTGGCCGCCATCGCGACCATCGAGACCCGGCAGGGCGCAGCCCGGGTCACCCGTGAAGGCGGGGGACGCTATGTGACGGTAAAGACCAATCTTCGCGGACGCGATCTTGGCAGCTTCGTCGCCGAGGCGATTCAGGCAGTTGACGCGCAGGTCAAGCTGCCGCCCGGATACAGCATGACCTGGGGCGGACAGTTCGAGAACCAGCAGCGTGCCCTGGCAAGGCTCAAGGTGATCGTGCCGCTGTCGATCCTGATGATCTTCACCCTGCTGTTCTGGATGTTCAAGTCGATCAGCAAGGCCGCGCTGATCATCCTGATGGTGCCGTTCACACTGATCGGCGGCTTCTTCGGGCTGGCGCTCGCCCAGCTCACCCTGTCGATCTCGGCCGCGGTCGGGTTCATCGCCGTGGCCGGCATCTCGGTTCAGAACGGGGTGATCATGGTCGAGCGCTTCATCGAGAACATGGAGCAGGGCATGGGGCTGGAAGAGGCGGTGCTGGAGGGCGCCGGCTCGCGGCTGCGCGCGATCCTGATGACCGCACTGATGGCCGGTCTGGGTCTGTTGCCAGCCGCCCTGTCGCATGGCATCGGCTCCGAGGTGCAGCGACCGTTCGCGGTGGTGATCGTCGGCGGCATGGTGAGCGGCACCCTGTTCACGCTGCTGCTGCTGCCGCTGCTGTATCCGGCCTTCGCGCGCGCCGAAGGGACGGCGGAAGACGACGTCAAGCGGAGCGAGGCGCAGTAAGGCGGGGGACAGACCCTTAAAACCGGGGACAGACCCTGAGGGTCTGTCCCCCCAGCAGGACGATCCGACACCTCGGTAAACCGCGGGAAACCTGGGGGCCACACCCTCAGGGCCTGCCCCCCCGGCAGGGTCTGTCCCGCCGGCCTGGCCCCCCGGCAGGATCTGTCCCGCCGGCCTGTCCCCCCGGCAGGGTCTGTCCCGCCGGCCTGCCCCCAGGCATGCGATCCCGGCCGCGCTAGAATCACCCGCTCTGCCTTCGAATCGCGCGCAAGCGCTGCGCCTTGAGCACTCCGCATCCCGCAGCGAACCTGGTTATCGGGTTCGCTGCCACCACCCAGGCCATGATCGCGATCTGCACTGCCGCCCTGCCGGCGCTGGCGCCGGCGATCGCGCGGGCGCTGGGTGTGGATGCCTCACTGATCGGCTACCAGGCGAGCATCGTCTTCGGCTGCGCGCTGTGCGCGACCTTCATCACCGGCACCTCGATCCGCCGGCTGGGCGCCACCCGTACCATTCAAGTGTCTATGCTGATGTCTGCGGCCGGCCTGCTGCTGGCGAGCCTGGGCAGCGTGATCTCGATCATCTGCGGCTCGGTGTCGATCGGCATCGCCCTGGGCATCACCACACCGTCGACCGCACATCTGCTCGCGCGCTTCACGCCGATCGAACGGCAGAACGTGGTGTTCTCGCTCAAGCAGGCCGGGGTACCCCTCGGTGGCATGCTCGCTTCGATCATCGGGCCGCTGATTGCTGTGGCCGCCGGTTGGCAGAGTGCGCTGGTGGTGTTTGCGCTGGTGTGCGTGCTGCTGGCCATCGCCCTGCAGCCACGACGCGCGCGCTGGGACGATGACCGCGACCCGCACGCGCCCTGGCTGCAGCATCCGTTCGGCGGCATCCCTGCAGTGTGGTCTGATCCGCCGCTCCGTTTCCTGGTGCTGGCCGGCGCAGCCTTCAACGTGATGCATGTGGCGCTCACTGCATTCACCGTGAACCTGCTGGTCAAGGACCTCGGCTATTCGCTGGTGATCGCCGGGTTGATCTCCGGCCTCGCGCAACTGGGCGGCACTCTGGGGCGGGTGTCCCTCGGCTTTCTCGCCGACCGAGTGCGTGACAGCCTGTCCATCCTCACCATCGCCGGCGCCGCGATGACTTTGATGTGTCTGCTTGCCGGCCTGCTCTCGGAGCGCTGGCCGCCAGCGGCAGTGATGGCAATGTTCACGCTGTTCGGCTTCATCGGCATCGGCTGGAATGGCGTGTTCCATGGCCAGCTCGCCCGGCTGTCGCCGCCCGGCAAGGTCGGCCTCACCTCCAGTGGCGCCGGCTTCTTCCTGTTCACCACCGCCATGGCCGGCCCGTCGCTGTTCGCCGCGCTGTACAGTGGCGTCGGCAGCTACACGACCACGTTCGCACTGCTTGCCTGCACGCCACTGGCCGGCATGCTGCTGGCGCGCTCAGCGCAACTGCGGGTGCGCCGTGCCGGCCGCTCGGCGCGCGCCTCGGTATCGGTCACCCCTCACTGAACGGACGCACGCCCGCTTGAACAAGGCCTTCACCCGAGAATCAGACCAGGACGACGACGACGAGATCGAGGCGCCGTCGCCCCTGCCTGCCGGCGCCAAGAACTACATCACCCCGCAGGGCTACACCCGACTGAAGACCGAACTCAAGCACCTGCTCGATCGCGAGCGCCCGGACGTGGTGAAGGCCATGTCCTGGGCTGCGTCCAACGGAGACCGCTCTGAGAACGCCGACTACATCTACGGCAAGCGCCGGTTGCGCGAGATCGATAGGCGCATCCGCTTCCTCACCCGCCGGCTCGATCTGGCAGAAGTTGTCGATCCGGCGGCGCGCGAGGCCACCGATCAGGTGTTCTTCGGCGCCACCGTGACCATCGCGCGCCACGACGGCATCGAGCAGACGTTCTCGATCGTGGGCGTCGATGAGATCGACACCGAACGCGGACGCATCTCGTGGGTGTCGCCGATGGCGCGTGCGCTGACCCGGGCGCGCGAGGGCGACACGGTCAGCCTGCGCACACCGGCGGGCGTGGAATCAATCGAGGTGGGATCGGTCGTCTACTGCGCGCTGGATTGAGCAGGGCTCGCGGAGTCCCGGCAGCACGCTGCTGCCGCTCTCACTCGAGCAAGGTGCTCACGACCACGCGCAGCGACTGCTGGTCGGCTACGGTCAAGGATCCGAGCCGCTTGATCACGAGTGTTTGCTCGATAGTGGTGACGAGCGGCTTGAAGACAGACGGCTTGATCAGGCCGGCCGCCTGCCAGTGGGTGACGGGTACTTCCCCGAGGCCAAACGCGGTCCGAACCTGGCTGGTGATCGCGAGGATGATTATGTCGGGCCGTTCCCGGTGGTAGAGGTCGGAGGAGATCACCACGGCTGGACGCTGCTTCGTCGTGGACTGATCCGTGAACGGAAACGGCACCAGGATCACGTCGCCGAAGGCGAACTGCATTGCTGGGCTCCCGGAGCTATTGCTGCAGCAGTGCTACATCTGATCGTAGGCTGCGTCCGCCTCGTTGTCCCAGGCCTGGGCGAAGCTCTTGACTGCCATTCTGGCGGCTGCCTGGGTGAGGTGACTTTCTTCCTCGCGCATGCGCAGGAAATCGACAAAGTCCGCCACCTCCGCCACGCGGTGCGGGGGCAATGCCTTGAGCTTGTCGATCAGTCCGGAGTCGATGGCCGTCATCGGTCTACCCTTGTGCCGTTGCACTGCGCGTCAGTGTGGAAGAAAAAAGGGGTGCTTAAGTCAATATAGCATGGGTGCTTCCTGGGCCCCGCCGCCCCACTGACAGTGGCGGCCAACGGCGCCATCAAGCATGGGATGCATCATCGCGGTCGCCCGGCAGCACTTCGGCCGGCCTGCAATGCGGTGAGCCGCGAGCGCCCGGATATCGTGAAGGCCTTGTCAGCGGCCGCCTGCAATGCAGACCGCTCAGGCAGCGCTGCGCTCAAGCTGTCGGCCCAGATCGAGCACCATCCGGTCGAGCTGTGTTGTCGAATCCCGGATACGCCCGACCGCAGCTGCGTTCGCTTCGGTCATCTGCGTCACCGTCTCGATGTTGCGGGTCATTTCCACCCGGGCCGACGCCTGCTCGGTCAGCGCCGCGCAGATCTCGGCGTACGCCTGCACGACATCGTCGGTGCGCGACTGCACCTCGTCCATCGAGGCCCTGGCCTGCTGCGCAAGCGCGACGCCACTTTCCACTCTGCCCTGACTCTCCTTCAGTCCATGCGCGGCCGAACGCGTCGAGCACTGGATGGCATCCACCATCCCTGTTATTTCCTCGGTCGATTTCGCGGTGCGTTCAGCGAGCTTTCGCACTTCGTCGGCGACGACCGCGAAACCGCGGCCCTGCTCGCCGGCGCGCGCGGCTTCTATCGCGGCATTGAGTGCGAGCAGATTGGTCTGCTCAGCCAGACCGCGGATGACATCGACCACGCCGCTGATCTGCCCGGCGCGGCCTTCGAGTTCGGCCATCGATACCGCCCACTGATCTACCGCCACGGCGATCGCGCGCATTTCATCGACGGTGCGCCCGACGGTGCTGCCTGCAAGCGCCGTGGCCGTGCGGGTATCGGCAGCGCTTTGCTGCGCCACGCGCGCGCTGCTGGCAACCCGCTCGAGCCCCAACGAGAACTGCTCGACTGCGGCAGCGGTTGCAGCCGTCGATTCACTCTGGCCCGCCGAGGCGGCGTCCACATCGGCGGCAACCTCCGAAAGCGCACTGTTCGCGTCAGCCAGTCCTGACGAGCAGAGCTGCAATCCAGCGCGGTGGCTGCTGAGATCGTCGCGCATGCGCGCCAGGTTGGACATGAGGCTGTCCGTGTTGCGGCTGGGCTGCACTTCGACCTCGAGACGACCGGCTGCGATCGCCTTGGCCACGTCGACCGCCTGCCCAGGCTCGCCACCGAGCTGATACAGCAGCCGATGGGTGACCAGCATCGTTGCACCGGCACACACGAGAATGGTCAGCAGCAACGAGCCCCACATCAGCGCCCGGGAGAAACGGATCATCCCGGCAGCTTCCTGCTCGAGCGCCTGGCCCAAGGCAGAAGCGTTGGCCACCACCTCGTCGATCGCCCTGCGGTGCTCGGCATAAGGCGTTTGCAGTTCCACGAGCGCAGC
>JBBRCD010000224.1:0-4857 GCA_038205245.1 Burkholderiales bacterium
CGTTCGCGGTGCCCGGCCTGCTGTCACTGATCGCCAGCGCAGAACGTGAGGCGCCGGCCGATGCCTATTTCATCGCCTGCTTCGATGACACCGGCCTGGATGCCGCGCGCTGCCTCACCGCTGCGCCGGTGATCGGCATCGGCGAAGCCGCCTTCCATCTGGCCAGCCTGCTGTGCACCCGGTTCAGTGTGGTGACCACGCTCGCGCGCTCCATCGCAGCGATCGAGCACAAACTCGTGCGCTACGGGCTGGCCACCCGCTGCGCGAGGGTGCGCGCGGCCGAGGTCCCGGTGCTGGCGCTGGAACAGCCCGGTTCCGACGCCCGTGCCCGCATCTCGGCCGAGATCGCCACCGCACTGCGCGAAGACCGCAGCGAAGCGATCGTGCTCGGCTGCGCCGGCATGACCGACCTCGCCCCTGACCTTGCGCGCGAGCATGGGGTGCCGGTGGTGGACGGCGTCGGCGCGGCTGTGAAGCTCGCCGAGTCGCTGGTTGGACTGGGCCTTTCGACGTCCCGGCGGGGCGCGTATGCGCCGCCGCGGGCGAAGCGTTACGGTGGGATGTTCGGACCGATGGCGCCGGGTGTGACGGCTGGGACGACCGCTGCATCGAATGTTGCACCGAACTTAGCAACTAATGGCGGCGGGCCCCTTGCCTGAGCAGAAAGGTCACGCTCGATTATTACTTCCCGAGGAGCTGCTGAATCTCGATGTTCGCAATGACCGCAGGCCGCCCCAGCAAGTACTCGAATACCTCGCTGTCGGAAATCGACCCCTTTTACTGATCCCGCCTTGGGCGCCCCGAGGCGCCCCAGGAATCTTGTCGCGTCGAGTCGATCACCGCTGCCCGATTGTCTTGGGATCTAGGCCTGCTGCAGTTATGCTCCGGGCCGTTCGTGCGATAGCCGATCAGCCAAAGCGCCATTGAATCAACCGTCCCGGATGGCCAGCTCGTGCGCCCGCACCTCGACAGCGAGACGCTCGCTTAATTCACCGGCCTCGGTCTCCGGCACAACTTCCTGCTCGACCATCGACTTCCCCAGGATGCTGAGTGCCGATTCGAACGCCGGGCGCAGGTCGGCCTGTGCTGGCTCGCCCACAAGGAAGTACAGCTTGAAGCCCTCCCCGGAATTGGCCACGCTGGTCAGTTGACCCAGCCACTTGTGCGCCTTCTCTCGAATGGAATCAGCCGAGGCGAGGTCGAACGACACCGGCGCGAGGCAGTGCCAGACACCGTTCTTCCAGGCATGCTTGAACTCGATCTGGTCATCGGCTACGGCGATCGTCTTCTTCACGAAGTGCCGCAGCACCTGCCGCTGCTGCAGTTCCACGCTGAAAGGCTTCCAGACATCCTCGTCGTGCCGCCGCGGCACCGGCGTGCGGGGGTCGTGCGCAGTGACGAAGCGCTCGTAGAGCTGTTCGAGTGTCAACCCGGGGTCGGCCGTGAGGCCCGAGCCCGTTGGAGACCATTGCAGCGAACTGTCGTCGGCGCCGAGCACGGCATGCGCGAAGCCCATGACCCCATTAGCCGTCGGCTTCAACGGGAGTTCCTCGGCCAGTTCCTTCTGAAGCCGCTCGAACTCGTGCGTCACATGCCGCATCGCCCCGCGGAACGATTCGCCGTCCAACGAAGGAAACACCGGCTTCAACCGACCGACAGTGGTGCGGCACAGCGCGCTGATGTAATGCTGCTCCGGGGCCAGCAGGGCCACGCCGACGTTCAGGAACTCGCCAGTGGCGATGTCGTGCACGTAGCGCAGCACCGTGTAGGTATAGGGGATCTTGTTGCTCATGCCAGTGTCCTCATGATCTCCCGCATCGCGGGGCCAATATGGTGACGAAGCTCGCGCAGGAAGTCTATGGCTATGTCCGCAGTGTGCGCCACCTGCGCGGTGGGGGTCCATTGTGCCGGGAGTGCTGCGCGATAGGCGTGCAGCCGGGCGTCGTCGATGGCCTCCCAGGCGCCGATCAGTCGAGCGAGGTCGGGCTGGGTGCGGTTTAGGGCGGGGTAGAGTACGTGCTTCGATGGCGCGCCCATGGCACCCAGAGCCCCGGCCTCCCAGGGTGGCCGCCAGAACAGGATGCCTTCGGTGACCAGGGCCATCTCGTGATCGAAGATCGCGAAATTGCCGCCTTTGGTCTGGAGGTTCGGGTTCGCCGGACGCCTGTCGGGGTTCTGAATCAACAGGTCGAAAGCGTAAATCTCGGCTGCCGTCTGCCGCATGACCTTCCGCAGGCGGCGCTCAGGCATCCAGACAGTGAAGCCGGGCGGGAGCTTTGCGGACCCGAAGCCGATTGGGATCGCAGCCGCAAGCGCCGCACCCTCGGCCCGATGCGTGCTCGACACTGCCGCCACGAAGTCGGGCGCAACCGTCACGCAGTAGCAGGGCGGGACGGGCAGTCCCAGATCGGCAGCCAGCAGCGCGCCGAATGCTTCGCGGACCAGGCCCTCGACCGTGAGCTGGGCGCTCGTGAACTTCGCGACAACCTCGACTGCGTCGCCTACGCTGTTCTCCCCTTCCAGCAGAAAGGGCGCCGTGCGGCCCTTTGTCATTTGGCGGTCGAAGCGGGTGGCGGTGAGGGGGTCCAGCATCGCGAAGACGCGTCAGTGAGCGGCTCTGGACAGGAGAGCGTCACAGCTGGCCGTGGCTTTCTTCAGAGCCGCAGTCTGCTTGGCCTTCTGGCCTTGGGCCTGCTCCCATGCGCTCGCCGCCTGTGCCTTCAACCCGGCATTGGGCATGGCACGCACGCGCGCCTCAGCTTCGATGCGCGCCACTCGGCACACGGTCATGGAGGCACCGAACGAGTACAGCAGGTCAGGTAGCAGGCAGACAGAGCCGGCGAAGAAACGCGGTTCGTGTTCGCCGTACTTGCCGGCTCGGGTCAGCCATAAGGCCATGGTTGAGTCTCTCTTTCTGCGTCAAGCGAGATGCCGGCACCTTGCGTGCAGGCTATGGCTTACCCGCTTCCTTCTTGTCGATCACCTTGCCGACAACCCTCGCCAGCACGTCGTACAGCGGGTGAGAGGCAGGCGTTGCTGGACTGCCCTTGGCGGGATTGTTTCGAATCTCCATGAAGACCTCGGCGGTGATCTCCTCTTGATACTTCTCCGCCTGTCTTTTAAAGCCGTCAACTGACATCGCCAGCGCCGCCTTGTGCGCATACTCCCGCTCAAGGTGGAAGAAGTCGGAGTAGGACGGCGCGTGTCAAGGCAGTTGTCGCTTCATTCATGCAGCGAACTTCAAAGACTTGTTGTTCATGGGGGTCGCCGTGATGGGGCAGTCGCGTTGAGGATTGAGCGTGACTGCGCCCACGGCTGACCAGTTGCGCGTATTCCGCGACCAGCGTGCGGGGTTGCGCTGTCGAGCGTCGGTGTAGAGCTGATGGCGCGCAGCGAGGATGGTCACGTCTTCACCGGCATGGCGCTGCGCGGGACTGACGTACCGGATACCGCTGTGCCGGTGATCGACGTTGTACCAATGCACGAAGCAAGCGCCCCAGGCGCGCGCAGCATCCAGATCGGTAAAGCCCTTGACGGGGAACTCCGGCCGGTACTTGGCGGTGCGAAACAGTGCCTCGGCAAAGGCGTTGTCATCGCTCACCCGCGGGCGCGAATAGGAGGGCTTCACGCCCAACCAGTAGAGCATGGCGAGCACCGAGGTCGCCTTGAGCGTGGAGCCGTTGTCGCCGTGCAGGACGGGCCGGGTGCCCATAGCAGCGATGCCCTCGGCCAACGCTGTGCGTTTGAGCAGATGGGCTGCGTGATCGCTATCGTCGCTTTCGTGCACCTCCCAGCCGATGATCTTGCGGCTGTACAGGTCGAGGATCAGGTACAGGTAGAACCATCGGCCCGCCACAATCGTGGGCAGATAGGTCATATCCCAGCACCACACCTGGCCCGGCGCGGTGGCGATATGCGTTGTGGGCGGACGAACGGCGCGCGGGGCGCGCGCCCGACCGCGGTGGGTGTTCTGACCGTGCTCGCGCAGCACTCGGGCGAAGCTCGATTCGCTGGCGAGGTAGACGCCTTCGTCGGCAAGCGTGGGCACGATGCGCGCTGGGGGCACGGCGGCAAAGCGTGGCTCGTTGGCCACCCGCACAATCGTTGCACGCTCCTCTGTACTGAGTGCATGAGCCGGCACGGGGCGAACAGCCTGCGGCCTGCCATCACCTGCCATAAGCCCGTCCTCGGCCTTCCAGCGCTGCAAGGTGCGCAAGTCGATGCCCGCGAGCTCGCAGGCCGGGCGCAGTCGAGCCCCGTCGCGGTGAGCCTGTTCGATGCTGCTGGCGAGGCGGCGGCGATCTTCCAGGACGATCATTCGTCCTCTGCCTTGTCGAAGATCGCCGCGATCTTTTTTGAAAGCACCAGCAACGCCGCCGTCTCGGCCAGTGCACGCTCTTTGCGCAGCAACTCGCGCTCGAGTTCCTTGATGCGTTTGCGGTCCTGCCGGGTGGCCTTGGGCGTGGCGCGCGCTTCTTCCGGCTCGGCCAGGGCCGAGGTGGCGGCCTGGCGCCACTGCTCGAGCTGCGCCGTAAACAATCCTTGCTCGCGACACCAGGCGCTCTTGTCGGCCTCCGACAGCGCCGCGGTCGCGATCACCCCTTCGAGCCGTCCGCCTGCCGTCCACACCCGCTCGCGCGCCGGCCTGGAGTGCGCATCGTCGCGCCAGCGCTTGAGCGTCTCCGCTCGTACCCCTGCCGTCTGTGCCACGTCTTCCACCGCCGCACTTTCAGGCGGCAACAATCGCGCTACCGCACGCGCCTTGAATTCTTGTCCGTATCGAGCCACTGTAGTCCCTCGTCAACGCCCCCAGATTGATACATCCTATCGGAGCGACAACTACTCTGACACAGGGGG
>JBBRCD010000225.1:0-4847 GCA_038205245.1 Burkholderiales bacterium
GTCATGGCGAAGGCCTCGGCAAAGAAAGGGCCCTCGCTCACGCTGCCGTCGGCGGCATAGCTTTGCAGGCAGCACACTTCCCACGGTATCCATGCCTCGTCCGAGCAAACCTGCACGGTGATGTCCCGCTGTTGCGCTACCAGCAGGTCCTGAAGTGCCGCCGGAATGAGGTCGCGGAACAGCGTTGAACCCCAGGCGCGCAGCTTCAGGCGGGCCCTCTCGGAGGAGGCGCTGTCCTTCAAGGTCAGGCCGTCAATCGATTCGACAAAGCGGCGCGCGTATTGGGCCAGTTGGCGCGCGCGCACGGGTTCGAAGTCGGCCTGTTTCGTCCCCCGGGCCCAGAGCTGGAAACGCAGATCGCACTCGCTCTCCAGCACCAGCAGGCTAAGGTCCGAACGAGAGGAAGATCCCGCGGCGGCGAGCCAGCGGCGATCGCCGGCCTGCGCCGGCGCCGTGGCAGGCAAGACGTGGGACACGACCTGCACCGGCAACACCAGCCGCGCTACCGTCTGCGCCCCACGCAGTGCAAAGACCTTGACGCGTGAGCGACCCGCCGCGAGCGCCTTGAATTCGAAGCACACGGCCGCTTCCTGACCCTCGGGCGCCACGGCGAGTTCTTGGCTGGCGCTGTCGGCGGCCTGCAGCAGAGCGTCGCCTTGGGCCAGGATCTGCAGCGGCTCGCCCATGCGCAATGCGATCGTCTCGGGGTCGTGAGCCGCCGGCGCGTGCAGCCGTTCCAGGCTCACGCGCAGCGTCACGTGCTGGCCCACGCTCACCTGCCCGGGCAGCTGCGCATCGAGGCGGTGCGGCCACTCGATGGACTCGTCATCGCCGTCAGACTTCAGCTCGGCCATGGCAGCGGCCTCGGGTGCAGCGGCGACCACGAACGCGGCGTCGTCCCAGCCCTGCCCGCCAGGCGCGCCGGCGCCCGAGCGTGTGCCACCCGGGCGTGGCACGGCGACGCCCACGAGCAGGCTGTCGTCATAGACGAGCGCGGGGTGCGCGGTGGTGTGCTTATACCGCTGCCAGTCGATGCCTACAACGCGGGCGATCGCGGCAAACCTTAAGGTGGTGGTGAAGGATCCTTCCGGTTTGCGCGTCGCCAAGACGAATCGAAGGTCGGCAACGGAACACGCCCGGAATTCGGCAGTGCCAGCGCCGCGGCTGCGAAGCACCACCCAATTGGCTGTGCGATGGGCGTCGACCAACGCCAGCACCTCATTATTCGAAAGACGCGAGCGCGGACCGGTCTCGGGCAGGTCGAGGAAAAAGAAGCGCCGGTCCAACGCCAGCGGCGGAACCGGCATGGCAGCGCTGCGCAGCCGCTGGCCCGCGTGCGCGTCGGGGGGTTTGAGGTGCAAGCTTGAGCCTCCGCAGTGTCGCCAAGTGTCGGGTCCGGCCTCGCGGGGCAACCGTTCCGGCGTCATCCAGCCAGACCAATGACCTTCTCTATCACCCCGAGCACGCCCGCCACGACGTTGATGACATCGACCGCGTTCTGTAGCGAGGCCAGGTTGGCTTCCAGTTGCGCGGTGGCTATCTGCAGCTCGGGCAATGCAGCTTCGAACTCCGCCACGATGCCCTCGAGCAGGCTGACGCGCACGCGGGCGATGGCGAGATCAACGCGGTCGAGCTCCTGCGCCCACGTTGACCTTTCCTGGGTGGAGAGATGCCGGGGATCGACCCCGTTGAGGCTGGCGCTGATGCCTTCCAGGCTGCGCTTGAGGGCCACCAGTTCATCGTGCGAACTCGGTGTAGCGCGGGCCAAGCTGGCGGGCCCGGCGCCAGGGCTGGCAAGGCCGCGAGTGGCGGCGAGCACGCGCGGCGTCGCGGTGCGCTGGGTTGGCTTGCGAGGAGTGGTCATGATGGGCTCCGAAGTGTGGATCTTGTCGATGGTGCAGCGTGCGGGGGATGCCCATCAGTTCTTAGGCGCGGCGGCCTTTGCGGGACTCTCCGCCGCCGTGACGTCCTTCAGAGCGCTGGCGGCGGCGAGCAGGTCTTCGGTGTCTTTGAGCATCACGGCCAGCTCCTTAGCGGCATATTCGCCGCTCAGGATGCGTGCCCACACCGTTTCCATCTGGGCCGCGGCGGCCTGCGCCGAGTCCAGCGCCTGTTGCGTCTGGCCCAGCGCTTGGATCTTCAGGAAGGTTTTCCGATCCGCCATCCAGGCCGCGCGCTCCATCGTGCCGGCGGCAAAGGGCCCGAGCACGCGGCTGCGGTAGCCCCGTTCGGCCTCGTTGATGAGGTTAGCGCGGATGTCGTCGCTGGCCGCCTGCAGCACGCGGTTCTGCAGCGCCAAGGCACGGCCCACCGTGGCGGCGTCGCGCTCCAGGGCCTTGCCCAGCGCGGCGCCGTGGATCTGCTTGACGACCAGGTTGGCCAGGCCGCCGATGGCATCGCGCTTTTTTGTGCTGATCAGCGACGCGGTGCCCTCGCCGCCGTCGAGCGCTTGGTTGACGCCGTTGAGACGGTCGGCCAGCGACTTGACCGCGGTCTCGGTGGCTTCAGCGGTCGAGCCGTCGGCCAACTGCTGCAGCGCCGTGAAATAGGCCTGCGTAACGTTCACCGAGCGCTTGAGCTGCGCGTAGAGCAGCGTGCTGCGCACGAGCAGCGCATCGCGTTCCTTCAGCCGCGTTTCGCGCTCTTCACGCACCTGCTTCGTAAGCGGCGGCGTCGGTGCGATCAGCAGCAGGGTGTTGCTGCTGAAGTCGATGGACGCATCGACCGCCACGTCGATGACGGCGGCCGTGGCCTGCGCATAGGCGATGCCGGCGGACGAGACATCCTTCGCGCGCTGCACGGCCACACCGGCGCAGCCCGCCAGCGCTGTGATGCAAAGCGCCAGCGGGAGTAAGAGCGGGGAAAGACCTGCGCTCGGCAGCAGGCGCACGCCTCCCTCCCGCACGGCAGGGGTCGGGGTTCTGACAAGGGTCATGGGGAAGGCCTCGGATAAGTGTTGCGTGGGCGGCTGCTCGGGCGGGGCCTCAGGCACCGGCCTGCGGGGCGCGCACTATGCCGGAGCCGATGTCGCTTGGGTCGAAGCCAGGCTTGAGTGCATTCGATGCGCCTGACGCCACAAGGCGGTCGGACCATTCCTTAACGCCGAGCCGGCTCTCCTGCGTCAGCTTCTGAGCCCAGAGCGCGGCCACGCCGGCGACATGCGGCGTGGCCATGCTGGTGCCGTCCATCGACCTCAGCCCCCCGCCGCGGTGCGCCGAGACGATGTCCACGCCAGGGCCGCTGATGCGCGCGCCGGTGTTCGAGAACGGCGCCGCAACCAGGCCCGCCGGAGACCGGCCGAGCGCGGCCACCGAGATGATGCCGTCCGACACCGCGGGCGGGCTGACTCCGATCTCAAATTCGGCGCCCTGCCCGCGCCGGCTCTCGTTGCCGGCTGCGGCGACGAGCAGCGTCGGCTGCGCGAGCAGACCGCGCGCCGAGATGAACGAAGCCAGCCGCTCGAAGAGCAGGATGTTGGCGCGGTAACCCTCCAGCGCGATCGAGGTGGCCACCTCCGCGGGCACGCCCTCGTCGATCAGCTGTTTGACGTAACCCGGGAAGTCGATGCCCAGCGACATCGAGATCACGTGCGCCCCGCCGTTCACCGCCCATTGAATGGCCTGCGCGATCTGGTCGCTGCCACCGCCGTTGCCGCCCAGCACCTTGCCGATCATGGCCTTGGAGATGCCGGGCGCAACTCCGATGCGGGTGGACCCCACGGTGCCGCCGAAGATCGTGCCAGCGCAATGGGTGCCGTGGCCGTCATCGTCGTCGGGGCCGGCGTCGGTGAAGTTTCGACGTTCGAGTTCGAGCCCGGGGCGCCGGAAGGCCTCATGGCCGGGGTCAATGCCGGTGTCGAGAACGGCGACCACGATGCCTTCGCCGTTGAACGGCGAACTGAGCGCACCCACCGCGTCGAGGCCCCAGGCCTTCACGGCCTGTGCGCCGGCCCCCGGCAGGTCGCGGCTGCCGACTGGGGCGATCAGCTTCATCGGCATCACCGGAGCGATCGCAGCAACCCGGCTCGTGCGCAGGATGGCCCGCGCTGCGGAAGGCAGCATGCGGTCAGTCTCGATTTTGGGCGCGGCGGCCGGCTCGGCCGCCTCCGTAGTGCCTGCCTGGGGGCCGTCGCGCACCCCGCCACCGCGCGTGACGCGCGACGCCGGCGATGCATCGGGTTCATGGAGGATTACGTAGTTCCTTGGTGTCATCGCGCTTACCTTCGGTTCGAAAGAAATGTCGCAGGGACTGCGACGGCCTGGATTCAACTGCAGTAAATGGACGCGCGCATCCCCAGCCCAAGCGATGGCGTCAGACCCACTTGGCCAGCAAGTTCTTCACGCCGTCGAACGTGAAACCAGTCATGCCCGCACCCCACAGAAAGGCCACCAGGTAGGCCGTGGCGCCACCCCAGGCCCAGTTGTTGGACCACAGCGCCTGCACGCCGGCCAGCACTGTGAGCAGAGTAATGAGCACCAGCGCCCACAGGCTCAGGCGGGTTTCGCGCTGGCGCGCGCTTTTCAGTGCGTTGCGCCCCTGCAGGTCGGAAGCCTTGGGGCCAAAGCCGAGGAAACTCAACCAACCGGCACCAGCGGCTGCGCTGGGCGCCGTGATGAGCCACCGGCTAGCCAGGTTTCCCGCCAAAGCGTTCCGCCGCACGCAGCTATGGCTCGAAGTGATGAGTATCAAACTGCCTTCCTAGGGTCGAAAAGACAACAGTTTGCCGGTGACCTTCAAGTTCTGGTATCCCACGAACCTATAGCGCACCGCCAAGATTCTGTCTTTTCAGCCGGGCCCAGGGCAGCAGTGGCATCGCCACCCGTTGCCCTGTCCTGAGAGACCGCTTC
>JBBRCD010000226.1:0-4846 GCA_038205245.1 Burkholderiales bacterium
GCAACAACATCTCGGTCGGTATCCAGTATGTCGGGGCCTGGCTGGCTGGTAACGGCTGCGTGCCGGTCTACAACCTGATGGAAGATGCCGCCACTGCCGAGATCTCGCGCTCGCAGATCTGGCAGTGGATCCGCTCGCCCAAGGGCCTGCTCGACGACGGCCGCAAGGTCACCGCCGGGATGGTCAGCGCGCTGGTTGCCGAGGAACTGCCGATGGTCAAGACCTATCTTGGCGAAGCGGCCTATGCGGCCGGCCAGTATCCCAAGGCGGCGGCGATGTTCGAGCAGATGTGCATCGGCGACTACAACGAGTTCCTCACATTGCCGGCGTACGAGCTGATCGACTGAGCAGGCGGATCATGATGAAGGACGCGCGGCAGAGCCCAGCGCAGTACTCAACTCACTGCTCAGTTCAATACTCGGTTCCCTACTCAGTCGAGTGCTCGGATGCGTACCCCGCGAGGTCCATCGCCCGGCCGGCGGCCGCCGGGCTGATCATGTTGGTCGCGTTGGCCCTGACTGGCTGTTCGCTGTTCGATCGGTCGCCACAGCCGAGGAAGCCGCTGCCCCCGCCGAAACCGTCGCAGCCGTGGCCGGCGGCTCAGCCACCTCACTTGGTGCCCCACGCGGTTTGGGTGCGCCGCCCCGGCTGACTGGTCACCCGGCGGCGCTCGCGCGCCACTGCCGTCAACCGGCTCAGGCCTGCGGCAGTATCCAGCGATGCAGGCAGTGGCGGCAGCGCGCTTCGAGCGAAAGCGCTTCCGTGCCCGCCGGGCGAAGATCGAAGCGGGCGAAGGTGCCACAGTGTTCGCAATGCGCCGCACTGCCGACGCGCCCGGCGCGGGTAAAGACGATCCGGAAGTGCTGCCATGAAGCGACCATGCCGGCAGCGGCCGCCACTGCCAGCAGAAGGCTCAGCCCGACCTCGCGCGATTGGGCGAGTGGCAATGCACTTTCAAGGCCGATCGTCAGCAGCATCATGCACAGCAGGCAGCCGATCAGTGCGGCACGACTCTGGATGCGCTGTTGTTCATACCAACGGCGAAAGCCCATGGTGGTGATGGCAATCAACGGATTCATCCGGACTCCTGCGGGCGCGGCCAAGGCGGTACTCTCTCATCGGATGGCTATGTCCGAACTGTAGTACCAGCCGGTCGGCCGTGTACAGATTTTCTGCAACGTTCAGGCCGGCTCACTCCAGCCCGCACACTACCGGCGCGTGGTCCGACGGCCGCTCAGCCGCGCGCGGCGCGACGTCGATCGAACACGTTCTGCAGCGCGCGGTGAGCGGCGCCGACAACAGCACATGGTCGATACGCAGACCGATCTTGCGCTTGAACATGTTCATCCGGTAGTCCCACCAGGTCCACGACCGCTCGGGCTGGTCGAACTGGCGGAACGAATCGCTCAGGCCGAGCGCGAGCAGCGTACCGAAGGCCGCGCGCTCGGGTTCGCTGCACAGCACCTTGCCGGCCCAGGCGACCGGGTCGTAGACGTCGCGATCGTCCGGTGCGATGTTGTAGTCGCCCAGCACCGCCAGTGCCGGGTGCGACTTCAGCTCCTGCTCGAGCCAGCCGCGAAAGCGCGCCAGCCAGTCGAGCTTGTATCGATACTTGTCCGATTCCACCGATTCGCCATTGGGCACATAAGCGCAGACGATGCGTGTGCCGTCGAGGGTGGCCGAGATCACCCGCTTCTGCGGGTCGTCGAACCCGGCAATGCCCACGGCGATGTCAGACGGTTCACTGCGCGAGATGATCGCCACCCCGTTGTAGGTTTTCTGCCCGGCGAAGGCGACCCGGTAGCCGGCAGCATGAATCGCATCGACCGGGAAGTTCACGTCCTCCAGCTTGGTCTCCTGGAGGCATAGAGCATCGGGCTGGTGGACGGCCAGCCAGTCGAGCACCTGCGGCAGGCGCACCTTCAGCGAATTGACGTTCCAGGTGGCGAGTTTCATTTTTCTCTTCAGCTACTGCTGTTGTAGGTGTGGTGTGCGGGAGCCCTGAAATCATACCCTCACCTCAAATCAGACCGGCCGGAACGGGTTCTTCAATCTGACTCCCGTGCCACTGAAGTCTGCCTCGTTTCGCGTCACCACGGTCAAGTCGTTGACCAATGCGATGGCGGCGATCTGCTTGTCGAGTTCATGATCCGGGTGTAGCACTCGCAGCCGCCCCCACACTTGTGCGGCCTCTGCATCGAAGGCAAGGAGGTTGCCTGCATAGTGGCCAATGACATCGGCGAGCCACGCCTCGAGCAACTTTGCCTGCGGTTCATCACCGCGATGACGGATCGGTTCAACACCGCGTCGAAGCTCGCCGATGGTCACCACAGACAGGTAGATCGCTTCGTCCTGCGCGCAAGCCTGCGTGAAGAACTCGATGACACCCGGATTGGCCTTGCTTTGCTTTCGCACTTCGCTGATGACGTTCGTGTCAATCAAATACACGCGGCGCCTTCGAGCCGGAGTTCAGGCGTTCAAAGTCAGCGTCTGCGCCGACGTTGGGCATCGAAGCCAGGACATCGGCAAAGCTTCGTCAGCGCTGCAGCGAGGATCGCACGATGTTCGGCTTCAGCACTTCGGCCATGCGCTCCAGCACGCGCCTTGAGCGCCCTGACGACTGTTTCATCAACACCGCGAACAAGCAGGTCAGCCACCGCGTCCTCCACCGGATCGGACGATATCAATGATATCCACTGGAAATTGGAGGGTCAACGTTCCCCGGGAACCGACCCTGAGGGTCTGTCCCCGGGGGCAGGCCAGCGGGCGAGCGCGGCGGGGTTCAGCATCGGTGCGCAGTCCCGGGCTGGCAATAATGGACCGCGTACCGCCAGTGGCGACGCCCCCAACAACCTTGCTCAGCGGCCGCTTCAGCGGCCACTGAGCGCGAGCAGGACGCGCTTTCAGACCCCTCGAGTGCCCAGAATTTTCTGCACATTGCGAATGGCGAAGATGTGCAGAAACTTCGTCATGCGCGCACCAATCGCGAGCTGAGCGCGCTCGTGCTCGTAGATCCTCGCGACATCAGCCAGCGGCACCTGAGATTCCTCTGCCAGGAGCGCCACGATCCGCTTCTGGTCGGGCTGTTTCTCTTGATGAGCGGACATTGAGCGGCCTTCGATGTCAGTGGGGTGGTCCAGAGGTTGGCGCCTGGTGTCGCGGATTGCTGTGCGCCACCACACATTGGACCCTCGCGCTCGAAGTTGGCAGGGGAGGTGCAGGGGTGGTGAAAGGCGCTGGCGCAATCGAACGAACCGTCCAACGCACCGATATTCTGGCCGGCGCCTATGCGTCTCACCGCACAGAGCCAAGCTTGCCGTAGCTGCATCCTCGAAAAGCGAAATCGCGATCAACCCGAGGCGGGGCTCGATCACGGTGCCTGCCACACTCGCTGCTGTGCGTGACGACGGGCAGCATGGTGCCCAGGTAAAGCGAACTGCGCAAAGTGGTGACTCTGAGAACTGAACGCTCGAGCCGCGTTTGCGTGCCCACCGGGACAGTTCGACAGCCTGCTCAGGCCAATACATGACCCCTTCGACATCCCCGCTTCCGGTTTCAAAGCCGTCAACGGCTGATTTCGTGAAACGAGTCGGCCTCATCGCAGCGCTGGCAGCGCTCGTTGCCATCGTCATGATGCCGGCTCCGGAAGGCTTGCCTCTGGCCGGTCAGATGATGCTGGGCATCCTGGCCTTTGCGGTGATCGTCTGGATGACCGAGGCGATCGACTATGCGGTGAGCGCGGTGGTGATCGGTGCGCTCATGATCTTCCTTCTGGCGTACGCACCTGATGTGGTCAAGCCTGTCGACGCCGGCATGGGCACCGGTGCAGCGCTCGGCCTGGCGCTGTCCGGGTTCTCCAACAGCGCGGTCGCGCTTGTCGCGGCCGCCTGCTTCATCGCCGCAGCGATGACGGCCACTGGCCTGGATCGGCGAATCGCGCTGGTGGTGCTGTCCCGCGTCGATGCCCGCACCAACCGTATCGTGATCGGCGCGATGGTCGTCGGCTTCCTGCTGTCGTTCATCGTGCCGAGCACCACGGCGCGGGTGGCGTGCCTGGTGCCGATCATGATGGGCTTCATCCTCGCCTTCAAGGTCGACAAACGCAGCCGCTTCGCCGGACTGCTGGTCATCACGGCCGCGCAGACTGCGAGCGTCTGGAACATCGGGATCAAGACCGCGGCGGCACAGAACATGGTCGCGATCGGCTTCATCGAGAAGCAGTTCCAGACCACCATCAGCTGGGTGGACTGGTTCGTCGCCGGAGCGCCGTTCTCGGCCATCATGAGCATTGCGCTCTACTTCATCATGACCCGCATGATGAAGCCGGAAATGACCGAGATCGCAGGGGGGCAGGCCACGATCCGTGCACAGCTCGAGTCGATCGGTCCGACGACAACGCGGGAGTGGAAATTGCTGGCCATCGTGCTGGCGCTGCTGGGGTTCTGGACGACGGAGAAACTGCTGCACAACTTCGACACCTCATCGACGACGATCGCCGCCGTCGCGTTGATGTTGGCACCTCGTCTGGGCGTGATGGACTGGAGGGAGTCGCAGCGAGGTTTCCCGTGGGGTACGGTGGTGCTGTTCGCGGTCGGCATCAGCGTCGGTACCGCGCTGCTGCGCACACACGCGGCCGGGTGGCTCGCGAGCCTCATGATATCGGGCACCGCAACTTCTTTGTACCGGCGTTAGCCAGCGTACATATAAAGCGGCTCTGCCTGCCGACACTGCGTCCTCACTGGCGAGCCGACCAGACCCCAATGCGGGCCTCGCGGACAAGCCAGGAACATTGTTTGTCGTTCAAGGCGGGCACAGGCACTGCGAGGGTGACCCTGTTCCGCGTTCA
>JBBRCD010000227.1:0-4841 GCA_038205245.1 Burkholderiales bacterium
ATGGCTGAGCTGCGTCAACGGCATGATCATTGACGCATCGGTGGCGCTACAAATCGTTGGCGGCGCCTTGGTGGCCGGCTTCATCCAGGGCATCTCGGGGTTTGCGTTCGGGCTGATCGCCACGTCGCTCTGGGCGTGGACCATCGAGCCACAGCTGGTAGTGCCCACGGTCATCTTCGGCTCCTTCCTGGGACAGATGATCTCGATCAACAGCGTGCGAAAGGACATTCGCGCGGCAAGGGTCAGCCCGTTCCTGATAGGTGGCCTGTTGGGCGTGCCGGTGGGCGCTGCCCTGCTGCCGCTGTTGAACGCCAGCGTGTTCCGCCTGTCGGTGGGAACCGTTCTCGTTGTGTATTGCTCGGTAGTGCTGCTCGGGGTGCGCCTGCCGAAAATTACGCGCGGCGGTCGCGCCGGCGACCTTCTAGTGGGCTGGGCCGCCGGCCTGATGGGCGGGGCCAGTGCGCTGTCGGGGCCCCCCATGACCTTGTGGTGCGCCATGCGGGGTTGGGCCAAGGACGAACAGCGCGCCACCTATCAGTCGTTTTTTGTCGTGACGCAGATCCTGACGATGGCGATGTATGTCGCCACCGGCGTCATCAACAGTCACACGGTGCAACTGTTCTGGCTGGTCGGACCGCCCATCATGCTGGCGTCGTGGGTCGGCTCGCGCTGGTACAAGCGCCTGTCGGACGCGAAGTTCACGCGCTATCTGTTCCTGGTGCTGCTGCTTTCGGGGCTGACGTTGATGTCGACATCGACCGTGAAACTGCTGACGGCTGCGCCAGGCGCCTGATGTCATCGGCGCCCCCGGGATCGAACAGGCCCGGCTACCCGCCAAAACCCACGCCCTTAGACCCCGGGCGAGCTCGCCCCTTGCCGCCGCCAGGCCGCAGGCGGCACGCCGTCCTCGCCCCGGAACGCGCGGCTGAAGGCGGCGTCGGTCTGGTGGCCCACGGCCGCGGGCTGGGTGAAGAAAGTCTGAGCGTACTGCCGCGCCAGCCGGTACAGCGTCGTCTACTCGGGCCGGTGGCGCTCACAGTGGACCGGCGCGCCATCCGGGGCCCGTGGGCGGCGCTGTGACCGCCACTTCGGGTGTTGCGTTGAGAAAATTCTGCAACTGCTCAATCGAGCGCAGCCGTGTCTCGTCCATGTCGATCACCATCCCTGTGATGATCAACTCCGCCGCGGTTCACCCTCGCTGGCGCGCCCTCAGGCTCATTCGTCGTTAGACAAGGCTTTCTATTGACATGTCACAGTCACCGTGCAACCATAAATTGGATACGGGTTGTTCTGGCGCAGTCAGCATGAAATTGATCGGCTTGATCGGAGGGGTCACTTGGGAGTCGACGAGCGACTACTACCGCACGATCAACACGGAAGTCTCGCGACGGCTCGGTGGCGCGCACAGCGCACGAATAGCCCTGATCTCGCTCAATTTCGAGGAGGTGGCGGTTCGAATGCGTGCCGGAGACGAGGAAGGGATCTTCAAACTGTACTTCGACGCAGCGACGAAGCTCAAACAGTGTGGGGCAAGCTTCCTGGTCCTCTGCGCGAACACGGCACACTGCAGGGCGGATCGGCTGTCTCGTGAGGTCGACATTCCTGTGCTGCACATCGCTGATGCGACAGAACGTGCGATTCGACGGGCCGGCCTCACGACCGTCGGCTTGATCGGGACGCGACGGACGATGGAGGAGCGCTTCATCGCGGGACGGCTCGAAGGTACCCATGGTGTAACGGTCCTGGTGCCAGCAGAAGCATCTCGAAAGGAGATCGATCGTTTGATCTATGAGGAGATGGCGATCGGGGTGTTTTCCGATGCGGCGCGTGACAGGGTCGTCAACACCGTACGTGAGCTGATTGCCCGAGGCGCACAAGGGGTGATCCTGGGCTGCACGGAACTGCCGATCCTGATGAGGGGGCACGATCTGGAATGCATCACATTCGACACGACCGAACTACATGCGATTGCTGCCGTTGAACACGCACTGGATGAACTTTAAGCCACATGATGAAGCCCGCAGCGATTGATCTGGATCATATCGGCACAGCCGTTCGCGACCTCGACAGCAGCGCAGTCGCTTTCGAGAAGCTTGGCTTCAAGCTGACCCCCCGGAGCTACCACAAGGGTGCCTCAACGCCCGGGGGGCCGGTCGAGGCATGGGGATCCGCGAATCACTGCGCCATGTTGTCGCAGGGGTACCTGGAAATATTGGGTATCGTGGACGACAGCAAGTTCTCGTCGGCTCGGGCGCTTATCGCCAAGTACGAAGGACCGCACATCGTCGCCTTCAGGCCTGATTCGGCGCAGGCCGCGCAGGACCTATCGGATGCCGGCCTGCCTGTGGATATTGCGAGAAATCTCGAGCGCATGGTTCCGTTCGGAGTAGATGGAAAGGAATCGCGCCGAGTCGCCTTCCGGAACATGCGCTTCTCGTCGACGGCGTTCACCGAGGCGCAATTCCAGTACACGGAGCATCTGACGCGGGACGTCATGTGGCAGCCCCATCTTCTGGAGCACCCGAACGGAGCGCTGTCGCTGGATCGCGTCTATCTCTGCTCTGAAGATCCTGCCGCCATCTCGGCCAAATTGTCCCCCGTGCTTGGCGTAGCGCCACGAAGCCCAAGCGCCGGAGAGTTCGTCTTCGATCTGACCGCCAGCTCGTTGTGCGTGCTCGGCCCGGAGGCATGGCGCGAGCACTCAATGGAGGCGCCTGCTCATCCACTCCCCGCTCCGGTTGGCTATGCCGTGCGAACGGCGTCCCTCGAGCAGGTGACGGATGTCCTGATCCGCAATCAGGTGCCGTTTACCCCGTACCCGGGCGGACTGTGTGTTGGCCCGCAACATGCGTGCGGGAATGTCATCCATTTCATCGAGAGGAAATAACCCATGAAGGCACTCATTGGCCTTTTGCTCGCCCTGGCGAGTCAAGTCGCTTTCGCTTTTCCCGACAAGCCTATTCGGGTCGTCGTGCCCTGGCCACCCGGCGGTGGTTCGGATTCGCTGTCACGACTGGTCAGCGCCGAGGCGCAGAAGATTCTGGGGCAGTCGATCATCATCGACAACCGCGCCGGCGCAAGCGGCGTGATCGGAACCGACTCCGTCGCCCGTGCGGCCCCGGACGGCTACACCTTGCTGTGGGCGATCAACAATCACACGACGAATCACTTGCTTTTCAAGGTGAACTACGACCCGCTTAAGGACTTCGCATCCGTCACGCAGATCGCCTCGTCGTCTTATCTGCTGCTGGTGAACCCCAAGTTTCCAGCAAAGTCCTGGAAGGAGTTCCAGGACCTGGTGAAGCGGGAGCCGGGCAAGTACAGCTATGCGTCTGCCGGCAACGGGACGCTGCAGCATCTTGGCATGGAGATGCTTAAGCGCGAGGCGGGTATCGACCTAGTGCACGTTCCCTACAAGGGTAGCGGGCCAGCAATCATTGATGTGATGGCAGGACACGTCAGCGTGACGTTCGAAGCGGCAAGCGGAACGATGGATCACGTCCGTGCAGGCAACCTGCGGGCGATTGCGGTGGCTATGCCGAAGCGGATCGACACCCTTCCCGATGTTCCCACCTTTGCCGAAGCGGGCCTTTCCAACTTCCAGGTCGCGGGGTTCACGGGTCTCCTCGCCCCGGCCAATACGCCGGCGGATGTGATTGAGAAACTGAACGCCGCTTATACCCAGGCGCTGGCTGTGCCGGCCGTTCGTGAGCGAATGGCTGCCATGGGCCTGGAGCCCCGTCCTTCCAAGCCCGCCGAGTTCAGCGCGTTTCTGGCGAAGCAGATCCCGATCAACGCGCAGATCCTGAAGGCCTCGGGCGCGAAAGTCGACTAGGTCACGGAAGGCCCATCAGGAGCGCCGTCGTCACGTGGAGCCGCGCTAGGCGTACCAGGCTCCTGGCAGCGGCCGATGGGGCGGCCTTCCGATGGCCTGCACGCCTCGCTCTCGAGCTTGTGGTCTCGCACGGTCTCACGGTCTCAAACGCGTCAACTCGTCGCAATCGTCCCCTCGGTCGTCTGCCTGTGGCGGCCTACCTTCGTTTGCCCACCTTCTGGTGGCGGCCACCTTGTCGTCTCGGGCGCGGCATCGGCTCTACGCGATGGCGGGAAACTGCCCGTGACAAGCGGCTGGAAATAGCCGATGGCAGGTGTTAATGAAAGGCAGCTTCGCCGACGCTCGATTGAGCTCGTTGTTCACGCAGGCTTAACGATTGCGTTCTGCGCCGCGATCCCTGCTCGCCGGTGCGGCTTCAGGGGCGACCTTCGTAGCGCCTGCATCGCGTTGACCCGCGCGCAGCGCCGCTTCACGCGCCGCCACCAATCCTCCTGGCGCTACCTCGGCGAGGTACCGAATTGCCTCAACTGCAAGCCGGATATCGGCCGGATCCTTGGATGTGGTCAGCGCTTTGGCTACCTGCTCCCAGGCCTTAATCGCATCAGCGCGGGTGGCAAGGGCTCGAGCACTGGTCCGCTGTGCCGGCCGCTGGCGGATCAACTGCCCGCGACCTGCGGCGCGCTCTTCCCACAACTTCCGGTAGTTCCGATTCGCCGCTCGGACGGGTTGTCGGCTGGCCACCGCGTTCACGCCTCGATCTTGAAGGTGCCGGGCAAAGACCGCACGCCAGCGATCCAGGTCGGCTTTACGGGGAGATAGGCGTACGCCGTCGTACCGATCGGCGCGAACCGAAAGATGCACGTGTGGCGCCCCCTGGTCCTCGTGCATCACGAACACGTACTTGTGCCCCTCGAACAGCTCACGCGCCGCCTCGGCCGTAGCCGCGCGCACCGCCTCCGGAGGCGTGCCCACCGGCATCGAGAAGACGATGTTGAAAGCCTCCCGC
>JBBRCD010000228.1:0-4805 GCA_038205245.1 Burkholderiales bacterium
TTCTCGATCGAGGCGCGGGTGACGATGTCGCGCGGGCGCAGGTTGCGCCCGATCGCCTCGACCAGCACCCGGGCCGAGGCTGCGGCCGAGTCGGCCTTCTCCGGGTCGGGCGAGGCGATCTGCGACGAGCCGAGCAGGCTCATGCCGAGCGCCTCGAACGACGAGGACATCGTGTTCGCGGTGTACATGCCGCCGCAGGCACCGACACTCGGGCAGGCGTTCTTCTCGATGCCGATGAAGTCCTCTTCGGTCATCTTGCCCGCGGAGAACGCGCCCACCGCCTCGAACGCGGAGACGATGGTGAGGTCCTCGCCCTTCCACCGGCCCGGCTTGATGGTGCCGGCATAGACGAAGATGCCCGGCACATTGACCCGCGTCATCGCGATCATGCAGGCCGGCATGTTCTTGTCGCAGCCACCGAAGGTGACCACACCATCCATCATCTGGCCATTGACCGAGCACTCGATCGCATCGGCGATCACCTCGCGCGAGACCAGCGAATACTTCATGCCCTCGGTGCCCATGCCGATGCCGTCGGTGATGGTCGGGATGCCGAACATCTGCGGCATCGCACCCGCCTCTTTCAGCGCGACGGTCGCGCGGTCGACCAGCGGCTGGATGCCCGCGTTACACGGGTTCATCGTCGAATGCGCGTTGGCCACGCCGACGATCGGCTTGGTGAAGTCGCCGTCGCCGAAGCCGACCGCCCGCAGCATTGCGCGGTTCGGGCTGCGGGCGACACCCGCGGTGATCTGCTTCGAGCGCCAGTTCTCTGCCATGGTGAAGCTCCTCGTTGGACTGTCCCGGGTCACCGGCGCTGGCTGCCGCTCACGGCGCCGCGCGGGTGTGACTTCTGCGTAGCTCTGCGAGCTGCGATCATAGCAGTGCGCTACCATCCGGCCATGTTCGTGTTCCCGAACTTCGACCCGATTGCCCTGCAGATCGGTCCGCTGGCGATCCGCTGGTACGGGCTGATGTACCTGCTCGCCTTCGGCCTGTTCCTGCTGCTGGGAAAACATCGGGCGAAGAGCGAACCCCGGTGGGGCATCAATACGATGCAGGTCGACGACCTGCTGTTCTACGGCGTGCTCGGCGTCGTCCTCGGTGGTCGTTTGGGCTACATTCTGTTCTACAAGCCGGGCGAGTATCTGGCCGATCCGCTCAGCGTCTTCTATGTCTGGCAAGGCGGCATGTCATTCCATGGCGGACTGCTCGGGGTGCTGGTCGCGACCTGGCTTTACGCGCGCTCGATCCGCCTGCCCTGGCTGCAGGTGACCGACTTCATCGCGCCGCTGGTGCCGCTCGGGCTGGCTGCAGGCCGGATGGGCAACTTCATCAACGGCGAACTCTGGGGGCGCCCGACCGAGGTTGCCTGGGGCATGGTGTTTCCCCATGTCGATCATCTGCCGCGGCACCCGTCGCAGCTCTACCAGTTCGCACTCGAGGGGGTCGCGCTCTATGTGGTACTGGCCTGGTTGTCGCGCCGGCCGCAGAAGCGCGGCGTGGTGTCCGGGGCGTTCCTCGCCGGCTACGCGGTGTTCCGCTTCGTTGCCGAATTCGCGCGCGAGCCGGACGCCTACCTCGGCCTGCTCGGCCTGGGGCTCACCATGGGCCAGTGGCTGAGCGTGCCGATGGGCCTGATCGGCGTGGCGATGATGGTCGTATCCGCGCGGCGAAGCCCCGCCGGCTGAGCGCTACTGGAGCGACCCTGCCGGCGCGCTGCCCACCGGCTCCATCGAGGCGGCCCGGTCGGTCAGACGGCGGAAGTTTTCCAGGGACAAAAGGTGCGAATACACCCGGGACAATACGCCCTTGCGCGCCAGGTCCTGCAGCTTCGCCGGCTCGAGCTCGTTCAGCTTCACCTCGTTGACCCGGTACATGCCGGTCAGCTGCAGGGTGGCCCCGCTGTTGAGCGAGGCCTGCATGTTGAACGGTTCGAGCAGGTCGAGGTCGGCGACTGCCTTGCACAATTCTTCGCTGCGCACCAGATCGGTTTCATACTCCTGCAGCAGCTTCTCGAGCGCCTGCCATTCCGCGGTCGGGGTGCCGCTCGCGTCAAACAGCGGGTTGCCCTCCGGCACCACCGCCTCCTTCACCACGCAGACCACCCGCTCGTCGCGCTGGGTGTTGTCCACGGTCACCTTGGCCATGCAGAACGGGAAGCGCCGCACATAGGCCGGTACATAGACCGAGCGGTCCCAGCCCAGAGGCGACACGAACAGGTTCTGCTTCGCCTTGAGCCCAAGGATCACCATCGTCATGTAGGTCGCGCCGTTGTCGGCGGTGACGAACACGATCGGATAGTCGCGCTGGGCGACCGGGATCTCGGTGTAGGACACCGGCATCACATGCAGCTCATGGCAGAACCCCGGGGTGTCGCCCGCCTTGGGCATCACCACCCGGTCGGTCTTCTTCAGGGTGTCGATTTCTGGGTAGGCGAAGGGCGGAGTGATCTGCATGGAAGGTCTGCCGCGAAAGGGCGATGCGCCCGGGAGACGAAGTATACGGAAAGGGTATTGCGATTCCGGTTCACGGGTTCACGGGTTTCGGGCATAATTTCGCACGTTTGGCGTCAGGCTGGCGCAAACCCGTGGGGACGTAGCTCAGCTGGGAGAGTGTCGCGTTCGCAATGCGAAGGTCGGGAGTTCGATCCTCCTCGTCTCCACCACTACTTTTTGGTCCAGCCCGCGCCGTTGACTTTCACTGGTCGACAATCGGTGCGAGAGCACCGACCCTGTTCTCGACGAGTTCTGCGGCTGCAATCAGGTCGGAAACGATCCGGTCGTCCACATTGAGATCTCCTTCGTATTCCGCAAGGCTGCGAAGGTCGTGGCATTTTGCCAATACTCGTCACACCTCCGGCCCTGGTTCCAGCGTCGCGGGCAAACGTTGAAAGACGATGTGCCGATTGCTCGCACGAAAGCCGTACCAACGTCCGGCTTGTTGCGCTCGGGCAAAGCACGGCTTCATGGGCTATGCCCTCTCCTTGGCGCAGCTCGGCGGCAAACATCCACACGCGAAACCGTGGAAAGGGGAGGGCGCCAGCGTACTGGAACTGGTCTAAGACCATCTCCCTATTAACCAGGTTGCACTCTTATTAAAGACTCCTTTACTATCGAAGTCAGACATTAAAGAAGACTTCAATGTGAAGCGCTTGGCGGGAAGTTACATCACCTCGACTACCCTTGGCGAAGCGGTCCAGGCCTTCGTCCCGCAGACCTTGCCGCCGGCAGAGCCCACGTTATCGCTCGATACATTCGATGCGCAGAACCGGGCAGCAGAATTGGCCCTTGCCCGCCTGTCGGGCGTGTCGGGGCTTGTGCCCTCTGTCGATTGGGTCCTGTACAGCGCTATCCGGAAGGAAGCGTTGCTGACGTCGCAGATCGAGGGTACCCAGGCAACCCTCGCTGACTTGTTCGACGAGGAAGCCGGCCTCGATGTGAGCAACACGGATGACCTCGAGGAAGTCACCAACTACCTTCGAGCTTATCGCCTCGTGCGCGACAACCTCGGGGATCCCAATGGCCTGCCCATCAGTGTCCGCCTGATGTGCGATGCACACCGTCTGCTTCTCGCCGGGGTGCGCGGATCGGGTAAGCAACCCGGCGAGTTGCGCCGTTCGCAAAACTGGATCGGTGGCACCAGGCCCGGGAACGCGGTGTTCGTCCCGCCCCCCGCGGATCAGGTGCCACGGTTGCTGGGCGACCTGGAAAAATTCATTCATTCCACCTCGCCCGCCCTTCCGCCCCTGGTCAGAATCGCGTTGGTGCACGCCCAGTTCGAGACCATTCACCCGTTTCTGGACGGCAACGGCCGTATCGGACGCCTGTTGATCGCAGCGTTGTTGGAGCACTGGAGGATGTTGCCCGAGCCACTGATGTACCTGAGTGGCTATTTGAAACAGCATCAGATGGAGTATTACCGACAGCTCTCTGTTATCCGCACCGACGGCGATTGGGAATCGTGGATCGCCTTCTTCCTGGAGGGCGTCGCAGCGGCAGCTGCCGAAGCCGAACGCAGCATCGTTGAGATAGCGACCCTGGTCGCCGCCGATCGACGACGCATTCTCGATTCGCCAAAGTCGGGACCCGCCACCTATCGCTTGTTTGAGCTGCTTCCGACGATGCCGCGCTTTACTGTGGAGCGTGTGCGGCAGAAAATGAACACCAGCTTTCCGACTGCCAATGCCGCGATCAGGCTATTGAGCGATCTTGGAATCGTTGCCGAAATGACTGGGCAGAAGAAGAATCGCAGCTTCAGTTACCAAGCGTACATCGTGCTGTTGACGAGATGAATCCACTGAGAGACGCAGCCGAATTACCAATATGCGCGGCGAGAGTCAAGTGCTGACGGATTTCCTGATTCCAATGCAATCAAGTCGCGCGAAGTCTCAGATTCCACGGCCGACCCGCGTGCAAGCGCGCGGAACCGCAAAGATGTCGCGATGAACACCGCCCCGCTGGACGCCATCTATGTCCTGAACGTCAAGGCGTTCGACGACCGCCTGCGCTCGATCACCCGGCAGCTCGCGGCTTTCGGGCTCGAGGCCGAAGTCATCCAGGCCTGGGATATCGAGGACATCTCGCCTGAAGTGGCTGCACGCTGGTTCGACGCGGCTGCGCAGGGGCGGGCAACCACAACCACAACCACAACCATAACCATAACGACAGCGACGACGACAACGCCGCCGCTAACGATGACGCCCGCGCAGCGCTCCTGCGCACTGAAGCATGTCGAAGCCCTGCAGCGTATAGTGGCGAACGGTCATCGCCATGCCCTGGTACTCGAAGACGATGCGATGCTCG
>JBBRCD010000229.1:0-4773 GCA_038205245.1 Burkholderiales bacterium
ATCGCCTGAGCGCAGGAATGCCTGCTGATGCCCGGGGTGGATGGCGTGCCAGCTTTCATGGCCATAGGCATGCCACCTGTTCGGTTGGGAGTTCATGCATGCGTCCGTAAGCACATCGAGCCAGCCGACATGCAGAGGATCAGACGCCGATTGCCGCTCGCCAAAGCGTGTGGGCTTCGGCGCTCCCGATTCCTGCTACCGCCTGGAGACCTGCAACGCGTCGCACCAGCGGCCTTCCTGGCGGATCTGTTCGCTGCCGAACAGACGGCAAGTGCCGCGCGGCCCATCCTCGCCATCTTTCACCACCAGAAGTGCGAGCACTGCTCGCGCAGGAGCCATTATGAAGCCCTCGCTTGCCATCTTCTTCGCAACGATGTTGCTGCTGGCTGCCAGCAGAACTTGGGCGCAGAACGTACCCATGATGAATGATGGCGTGTGGGGTGGCGGGTGGATGGGCGGCTACGGCGTGCTCTGGGGGCTTTGCCTGCTCGTCATCGTTGCCGTCTTGGGCGGTGTCGCGTGGGCCGTCAAGAGAAAGTGAAAGTCTTCGCGCTCGTAAGGCACCGTCCGGTCCCGAAGGACAGCTTGTCGCATCCCCGATGGTCGTCGAGATGGGCGATGCGCCGAGCCGCGTAGACGCTGAGTAGCACTTCGATGCGGTGATGCGAGCGGGAACGGTTCCCCGGACATGTGCGCGCCTTGGATTTAGCAGCAACCACAGCCCGACCCCTGCCAGGGCCAGGTAGTTCAGGACCATGAACCACGGCGTGGTCCAGGTGATGCCGTCGAAGCCGCGCTCGGTGAACGGATAGAGCACGGGCACAGCGTAGTAGTCCGCCGAGTGCGTGAAGACATCGATCACGATGTGCGACCACCAGCCGAGCAGCGGGAGCCAGAATGCGTGCCGGGTCGCCCACAGGATGAGAGTGACGAGACCGCCCACCGGCGAACTATGCATCACGAAATGCAGGTGTTGAGACCAGAACTGGATCGACGGCGGAAGACCCGGCTCCTGGCCCGGCACGGCGATGGCGTATCCGCGCAGGGCTCCGAAGGTGCCGTCGGCAAACAGCCACCAAGCAGCGATGGGCAGCAGTGCGATGCCGACGACGCTGACGACGAAGTACCCCGCGACCTGGTCAGCCATGCGCTGCATCGGCGCACGTGAACGCTGCGCCATCGCGACCAACTGCACGATCTGCGCGAGCACGGTGGCCGAGCCGACGTGCTCCGAACGCATGACAAGTGCGCCGCTGGTGTTCCTGGTCGCGCCGATGAGCTTGTCGCCCACCCGCTTCGTCACGGGCAGTGGCTCGCCCGTCAACATGGACTCGTCGAGCGCACGGCTGCCCTCGGTCACCACGCCATCGAGCGGCACCTTTTCGCCGGGCCGCACGCGCAGGAGGTCACCGACGTGAACATGCGTCAGTGGGATATCGGACTCGCTGCCATCGGCTGCGATCCGCCGTAGGGTCTTGGGGCCAGGCCGAGCAGCGACCTGATTGCTGCCGACGTCTGCGAGCGCGCCCGTAGCTGCAACATCTGTCCGAACGGCGACGAGTGCGGCGGCCAGAAGATTTCGCTGGCCGACCTGATCGTGCTGGCGGGCAACGCGGCGGTCGAGGCCGCGGCAGCCAAGGCGGGCGAGACGGTGACAGTGCCATTCGAGCCAGGACGCATGTGGTGAGCCCAGGTGGAGCGCCACGGTAATTGATCTCGTTCTCGGCTCGAACTCTCAGCTTCGAGCGCTCGCCGAGCTCTACGCGAGCAACGCTGCGCGGGGTGTCTTCGTGCGTGACTTCGTGGTCGCCTGGACGAAGGTGATGAATCTGGATCGATTCTCACCAGCCCCTGATGTGTTCGCGAGCGCACCGACAGCGCAGGTGTGCAGACCTATCTTCACGGTCGATGCTCGCCGGCCGGCGGGCCAGGGGGCCCGCGGCCGCTTCGAAGCCCCGGGCTGGCGCCTTCATACAGAGCAAAGGGGACGGGCATGAAGGGGTACGTTCAGGACATCGAGAGAATCGCCACGCGGAACGAGGACTTTCGGCAGGTTCTGTACACGGCGAAGCATTGCCAGCTGGTAGTGATGGCACTGAAGCCCAAGGAAGAGATCGGCGCCGAGGTTCACAAGCTCGATCAGTTCTTCCGCGTCGAACAGGGCAGCGGGGAGGCCGTGCTGGACGGGGTTCGCACTGCGATCCACGCCGGCTACGCCGTAGTGGTTCCCGCCGGGGCCAGGCACAACATCATCAACACCGGGACCGAGCCGCTCAAGCTCTACACGATCTATTCGCCGCCCAACCATCGTGACGGTGTGGTGCACCACACGCGCGTAGACGCGGAGGCCGACACTGAGCACTTCGACGGCAAGACCTCGGAATGATTGCATCGAAAGCGACTTGACGCCAAGGCAGCGTGGCGATCGGCCTGCGCGTCCGCTGAGCCGAAGCTGGCCATCGCCCCAGGCGCCCTGGAGGAGATTACCTCGCCGTGGGCGAGACCTCTGTCCAGGTCAGGCGTCGGCATCCTTGCGCAGGGTCGCTTCGACCTGCTTGGTGGCGGTGATGTCGACAAAGGTGATCACGGCGCCGTCGATCATGTTGTCCAGCCGCCGATACGGCATGATGCGAACCGAAAACCATCGCTGGTCGCTGGTCTGAATCTGTTTTTCCGAGAAGACCAGTGTGCGCAGCGTTTCGTTGGCATCGTCGTGCAGCGTCGGGTACTGCAGGCTCGTGGTCAGGTCGCTCAGCGGCCGGCCGATATCGCTGTCGCGCAGATTGATGATCTTGGCGGCACGATCGGTGAAGCGGCGAACGTTGAGATCCTGGTCAAGGAAGAGCATCGCGATCTCGGTGCTGTTGAGCAGGCTCTTCATGTCGCTCTGGGCCAGCGCAAGATCGTCGAGCTTGGATTGCATCTCGGCGTTTACCGTCTGCAGTTCCTCGTTCATCGACTGCATCTCTTCCTTGGACGTCGTCAGCTCCTCGTTGGCGGACTGCAACTCTTCGTTGGTGCTCTGCAGTTCCTCGTTCGCCGACTGCAGCTCTTCCTTCGAAGCGCGGTTCTGCTCACCAAGACTCTGGATTTCGTCCCGGCATTGCTGAACTTCGGCGGCATGGGTGACTTTCGCTGCGTTTGCGCCTCGGCGCCGGCCGAGGCGGGGGAGGGCTGCGACATCACGAAAGACGATCATCATCGTGCCTTGCAAGGCAGCAGGCTCGTGCAGCGGCTGCACCGTGACGTCCACACCCTGAACGCCGCCTGCCCCGGCGAGCTGAAGGCCGCGCACCTGTACTGCCTCGTCTTTCGCTACTGCCTGCTTCAGCGCGTTGACGACAGGTTCCCGCAAACTCTCGCGAACCATGGCGTGGAAGTTCCAGTTGGCCTTTCCGGCCGCGGGCTCCAGATACTTGCCGGTGCGCCCGCTGATGTAGACGATGTCGCCCGCGGCGTTGACCACGACGGCTGGCGGCGCATGCACCTGCAGCAGCACCTGGTCGGCGGCGGCTTGTAATGAATCGCCGCCTTGCGCTGCGTTCGGTGAAGAAGGCATTGGCGTTTCCTTGGTCAGTCTCAGAAGGGGAGGGAACGACTTCAGCAGAAATTCGGAGCCTGTTGCAGACAGGATGGGCCTGCGCAGGTACAGGCGCAGCCTGGAATCCATCGGCTCGAACAGCTTGCTGAACGAGCCGACCGTCTCCGAGCTGCCCAGCAGCAGCAGGCCGCCCGGGCGCAGGCTGTAATGAAACAGCGGCAGCAGCCTGTGCTGCAGCGTGGCGTCGAAGTAGATCAGCAGGTTGCGGCAACTCAGAATATCAAGCCGGGTGAAAGGTGGATCGAGTACGACGTCATGCCGAGAGAAAAGCACCATGTCGCGGATGGATTGGTCGACGACCAGCGCGTCCCCTTGCGCTGTGAAGTAGCGCGTCGCGTACTCCGCCTGCATGCTCGCGCCGATCGTGGCGGGATAACGGCCGGCACGGGCTGTGGCGATGGCGTCAGAGCTCAGATCGGAGGCAAAGATCTGCAGGGTGCATTGGTGATGCTCAGGCAGGCGCTGTATCGCCTCCTTGAACACGATCGCCAGGGTGTAGGCCTCTTCGCCGGTCGAGCAACCGGCGACCCAGGCCCGGAACTTCTTCTCGCTCCCCCGGCTCGCCAGCAGCGCAGGCAGGGCGGTGTCGAGCATGTACTGCCATACCGCAACATCGCGGAAGAAGCTCGTGACGCCGATCAGCAGTTCCTTGAACAGCAGGTCGACCTCCTGCGGATTTTGCCGCAGATAGCGCACATAATCGGCTATCGCGGCCATGCCGTGGATGGCCATTCGGCGTTCGATGCGGCGATGCAGCGTGCTTGGTTTGTAGAGCGAGAAGTCGTGCCGCGTTCTCTGGCGCAGCAGGCTGAAGATGCTCTCGATGGTGTCGTCCGGCGGATCGAATGGCTTTTCGGTCAGTTTCGGATCGACCCCTGGGTCGACCCCAGGTTCGGCCAGGGGCGACTTCGAGCTGCCATCCCAGGAGACGCAGTCGAGGATGCGCTCGGGCATGTCTCCTGGCAGCGCGACGATGTCGGCACAGCCCGCGGCGATGGCGCTGTGCGGCATCGAATCGAACTGTGCCGATGACGGCTGCTGCACGACGGTCAGGCCCCCCACAGCCTTCAGCGCCTGCAGCCCCAGCGTGCCGTCCGACCCCATGCCCGACAGCACCACACCGATGGCCGATGCACCCTGGTCGCGGGCCAGGGACGAAAACAGCACATTGA
>JBBRCD010000230.1:0-4722 GCA_038205245.1 Burkholderiales bacterium
TCAGCATGATGTCGCTGTTCAGGCTGCGCCGGTCCGAGCCCGCTCTGGCACGGCCGTTCCGCGCGCCGGTGTATCCGTTGTTTCCGGCGTTCGCGCTGGTGACAGCCGTGGCTGCACTGATAGCCATAACCTTGTTCAACCCGCTCATCGCCGCAATGTTCGCCGGCTTCATGCTCGCAGGCTATGTCTACTTCCGGTTCACCGGCGCGCAGCGCGAGCGCGCGCCGACCGATCCGCTGCTCGAAACACGCTGAGCAGCCCAGTCGCCCCGCGCGGCGCACGCCGCCTCGTCCCCTTACGTACCAACGACTGAAAGCCCACCATGCGCGACCCGGTATCCGCTCCCTCCAGACCACCGGACGACTCACCTGTGGCAGGCGGGACAACGGTCGCCGCACCCGCTGGCACGGAACATCCTGCGCTCGCCGCAGTGCGCGCGTCCGATACGGTCAAGGTCAAGGTCGCCTGCAGTGACATCGACGGCATCCTGCGCGGCAAGTACCTGCATCGCGACAAGTTCATCGCCGCCGCGGAGGCGGGCTTCGGCTTCTGTGACGTGGTGTTCGGCTGGGACGCGCATGACGCCTGCTACGACAACACCAGGGTCACCGGCTGGCAGCATGGCTATCCCGATGTGCAGGCCCGCATCGACCTGGGCACCGCGCGCCATGTACCCTGGGACGCGGGCGTGCCGTTCTTCCTCGGCGAATTCGTCAACGCGGACGGCTCTGCGTTCCCGGTGTGTCCGCGGCAAACCCTGAAGCGCGTGCTCGAGCGCGCCGAGAAACTGGGCTTCGCGCCGATGGCGGGCATGGAATTCGAGTGGTTCAACTTCGCCGAGACGCCCCAGAGCTGGGCGGCGAAACGCGGCGTCGGTCCGGATACGATCACCCCAGGCATGTTCGGCTACTCGCTGCTGCGCATGGCCGACCACCGTGGCTTCTTCAATGCCCTGATGGATGAGATGGCAGCCTTCCGCGTTCCCATCGAGGGGCTGCACACCGAAACCGGCCCGGGCGTCTACGAGGTCGCGATCACCTTCAGCGAGGCACTGGAAGCCGCCGACCGCGCCATCCTGTTCAAGACCGGGGCGAAGGAGATCGGAAAGCGCTTCGGCGTGATGCCCAGCTTCATGGCCAAGTGGAACGCGGCGCTGCCCGGCTGTTCGGGGCACATCCACCAGAGTCTGTCCGACGGCAGCAGGAACGTGTTCTTCGATGCCGCAGGCCGGCACTCGATGAGCGACGTGTTCGAAAGCTACCTGGCCGGCCAGGTGGCATGCCTGATGGAGTTCGCGCCGATGTTCTGGCCGACCATCAACAGCTACAAGCGCCTGGTCGATGGCTTCTGGGCGCCGGTCAAGCCAACCTGGGGCGTGGACAACCGCACCGCGAGCTTCCGCGTCATTGCAGGCAGCGCGAAGTCGACGCGGCTGGAGACACGCTGCCCCGGTGCCGACGTGAACCCCTACCTGGCGATGGCTGCAGTGCTCGCCGCCGGCCTGCACGGCATCGAAAGGAACCTGAAGCTCACTGCGCCGGCGATCACCGGCACCAACCAGGGCGCAGAGGACGTGGCGCGCGCGCCGCGCTCACTGCAACAGAGCACGGCGAGCTTTCGCGCCAGCGATATCGCACGCGACTGGCTGGGCGACACCTTCGTGGACCACTTCGCCGCCACCCGGGAATGGGAGCATCGCCAGTGGCAGGATGCGGTGACCGACTGGGAATTGAAGCGCTACTTCGAGATCATCTGATGACCATCACTCACTATTCGTTTCCCACGGCCATCGCTTTCGGCGCCGGTGCGCGCAAGCTGGTCGCCGAGCACCTGCTCGCGCGGGGCCTGAAGCGCCCGCTGATCGTGACCGACCGAGCGCTGGCTGCGCTGCCGGTGATGGCCGAGTTCAAGGGCCACCTGGGCGGGCTGCACGCCGGCGTCTTCGACGGTGTATACGGCAACCCCACCTGCGCACAGGTGATGGCCAGCGCTGCGGCGTTCAAGTCCCATGGTGCCGATTGCGTGATCGGCTTCGGCGGCGGGGCCGCACTGGACGTCGCCAAGGTCGTCGGCCTGATGGCAGTACACGACGGCGACATCCTCGAGTATGTCTGGGACCACCCGCAGGTTCGGCCGATCACCCAACCTCTGCCTTGGTTCGTCGCGCTGCCGACCACGGCGGGTACCGGCAGCGAAGTCGGCCGCTCGGCGGTGGTGTCGGAGAACGACACGCACCACAAGCGCACCGTGTTCAGCGAAAAAATCCTGGCGCAGATGGTCTTTGCCGATCCGGAGCTCACGCTCGGCCTGCCGGCGGCGGTCACTGCAGCCACCGGCATGGACGCGCTCACGCACAACATCGAGAGCTACCTGTCGCCGGCCTACCATCCGCTGTGCGACGGCATCGCACTCGAAGGCCTGCGCGTGGGCGCACGCGCGCTGGCTGCCGCGGTGCGCGAACCCGGCAACCTCGCCGCGCGCAGCGACATGATGATGAGCTCGATGATGGGCGCCATCGCCTTCCAGAAAGACCTCGGTTCGGTGCATGCCTGCGCCCATGCACTGGGCGCGGTGTGCGACCTGCATCATGGCCTTGCCAACGCGCTGATGATCGACACCGTTCTGGCCTGGAATTTCGAAGCGGTACCCGCGAAGTTCGACGAGCTCGCACATGCGGCAGGCCTGGCCGGCGGCGGCGCGGCCTTCGTGCCGTGGTTGCGTGAACTGAAGGCGACGATCGGCATCGAGGGCGGTCTGGCTGCGCGCGGCGTGACGCGAGCGCAGCTGCCACGGCTGGTCGAGCTGGCGGACAAGGATTTCACCAGCCAGACCAATCCGCGCAAGGCGTCCGCGATGGATTACGAGCGGCTGTTCCTGGAGGCACTGTGAGCCTTGCCGCCGAGCGGCCGCTGCTGATCGGCGTTTCTTCACGCGTCCAATACCCGGACGCAACGACCGCGTCGCTGGGCGGCGTGTTCACCAAGACCCTGCACTACCTCGAACAGTCGGTCGCGCACTGGGTGCTCTCCGGTCACGCGGTGGCGGTGATGATTCCGGCCGTCACGCGCGACAGCATCGTGACCCGCGCCGACCTGAACCTGGACGATTACGCCGTCGTGCTCGATGGACTGGTCCTGCAGGGCGGCGCCGACATTGCTCCCGAGAGCTATGGCGAGGTGGCGCTGCGTCCCGAGTGGCAGGGCGACCGCCTGCGCGACCGCCACGAGATCGCACTGATCGACGCGTTCATGGCCGCCGGAAAGCCGATCTTCGGCATCTGCCGCGGCCTGCAGATGCTGAATGTGAAGTTCGGCGGCACGCTGTTCCAGGACATCCAGACCCAGCAGCCTGCGGCCCGGTCGCACCGCGAGCATGCGCAGTATGAAAAGCACGGCCATGAGATCGAGATTGTGCCCGGCACGCGCCTGGCAGAACTGTGCCCTGGCGTCACTCGTGCCCGCGCTAACAGCATTCACCACCAGGGCGTCAAGGACCTCGCGCCCGACTTCGTGGTGGAGGCCCGCTGCCCCGAGGACGGCATCATCGAGGCGGTGCGCATGCGCAGGCCCGGCTACGTAGCCGCGGTGCAGTGGCACCCCGAGTTCCACGACAGGGCCGTGCCGGGGCAGTTCGACGACACGCCGTTACTGAACGATTTTCTCCAGGCGGCAAGGGCCGCACGAAAGACATGAGCAACCGACTCGACATCCACAACCCCGCCACCGGAGACAGGCTGACCGACGTCGCAGCCGACCGCCCGGACTCGGTCGCGCGCAAGGCCACCGCGGCACGCACCGCGCAGCCGCGCTGGGCCACCACGCCGATGACCGAACGCCTGGCTGCGATCAGCCGCTTTCGCGCGAGCCTTGGCGCCGAGATCGAGACGCTCGCGAGCACGTTGACGCAGGAGGTCGGCAAACCCATCAGCCAGTCGCGCAACGAGATCAGGGGCGCCATTACGCGCATCGACTTCTTCCTGGAGCAGACCGAAGCGGCGGTGCGCGACGAGCATGTGTTCGACGACGGCGGCATGCACGAGCAGATCTCGCATGTGCCGCTGGGCGTGGTCGGAAACATCTCGGCCTGGAACTATCCCTACCTGGTCGGCTGCAATGTCATCGTGCCGGCGTTGCTGACCGGCAATGCCGTGCTGTACAAGCCCTCGGAGTACGCCGCGCTGACCGGACTGCACATCACGCGGCTGCTGCATGCGGCAGGCATTCCGGCCGAGGTGATGCAGGCCGTGATCGGCGCGGCCGATACCGGCACGGCGCTGCTCGGGCAACTGCTCGACGGTGTTTTCTTCACCGGCAGCCATGCGACGGGCGTGCGCATCGCCCAGGCGCTGGCGCCACGGCTGATCAAGCTGCAGCTCGAGCTGGGCGGCAAGGACCCCGTGTATGTCCGGGCCGATGCCGACGCGAAGACCGCCGCCGAAAGCCTCGCCGACGGCGCGATGTACAACACCGGCCAGAGCTGCTGCTCGGTCGAGCGCATCTACGTCCAAGAAAGACTGCACGACGCGTTCGTCGAGCATTTCATGACCACGGTGGCCGGCTTCAGGCCGGGCGACCCGATGGCCGATGACACCTACATCGGTGCGATCACACGCGCACCCCAGCTCGATGTGCTCGATGCCCAGGTGGCCGACGCCGTCGCCAAGGGGGCGACCATCCGCACCGGGGGCGCCCGGGCAGGGGGAGCCTGGTTCCAGCCGACGGT
>JBBRCD010000231.1:0-4719 GCA_038205245.1 Burkholderiales bacterium
GTGGCGGAAGCCGGGGTGCCGGGCTTCGAGGCGAGTTCATGGTTCGGGCTGTTCGCGCCCGCCCGCACGCCCGGCGCGGTGGTCGACCGCGTCCATTCGGACGTCGTGCGCGCACTGGGGGAAACAGGCGTGCGGCAGAAGCTGCTCGAGCAGGCGCTGGACCCGGTGGGCAATACGCCCGCGCAGTTTGCCGCGCAGATTCGCGACGAGTACCAGCGGTACGGCAAGGCGCTCGCACTGGCAGTGGTGAAGCCGGAGTAGCAGGGGCAGCGCAACGCCAGGGCGATCAGATCAGAAGCGTCATCCTGCCGGCGCCACCTCGATGTCGAGCGTCGTCACCCGCCGCAACTCTCGGCGATGCACACCATCTTCGTAAGGTCGGCCTCGGTGCATGGTGGCCAGGTTGTCCCAGATCACCAGGTCGCCTTCACGCCACGAATGCGCATGCACGAACTGCCGCTCGGTGGCGTGATCCATCAGGTCGCGCAGCAGCAACCGGCCTTCGGGCACCGGCATCTCGATGATGCGGGTGGCGTGCGCCGCGAGATAGAGCGAACGCCGGCCGGTACGCGGGTTCGTTCGCACCAGCGGATGGACGGCGCCCTTGAGCTTGTCGAGTTCCTCGGTCGTGAATTCGAAGCCGAGTGTCTGGCGCGAATGGGCGATCGAATGGTGCACGTGCAGCGACTCGATCCGTTTGCGGGTCGCCGCATCGAGCGTGTCGTAAGCCGACCTCATGTCGGCAAACTCGGTGTCGGCTTCGGCTGGCGGCACGACGCGCGCAGACAGCATCGAATACCGGCCGGCAGGATCCTGGAAAGATGCGTCGGTGTGCCACAGCCGATTGCCCAGCGCATACATCCGGCGCCGGTCTTCGCTGCGCAGGAGCCTGCCTTCTTCGTCGACATTGGAGATGTCGGAAAGCCCCTCTTGGTTCAACCGGTTGCGCGACACCGCATCCGCGCCTGTCTTCGTATGCAGCACGCCGTCGAAGCGTTGCGCGAAGGCGAGCTGCCCGGCATCCGTGAACGTCTGGTCGTGGAACACCAGCACGCCGTACTGGTCCATGCCGGCACGCAGCACAACCAGGGTGTCGGGGTCGTGCAGTTGCATGAGGTCGATCGCGGCAACTTCTGCGGCGAACAACGGATGTAGGGGAGTGAAAACGGGCTTCACGGGCGTCTCCAGATCATGGGAAGAAATCGTGTCCGCCACTGAACAGGCTGACGCTGTGCGGGCCCCATTCCACCGAGGGTTTTTCCTGTTCGAAGAAAAGGTTAGCACACGTGCGGTGCCGTCCTGCAGACGGCCGCCTGCATCGGCCAGCGTGTTACGCTAATTGCTTCGAATGCGCTGGCATCGTCGAGCGATTCGCGCGGCGTCTTCATTGGGAGATTCTGATGTCGTCCAGACTGAGCGTTTCTGCTGCCCTCCTGGTCCTCGCGGCACCGGTCGCGCTGGCGCAGTCCTTTCCGTCCAAGCCCATTCGAGTGATCGTCGGATTCGTGCCCGGCGGTCCTACCGACATCACCGCGCGGATGATCAGCCAGAAGCTTTCGGAATCCTGGGGCCAGCCGGTCATCATCGAGAACCGGGCCGGCGCGACGACGCAGATCGCCGGGCAGATGGTCGCCAACAGCCCACCGGACGGCTACACGCTGCTCGCTCGTGCCTCGACCCAGGCGCTCCTGCCGAGCCTGTTTCCGAAGATGAGCTACGACCCGATGAAGGACTTCAAGCCGATCACGGTCATCTTCTCCGCGCCCTTCCTGCTGACGGTCAGCCGGACACTGCCCGTCAAACGCATCAGTGACGTGATCAAGCTCGCCAAGGCACGGCCGGGCGAACTCAGCTACGCCTCAGCGGGCCTCGGCTCGGCATCGCAATTGACGTTCGAACTGTTCAGGGTCATTACGGGCACCAACATGAACCATGTGCCCTACAAGGGGCAGGGTCAGGCGCTCGCCGACCTGGTCGCGGGCGAGGTCCAGTTGATGTTCAACAGCCTCGGTGCGGTCTCCGGATTCCTCACGGAGGGCCGGCTGCGCGCCGTCGGCGTCACCTCCGCCAAGCGACTGCCTTCCTTGCCGGATGTTCCAACCTTCGCGGAGTCCAACGTTCCCGATATGGTCACCGGCTCGTGGTACGGGTTCTGGGCACCGGCACGCACACCGGACGACATCGCGAACCAGTTGAACAAGGAAATGGTGCGCATCACGCAGACGCCGGAGATCCGCAAGCAGATCTTCGACATGGGTGGCGTGCCGATCGGCAACAGCCGCTCGGAGTTCGAGGCCTTCCAGGAAGCCGACCGGGCCCGCTGGGCGCGCGTGATCAAGGAAGCCGGGATCAAGCTCCAGTAGCGGCTGGAAAATTTGTCGATCTCGTCCCGGATGCCTGCGCCTGCGCCGGCAGGTTGGCGACAGTCAAAGGGCAGGCGACCGGCCGAAGGCAGCAATCGCCTGTTCAGCGAACGTGGAATCTACATAGTCGCGATGGCGCATGGACAGGGATGCCGGGCCGATCGCCTCGTAGATCGCGTTTTAGTGCGTCCAGTCGGCAGTTGGAACCCGCGGGTTGTCCGGCCATATGCCCAGCGGCTGATAGGTGCGAATGACGTCGGTGAGCGCGACGCGCGTCCAGTCCGGGAAACAGGGGGCCAGCAGGGCCGCCACCGTTTGTAGCCTGCCAGGAGAGTATCGACCGCGTAGTCACTGACCGGCATCCTAGATGCGAACGCGCCCTCCCTTGCCCCGGCGCTGGGGTACATTGCTCGCCGCAGTGATCTTGGAAACCTCGCTGCGCCAGCGTACGATGCTCCAGCCGATCGTGATGCGCGGCACGCGCTGTTGCGCACCGGTTTAGCCCGCATCACCATGAACATCTCTTCAGGGAAGATTCGAACATATGGCCCATCACCATTCCCGTTTCGCCCGTCTTTTAATTGCACTTCCTGTAGCGTTCCTTCCCGCAATTTCGCTCGCGCAGGCCTACCGCGGCAAGCCCGTCCGTGTGGTGATCCCCTTCCCACCCGGTGGCGCGATCGACTGGACCGCGCGTGTCGTCACGGCGAAGATGAGTGAGCAGATGGGCGTGCCATTCGTCATCGACAACCGCCCCGGCGCGGGCGGCAGTATCGCGGCGGAGTTGGTGTCCAAAGCGCCGCCCGACGGCTATACGCTCATGCAGGGCACCGCGTCGAATGCGATCACCACCGCGCTCAATCCCAAGGCGCCCGACTTCGGCAAGGAGTTCGCCCCGGTCGGACTGCTGGGTTCGTCGATCTTCATCCTCGTGGTGCATCCCTCTGTGCCGGCAAAGAATGTGAAGGAACTCGTCGCGTTCGCCAAAGCTCGGCCGGGACAGCTCGACTTCGCATCCGCCGGAAATGGCACGACCAACCACCTCACGATGGAGCTGTTCAAGGCGATGACCGGCGTGGACATCGTCCACGTGCCGTACAAGGGCGGCGCCCCGGCGATGGTCGACCAGATCGCGGGCCGCGTGGCGCTCGGATTCTCGAACACCACCGTGTCCACGCCGCACATCAAGGCCAGGCGACTGGTCGCGCTTGGCGTTTCGGGCGCCAGGCGGTCGGCTACGTTGCCCGACATTCCCACCCTCTCGGAGGCCGGCGTGAATGGGTTCGACGCCACCACCTGGTACGGATTGGTCGCGCCGGCCGGTACCCCCGCCCCGATCATCGAGCGACTGAACGCGGAACTCAACCGCGCGCTGAAAGTTCCCGACATCCGTGAGAAGTACGCTGCGGACGGCATCGATCCCGGCGGCGGCACGCCGCAAGAATTCGGCATGCTGATCCGCACCGACATCGCCAAGTGGTCGAAAGTGATCAAGGCCGCCGGCATCAAGCCCGAGTAGCCGAGGATGAGCGAAGCCCCTGTATACACTCGCGAGTTCTGCGAGCCGCAATACAACCAGCGGCTCAACGTTCCCGATCGTCCGGCCAGTATGGCGATGCGGCAAGAGCTGTCCGAACTCGTGCGCCGCCGACTGCGCAGCACGTTGGACGTGTCCTTTGGCGAATCCGATCTGGAACGCCTCGACATCTACCCGGCGGCCGGGGCGGGCGCACCGGTGATGATTTTTATCCACGGCGGCTACTGGCAACGTTTCGACAAGGCAGATATCGCGTTTCTGGCCGAACCCTTTGTGCGGGCGGGCATCACGCTTGTCAACATCAACTACAACCTGTGTCCGGCGGTAACGCTGGACACGATCGTCGCGGAATCCCGCGCCGCCTGCGCCTGGGTATGGCGTCACATAGCGGCCCACGGCGGCGACCCGAACCGCATCTTCGTCTCGGGTAACTCCGCCGGTGGCCACCTCACAGCGATGATGATCGCGACGGACTGGCCCGCCCTCGACACGGCCCTGCCCAGCGACATGCTCAAGGGCGGGCTCGCGATCAGCGGTATCTACGACCTGGAACCGCTGCGCCATACCAGCATCAACGACGCTGTCGGGCTCGACGCGGACGCAGCGCAGCGAAACAGCCCGGTCACGCTGCAACCGCCGACCACCGCTCCCGTCGTGATCGCCGTCGGCGCCCTGGAAAGCACGGAGTTCCATCGCCAGGCGCAGTTGCTCGCCCTCACATGGAGGGCCACGCGCACGCGCACGCTCGTGGTCGAGAACTGTCACCACTACAACATCCTGCTCGGTATGGCCGAACCCGGCGATCCGCTGATGCAGGCA
>JBBRCD010000232.1:0-4713 GCA_038205245.1 Burkholderiales bacterium
TACCGGGTCGGGGTGGTCGGCGAGTGCTGCTTCGACCGCACCCAGGCCTCGCACTGGATGAATCTGTTCGACATGCATCAGAAGTATGCGGACATGATCGACGTGGCGGCGGCGGCGCGCTACTTTGCTTCAGTTGCGCAATGGCCCGCCGGCAAGGCCGATGACCCGGCCAGCAGCCACGCCCCGGCAATGTGATGGCGTGACAGCCACCCGGGGCGTCCGCGATCGCCTGGCCGACACGCGCGCGCAGCCATGAAGCGACGCAGCGATACGCTCTGGCGCGGCCTGATCCTGCTGATCCTGTTGCTCGCGGCTGCGACCCTTTGGCCGCACTCGGCCAGCAAGCCCAATGCACTGGGCTATTACTCGGTGTGCCCGTTCGCCCCCTGGGCGACGCTGATCATGATCGCGATGGCCGGCGCGATTCAGTGGGTGCGCAGGCGCCGCCGGGCCGCGCACTGAACGCTACCACTCTGCCGCTGACGACCTGACCACCTGACCACCTGCTTCTCTGACCGGTGGCGGCAGCCCGCGAGTGTGGCCGACCCGGCCCTGCTCGAAATACTGAAGGTGCTCTATCAACTCTACAGTCCGAAGAGGCGATCGAATCGACTGGGGCCTGCACCATCCAATCATGGTCCCGCCGATCCTGGCCGGCATCCTGTCCCCGCTCGCCGGTCCAGTCGCCGCGGTCATCGTCGTCGTCCTGTTGAGCTTCGACCGCTTCGGCGCAGGTTGAGAATGCTTCCCTCGCGTCGAGCCACCATGCGCGACGAATGCGCGCTGGACCCGAGCCGCCGAATGAGAGAGCATAACGTTCGAAATTCCTATTCGCCCTCGAACAAGAAGGAGTGACCCGATGATCGTTCGATTCCATGCCGCATGCCTGGGTGCCGGGCTGGCGCTGGCAAGCGTGGGCGCCGCCGCCCAGGCTTTCCCAGCGAAACCGATCCGCATCGTGGTGCCGTTCGGTGCGGGCAGCATCACCGACATCTTTGCCCGGACGGTGGCGATCCCGATGGCCAGCAGCGTCGGGCAACAGGTGGTGGTCGACAACCGGCCGGGGGCCGGCGGCAATATCGGCGGTGAGATGGTCGCACGCTCGGCGCCGGACGGCTACAACATCGTGCTCGGGGCGGCGAGCGTGCTGGCGATCAATCCGTCGCTGTACACAGCGATGTCCTACGATCCGCTGACCGCGCTGGCGCCGATCACGCTGATGGCGCGCACGACCAATGTGCTGGTGGTGGATCCTGCGCTGCCAGTGAAATCGGTGCAGGAACTGGTCGCCTGGGGCAAGGCGAACCCGGGCAAGCTGACCTTCGCATCCTCGGGTGCCGGCGGAACGATCCACTTGTCCGGCGAACTGTTCAACTCGATGACCGGCCTGAAGATGGTGCACATTGTCTACAAGGCGAGTCCGCTGGCGCATATCGACATCATGGGCGGTCAGGTTCAACTGATGTTCGACGGCATGCCGACCGCGCTGCCGCAGGTGAAGGCGGGCAAGCTGCGCGCACTGGCGGTCACCACCGCGAAGCGCTCGCCAGTGCTGCCCGACGTGCCTACGGTGGCCGAGTCCGGGCTGCCCGGCTATGAGGCGGTTGGCTGGTTCGGCTTCGCCGCTCCGGTGAAGACCCCGGCGCCGGTGATCGAAGTCCTCAATCGCGAAATCGTGAAGATCCTGCGCTCGCCCGAGGTTCGCGACCGGCTCGCGCAGCAGGGCACCGAGGCAGTCGGCGACACGCCGGAAGAATTCGGGCGCTTCATCAAGTCCGAGGCCGAGAAATGGGGCCGCATCATCCGGGCGATCGGGCTGCGGCTGGACTGACCGCGTCCGCCCGGGCGCTGCCCGGGTGCTGAGCTCCGCAGTGATTCCAGCGAGGGGCGGTTTCAGGCGGTTCAGATGAGCTCTATGCGCTTCTGATTCCCGCTCGATCATCGACGGCGACTGCTGCGCTTCGGTGTGATCGTGCTCGGCGTTCTCGCCGCGGCGGCTGCTTCCAGCCAGCGCCAAGCGACGGGCGAGCGGCTGGTTCGCGATCGCGCCGATCGGCGCGAAGCTGCAAGCGCAAGGCTGGCGACTGACCCGGCGTCCTATCGCCCGATCGCCCCGAACACCCGACGCGCCACATCGGTCACCGCGCCCACCGGGTTGGTGCGGATCTTCTTTTCTTCCTCGCCAACCATGAAGTACAGACCGTCCAGCGTCTTGTTGGTCACGAAAGGTTCGAGCTTCGCCTGCTTCGCATCGACCACCCCGAGCGACGAACCGCGTTCTGCGATCGTGTTGTACTGCTGGGCGAGCCCCACCTTCTCGGTGGCTTTGGTGACCACCGGCAGGAAACGGTTGAACAATTCGCCGCGGGTCGCCTTGCGGAAGTAGTCGGTGGCGGCGGTCTGCCCGCCAGTGAGGATGCCCTGGGCGTCCTGCACCGACATCGACTTGATCGCCGACTGCAGCAACTGGAGGGACTGCGGCACCGCCGCCTCGGCGGCGCGGTTGATCGACATGTGCAACTCATCGAACTGCTGGCCCATGCCGAGCAGCCGGGCCGGACTGCGCAGCCGTTCCAACGTATCCGGCAGCGGTATCTTCACCTGTGGATTGTTCCAGAACCCGTTCGCCGTACCGAGCAGCGACACGGCGGCCGATGCGCCCTGGCTGAGCGCGCTGCGCAGCGCACTTGCCTGATCGAGACTTGAGATGCCAGCCAGCCCCTGAGCGCGCGCCAGCCCCGGCAACAAAAGCGAGGCTGCTGACCACAGAGTGAGGCCGAGAAGGTCGCGGCGAACTACAGAAAATTCGTTGACTGGGGGCACTGACACTCCCGATGACCGGTTACCACACCTGCTATGCCACCACCAGGAGTGTACATCTTTAAATAAGTGCGATTTCTGCACCTGTTCCGGGTCGTGGTTGCCACGTCAGCGGAACAGCAAGCAGGGTCGCCAGCGCACAATCGCTGCGGCCACGAAAATCGTGCGTAGCCTGCGCTCACTCGGTCCCGGCTTTCGGCGCAAGCGTCCGCTGCCTGATCTCTTCACGGCTCCACTGCGGCGCGATCATCGTGATCAGGTTCAGCACCGCGCTGCGCAGGAAGATGCCCCGGCGCCGTTGGAGGTTGATCTCGGCCGGCAGGAAAAGATGGCACGCGTCGATCGCGCGCAAGGTGGGGTCACGCTCGACATCGAAGGCAACACGAGGCAGCACCGCGACGCCCAAGCCGAGTTCCACGTACGTCGACATCGATGGCCGTCAGGACTACTCGCGAGTCGAGTCCGGCGTCGGCGAAGGCTTTGGCGACGATCGTTCCACTGGGGACACTTCGATACATCACCACCAGTGGATAGCGCGCCAGCATCCGCAGCGACGGCTGCCTTGCGCCCTGGTCAGGCCCCGACATCATCGGTCGGCAGATGGCCGATCGGCTGACCGAGATCTGGGGCCAGCGGGTGTTCGTCGATTCGCGTCCCGGTGCGGCCGGCGCGATTGGCACGTCCGAGCATTTGTGCGGCGTCATGCTGAGCCAGTTGACCCGCACGGACATGCTGCATGTGCCCTACAAGGGCGTGCCGCAGTCGATCACCGATGCGATCGCCAACGAAGTTGAATTGACCTGCACCGTGGTGCCGGCTGCACTGCCTCATGTTCAGGCAGGGCGGCTGCGGGCACTGGGCGTGACGACCACGATGCGAGCACCGCTGATTCCGGACGCACCGTCGATCTTGGAGGTGGTTCCGGGCTTGGCGATGCACGGGTAGTACAGCATCGTCGCTCCTACCGGTACGCCGAACACGATCCTCAACCTCGCCAGCACCGAGATCGTCAAGGCGATGAAGGAACCCGCATTCATCGAGCGGCTCAAGGGCTCGACGTCGCGGCAGGCGATCGCAAGGCGCTGGACACGTGGCGGGGCGACGAGCTGAAGCGGGTCAGCGAGCTGGTGAAGGTATCGGGCGCAAAGTAGCGCGTCACCTCTTTGATCTACGGCCTGGGATAGAGGTTCGAGCCGAGCCCAGCCTGCGTGTGCGGTGCCGCCGCGTCTTCACTGGGCGCACCGCAATCCAGCCAGGTGGCAAAGTCGGCCATGGTGATGGCCATCCGCCACTCGTCGAGCACCGCGCGCGCCATCGCCGATAGCGCCCCCTGGGCATTCGGATCGTCCTCGGCCTGACTGTAGTAGTGCATGAGCCAGGCTTCGAAACCGTCTGCGTCGGGATCGGCGTCGACCGCCCGTTCCAGCAGCCGGCGCTTCACCCCGAGTCCGATGGCGTCCGGTGTCTGATCGCGCTTGCGGCTACGGCGTCGACCATCGGACGCTTCGATCGCTGCCAGCAGCGCACGGCATACCTGCGCCGGCCTCGGCAGCGCCTGCGCCGTACTCATGCCGGGAGCGGCAGCGTCTTCGTCCCTGGCTCGTCCGCGGCGTCCGCAGACACGCGAAGCGGGTAGCCAAGGCCCGGCGGTCGCCGGTAATCACGAGCGGTCGCCGCCAGATCCAGTTCGACGCTGGCCAGATCATCGAGCATCACCTGATGCGCAGGGCTCGGGCGCAGCGTGGAGAACGCCTTCAGATACCCCATGCAGGCGCGGCACACTTCGATCGTTGCGATTGGGCCCGCAGCCTTGTCGGGCAGCAGCGAGGCAAGCTGCTCATGGTCCTTCATGCCGCAATACGGGCATGCAAGGCAGGGCATCTGCCAGGCCGT
>JBBRCD010000233.1:0-4601 GCA_038205245.1 Burkholderiales bacterium
ATTCGAGATCGGCAAAGTCGACGTTGTCGAAGAGCACCAGGAGTCAGGCCTGCGCGTAAACGGGAATGCGACTCTAGGCGAGTCACCGCGCCACCGTCAAACGCCTGCGCCCCGGCGGGGCCAGCCCGGGTACCATCGCACCACCTGCATGGCGCCCGACTGCGCCTTTCGCTGAAGACCGCCGATGCCTACCGATGTCGCGCTTGCCGTCCTGTTCGGGGCGTTGCTGCATGCGATCTGGAACACGCTGGTCAAGGCTTCGACCGACAAGCTTGCGTTGACCGTGCTTGTCTGCTGCGCGGCGGCACTGTGGGCGCTGCCCGCGATCGCACTGCTGCCCGCGCCAGCGGCGCCGAGCTGGCGTTTCCTCGCCCAGTCGACGTTGATCCATCTGTTCTACTTCACGTTCGTGGGCATCGCCTACAGCCGGATCGACCTGTCGGTGGCCTACCCGCTGATGCGCGGGTTGCCCCCGCTGGGCACACTGGCGCTGGCCGCCCTGCTGCTCGGCGAAACGGAGAGCGGCCCGGCTCTGCTTGGCGTGCTGCTGGTCAGCGGCGGCGTGCTTGTGTTACTGGGCGAGTCATCGCGGGCTCGCGCCATCGACGGGCGCGCGTTCGCAGCGGTACTGATCGTGGCCGTAACCGTCGTCGGCTACACGATCAATGACGCGATCGGCGCGCGCGCGGCCGGTCATGCTGGTGCTTATGTCGCATGGCTTCTGGTAGCGATCGCGCCCGGCATGCTGCTGGTAGGCCTCGCCACCCGCGGCGCCGCAGCCATGCGCGCTGCCGCCCATGCCCACTGGCGGATCGCGCTTGTCGGCGGCGCCTGCACCGGGGCGTCCTACGCGATCACCCTGTGGGCGATGCGCCATGCACCGGTCGCGTCGGTCGCGGCGCTGCGTGAGGTATCGGTCATCTTCGGGCTGGCGATCGCCGCGGTCGTGCTGCGCGAACGCTTCGGCGTGCTGCGCGCAGTGGCGGTAGTCCTGGTCGCCGCCGGTGCGATCGCGATCAAGCTCGGTTAGCCAGTGCTGGCCTGGCGCTGGCCTTGACGGACGCGGTCACGATCGCCGAGGCTCCGGGCACAACAAGTTTTGCCTGGTCTGCGACCGGGCCCGGAGCCCTGCCGACAGTGACGGCGGATGGAGGAGATTTCGATGGTGACACGGCGGCGTATCGTCAAGGGATTCGGCGTGGGATTCGGCGTGGGATTCGGCGTGGGATCCGGCCAGGCTTTGGGCCTTTCGGCACTCGCCGGTGTAACGGGGCGTCTGTCCGCCGCCACGACATCGCCCGCTGCCTTTCCCAGCCGCCCGGTGCGTATGATCGTGCCGCTTGCCCCCGGCGGTGGCTCGGATGCAATCGGCCGCCTGGTCAGCGCGCACCTCACCGAGCGCTTCGGTCAGCAGTTCGTGGTCGACAACCGGCCGGGCGCCTCGGGTATCGTCGGCACCGATCTGGTGGCCAAGTCGGTGCCCGATGGCTACACGCTGCTCACCGTGTTCTCCACCCATGCGATGAGCGCCGAGCTGTTCGCGAAGCTGCCCTACGATCCGATCAACGACTTCGCGCCGATCACCCTGGCCACCCAGTCGCCGCTGGTGCTGCTGGTGCATCCGTCGCTTCCGGTGAACAATCTGCGCGAGTTCATTGCCTATGCCAGGGCCAATCCGGGCAAGCTCAACTACGGGTCATCCGGGCCAGGCAGCGCGCCCCATCTGATGACCGAGCAGTTGAACGCGATGGCCGGTATCCAGACTGCGCATGTGCCGTACAAGGGTGTGGCACCGCTGACCACCGCGCTGATCCAGAACGAGATCCAGTTCGCACTGGCCAACATCTTCACCACGCTGCCGCATGCGAAGGCCGGACGGATGCGGTTGATCGCCACCGGCGGGGTCAAGCGCTCGCCGATCGCACCCGATGTACCGACCATCGCCGAAGCCGGACTACCCGGTTACGACGCGGTGGTCTGGTATGGCTTCTTTGCCCCGGCGAGAACGCCGCGACCGGTGGTCGAGCTGCTGCATCGGGAGATTGTCGCCGCGATCCGCAAGCCCGAAGTGTCGCGCATCATCATCGACGGCGGTAACGAGCCGGTCGGCAACACGCCACAGGAATTCGCTGCCATCATCCGCGCCGAGGCGAAGAAATGGGGTGCGCTCGGGCGCAAGCTGGGCGTGTCGCTCGAGTGATGGCCGTGCGTTACCTGCGCGCTCGCCCAACGGCGGGCTGACGCTGCGCTCCCGCCCGCTCAGCATGTATCGACACCAACTGGATTGGTGTACCGACATAACCCCAGAGTCATGTACCGGCATGGCCCTGAATCGGGTACCGACATGGCCGGAATATGCATTCGTCACTCTGGCCGTCGGCAACGGGCACTCGATTTCCAGCGGCACGCCGGCCAGGCTGGCCAGCAGGCGTCATGGCGCGCCATCCGCCGCGCTGCCCAGAAGGGCGACGCCCAGCGCGCCTGCGGCGGCACGCAAGGCTTCATCCAGAGTCGCCAGCGGCAGGCTCAGGCGCTGCGCCAGTTCAAGATAGGCCGCGTCATACAGCGTGAGCCGATGGTGCGCCGCAAGCTTTGCCGTCACCACCCAGGCCTGCGTGGCCGTCTCGTCGTCAATGACCACGGGCAGTTCGTGCAGGAAGTGGGTAAGGCGCTGGCGGTGCTCTGCGCCAAGCCGCTTGCGCCGCTCGGCCACTGCCAATCCGTTGAGAACTTCCAGCGGCCACAAAGATGGTGCGGTCGCCCCGCCGTTCACCAAGGCGTCAAGTACCGCCGTGGTGGCGGGTGTGCGTTCATCGTCAAAACACCAGGACAAGGTGACTGAACTGTCCAGCACGAAGGTCATCGACGACCTTCATTGACCAGGTCTTTGATCTTTAGGCCGCCGAGCGTGACACCCCGACTGGCTTCAAGAATGCCGTTCGCCGCCCGCCGCGCCTTCTCGCGGTCAAAGCCAGGCGCAGCAGGAACCAGCCTTGCCACGGCCTTGCCCCGTCGGGTGATGAGAACTTCCTCGCCACTCTCCACCCAATCCAGAAGGGTGCCCAGTTTGTTCTTGGCCTCGAAAGCTCCGATTTCGCGCATGGTGCCTGTCCTTGTTGTTGTCTAGCTTAACGACTAGCTTATATTTGTAACAGAAACAGCACTGGCGGTCCAGGTCCCCCGCGCTGAGCAACAGCGGTGTCGCACCCGCCCGCACCGACCGCCTAGGCGTCCGGATGTAGACTTCCGGCTCCTTGAATGCGCGAGGGCAGGGATACCCAGATCGCAGCGGCGCCCATCGCCCTGTTCCTCGATAGCTTGAAGGTGATCGACCTGACCAACCCTCTGGCGGGAGAGCTCTTGCTACTGCGCTCCGGGCGCGCCACTCCAGTGACAGGAGACGCATAGTGAGTGGATCGAACATCGATCCGTTGCCTGCGGGCAAGGCATACAGCAAGGGCTTCACCGCCATCGGCTATACCGACCTGCAGGGTCGGCCCGGATTCAAGATGGCCTTGCATCGTGTCCCGGCCAACGCAACGACGGGCGCGGGCGAGCGCTGGTATCTGTACACCGCGCAGTTCTGGTGCAGCGGGTTCACCATCGTCGATGTGACCGACCCGACAGCACCGCGTGTAGTGCGCTATGTCGAAGGCACGCCGAACACCTGGACCCTGCAGGTGCAGATCGCAGACGGGAAGATGATCACCTCGATGGAGCGGATCATGCCCGGCTGGGGCGACACCCCGGGCGCGCCGTTCGGTGAAGGGTTCCTGATCTGGGATCTGACCGACCCGGAAGACCCGAAGCTGCTCGGGCACTACAAGACCGGCGGCAAGGGCACCCATCGGAACTTCTATTCCGGCGGCCGCTATGTGCATGCGACCGCACTGCCGGAAGGCTATGAGGGCCATATCTACCAGATCGTCGATATCGCCGATCCGGCCAACCCGCGAGAGATTTCACGCTGGTGGCGCAAGGGTCAATGGAGCGCCGGGGGCGAGACCGGCGCCCCCGCCGACACCGCACTGCATGGTGGCGCCTACGTAAAGGGCGATCGCGCCTATCTGCCCTACAGCGGTGGCGGCTTCGTCATTCTGGACATCTCGGACCTGACCCGACCGACGATGGTGAGCGATCTTCCCTTCTCGCCACCGTTCGCCTCGCGCATCGCGGTACACACCGCGCTGCCGCTGACCGGGCGGCCCCTGGTGGTGGTCAACTCCGAGGCGATCGCCGAGCGCTGCGATGAGCCGCTGCAGTTCGCCGCGATCATCGATGTGAGCATCGAGACCCGCCCGCGGCTTATCTCGCTGTTTCCGCTGCCGATCCCGCCCGAGGACGCGCCGTATCGCAGCTTCGCCGAGCGGCCCGGCCGCTTCGGTCCGCACAATCAGCATCAGCCGCAGTATCAGGACGTCCTGTACCAGGACGAGACGACTGTGTTCATCACCTGGTTCAATGCGGGGCTTCGCGCCTACGACATCTCGATCGAGCGCCAGCCCCGCGAGATCGGCTACTTCATCCCGCCCGATCCGCTGGTGCGGCGCGGTCCACTGCCCAAGACCGGGCTGGTGACCCAGTCCGAGGACGTGGTGGTC
>JBBRCD010000234.1:0-4572 GCA_038205245.1 Burkholderiales bacterium
GACACCCGCGGCCCAGGGCAATCCGACGTGTCCGGCCTGCCCTGGAAGCGGATTCCCCGGCCGGTCTACCCGCTTGAGCCGATCTCCGATTGGCGCTGGGCCGCCGGCTGAGAGCGTGAAGGGCAATCGCTCTGAGCCCCGGCAGTTGTTCCCCGTGCCCCCTGTTTCGCGTGTTTTTTGACCCACCTTGAGAGGAAGCATCACCATGAAAACCAATCTCGTCCGCCGCTCCGAATTGATGGCAGACTCGCTGCTGGCAGCCGGTGCGCTGGTCATGCCGACGCTGGCCCAGGCGCAAGCCCTCAAGCCGGGCAAGCTGCGCGTGGCCGTCCTGGCCGACATCGCCAATTACGATCCGGCGCAATTCTCGGCGGTCAACTTTCCGCTGATCAAGAACCTTTACGACAGCCTGATCGAGTACACGGCCGAGGGGCAGGCTATTCCCAGTCTTGCCAGCGCCTGGCAGATCGGTACCGGCAACACGTCGGTGACATTGACGCTGCGCCGCGACGTGAAGTTCCACAGCGGAGCACCATTCAACGCCGAGGCGGTGGCGGCCACACTGAAGAAATCGGCCGATCCGAAGACCGGCAAGAACGTCTACCCGACGATGTCGGTAGTCAAGGACTGGACGGTCGTCGACCCGTACACGATCCGGCTGAACTTCAACAACGCGGTGCCCGACAAGCAGATCACCGACCTGCTGCAGTTCATCTCGCCGATCGAGCCCGCTGGCATCGAGACCGCCGAGACCAAACCCGCTGGCACTGGTGCCTACATGCTGGCCGAGCGGGTGCTGGGCCAGCGGGTGCGCATGGTGGTCAACCCCAACTACTGGCGGCCCGAGAAGCCGCTGATCGACGAAATCACGCTGACCGTGTTCAGCGACAACGATGCCGCCAGTGCGGCGCTCGAGTCAGGCTCGGTCGACATCGTCTATGGCGGCAGCTCGCGCTCGGCGCTGCGCCTGCGCAATGCCGGCAACCAGTTGATCCAGGGGCCAGGGCCGCTGGTGCAGGTGTTTCGCATCAACAGCACACAGGGGCCGTTCAAGAACGACAAATTTCGCCAGGCGTTCAACCACCTGATGGACCGCGCCGCGATCCTGCAGATCGGCTATGCCGGCCTGGGCCAGGTCACGACATTGCCCTGGGCGCCTGCGAGTCCGGCGGTCGACAAGTCATATGACAGCCGGTACGCGTTCGACCTGGACAAGGGCCGGGCGTTGCTGAAGGAGTCCGGCCTGTCCGAGGCGGCCATGAATGACTGGAAGATGCTGGTCAATAGCGGCGACGAGGCCTCGCTGGCGATCAGCCAGGTGGTGCAGAGCACGCTGGCCAAGGTCGGCGTCAAGGTCCAGCTCGATCTCAAGCAGGGATCGGAATACATCGATGCCTTGCTCGGCGGCAAGTTCGCAGGCACCTTCGGCGGCATCGGCAACGTGCAGAAGTTCCCGACCCGGGTTGCGACCAACAGCATCTACCGCACCGTCAAGAACCCTGTGCTGGGCGATCCGCATCCCCATCCGGCCTACGTGGCCGCAATCGAACGTGTCAACACCGCGTTCGGCGCCGACGTCAAGGCTGCGTACGACAACCTGAACAAGGTGCTGGTCGAGTCGGCGTTCGCGATCCCGACCAACACCTACGACATCGGCCTGATCGTGGCGTCGCCCAAGGTGGGCGGCATCACGCGCGAGATCGATAACATGCTGGTTGTGCGTACCATCGGGCTGCGTTGATCTCCCCTTGACGACGCCGACGGCGGATCGCGCCGCAGGCGTCGTGTTCTGCTGGAATACCGAATGACGATGACTTTCGAGGCCGCTGTGGCCGGTGGCAACGTGCGGGTCGTTTATGAAGGTGCGTCGGTGTTGACGGCCGGCGCGCGCACGCGGTTTGACGTGCGGTTCCAGGCCGATATCGATCTGCCACCGGGCGCCCAACTGGGCCTGGCCAGGCGCTGGCCCAGCGACTGGGGCGCTTTGCAGTCGCACGACCCAGCCGCGCCCGGCTACCTGCAGGTCAGTGCTGGCGCTGGCTTGCCGGTGCGCTGGTGGAGTGCGGGCATGCACCCCTGGCATCCGTTCGACCATGCCAGCTTCGTCGTGCTGCCGCATGGCCTGCCGGCCGGGCAATCACTGCAGATCGTGGCCGGAGACGGATCGCAAGGCTCGCCCGGTTGCATCGTGCAGACCTTCATCGAGGAGCAGTCGCCGCTGTCGATCCGGCTGTTGGCGGGGCCGGGCGCCAGCTGGGTCGAAATCGCGCGGCCGTCGGTCCAGGTCGTGGGTGCCGCGGCGCACCGGCTGGTGTTGACCGCGCCAGGCCAGGTCGTGGCCGGGAAACCCTTCGAGCTGCACCTGCGCGTCGTGGTTGGGTGGGGAAATCGGGCTGTGGCGCGGGGGCGGGTGCGCCTGCTGGCGCCCATCGACTGGGAGGTGCAGTTGCCCGACTGCGGATGGCTGCGGCTTCCCGTGACGCTGGAGCGGCCCGGCATCCACCGTCTGCCCGCTGCCATGGCAGCAGTGCCGGGGTTGCAGGCCGTGAGCAATCCGGTGGAGGTGATCGCAGCCGATGCCGCGGCGCAGCCGATGTTCTGGGGCGATCTGCACGCCCAGTCGCTGATCGGTTGCGGCGCGCGCACGATCGACGCGTTCTTCGAGCACGCGCGCGACTTCGCCGCCAGCGACTTCGCCAGCCACCAGGCCAACTGTTTCCTGGTCTCCAACCCCGAGTGGGCCGAGACCGAACGCGGCACCCTGCAGGTGCAGCGCCCGGGCCGGTTCGTCACGCTGCTGGGTGTGGAGTGGTCGCCCTCCAGTGTGCTGGGGGGCGACCACAACCTGTATTTTCCGGGTGACGACGCGCCGCTGCACCGCTGCAGCCATGAGTTCGTCGCCGACAAGTCGGACCTGGCGACCGACCTGCCGCATGTCGACGACCTGCATGCGCACTACCAGGGTACCGACACCCTGATCGCCGTCCATGTGGGCGGACGCACCGCCGACCTGCGCTGGCATGAGCCGTCGCTGGATCGACTGATCGAGGTGCACTCCACCCACGCCACCTCCGAATGGTTCTTGCTCGATGCGCTCAAGCGCGGCTACCGCATGGGTGTGACCGCCGGCAGCGATGGCGTGGACGGGCGCCCGGGTGCCAGCCATCCCGGCCATCTGGAGGTGCGCAATGTGCGCGGCGGCCTGACCGCCGTCATGATGCCGGAACTCAGCCGTGGCGCGTTGTGGAGCGCGCTGCGATCCCGTCACTGTTATGCGACCACCGGCGAGCGGATCGGCCTGCGTTTTGCGACCGAGGACGGTGCGCGGATGGGAGACGAGATCCGTGCGTCCCGCCTGCCGCGTTTCCCGGTGTCGGTGCACGGTACCGCGCCGGTCGAGTCGATCGACTTTTTCCGCGACGACCAGTTGCTGCAGCATGTCGATGCCATGTCGACGCCGCCACAACCGTTGTCGAACCGGGTACGGGTCGGCTGGTGCGGTGCCAGCGGGCAGGGCAACTTCCGCGTCGCGCGCATGCACTGGGACGGCCTGCTGCGGGTGCGCGGCGCACGTATTCTCGGCGCCGAACCCTGGGCCTTCGACACACCCGACGAAGGGTTGCTGCAGATCGACGAACACCAGGTGTCGTGGCGCTCGATCACCGGCGGCGACTGGGATGGCCTGGTGCTGGAGATGGACCGGCTTGACGAGGCGGAACTGATTTTCGTGACCGAGCCGATGACGCTGCAGGTCCGACTAGGCGACCTGTCCGGCGCGGCGCAGTTGTTCGAGGCCAACGCGCCGATGCGCCGGCTCGAGTTGCGGCGCTTGCCGCTGCAGCTGCCTGCACTGGACTGGACCGGCAACTTTGCCGATCCGGATCCGCTGCCCGGCACCCATGCCTACTGGGTGCGGGTGCGCCAGGCGGACGGCGCATTTGCCTGGTCGTCGCCGATCTTCGTCACACTGGCGGACAGCGTGTGATGACCGAGCCGCTGTTGTCGGTCCGCGGCCTGTCGGTGACCTTCACCGGTTCCGGCCGCCCGGTGCCGGCGGTGCGGGGCATCGACTTCGAGGTGGTTGCCAACGAGGTGCTGGGCATCGTGGGTGAATCGGGCTCGGGCAAGAGCGTGACCTCGCTGGCGATCAGCGGCCTGCTCGACGATACAGCGCAGGTGCAGGGCTCGATCCGGCTCGCCGGGGTCGAGGTCACGACACTCGACGCGGAAAGCCTGCGCCAGATGCGCGGTCGTGATGTCGGCATGGTGTTCCAGGACCCCACGACCACGCTCAATCCGGTGCTGCCGATCGGCCGCCAGGTGATCGAAGGGCAGGTCGCGCATGGCCAGGTGGCGCGCGGTCAGGCCCATGCGCGGGCGGTGGAACTGCTGCGCGAGGTCGATATTCCCGACCCGCAGGGCCGGGTGAATCAGTACCCGCACCAGTTCTCCGGCGGCATGCGCCAGCGCGCGGTGATCGCGATGGCGATGGCTGGCAAGCCCCGGTTGATCATCGCCGACGAACCGACGACGGCGCTGGACGTGACCGTGCAGGCGCAGGTGTTGTCGGTG
>JBBRCD010000235.1:0-4545 GCA_038205245.1 Burkholderiales bacterium
GCGTCAGCGGGATGCGCCAATCCACTGCCCGCCCCGATAGCGCAGGATGCCGCCACCCGCCGGGTCGATCAGGAACAGGAACAGCCACGCGTTGTCCAGCAGTTGCCGGATCGCGGCATGCTTGGCGAGCATGCCGTCGACCGCCGCCTGCGGCGCCTCGATGAACACGGAGAGCCGCAGCGGCAGGTGATGCAGCGTTTCGCCATCGTGCAGCGACTGCCAGGGCAGACCGATGCGCAGATCGCCGCCGTTGCCTTCGAACACCCCGAGCCGGCCGCCGACCACGTTGTGCAGCACCTTGTTGCCGCTGCCGTAGCGCCGGTTGTCGACAGTTGAGGCGTAGTACTGCATGTTGATCCAGTGGGTGACCACCATCGGTGCGGTCATGATCAGCTCGAGCGTGCCCCAGCCGTCGTCGCTTCGGTAGTCGTAGTCATGCAGGAATGAACGCCCGCCCAGATCGAGATGACGAGTGCGCGCTCTCGGTGCGACCACGAACGCAGCATTGCCGGCCAGCCCCCATTCGGGCCGCACCTCGGCCCAGTCGCAGGCCCTGGTATGCACGGCCTGCAACAGGTCGGCCGCGCTGAGCGGCGTGCCGCCCGCCTCGGCCGACGTCGTCAACCCGAGCGCCGGTGCGCGCTCTGCCCGCGTGCGTGCGCCCGCCTCAGCGAGCCAGGCCTGAAGTTGCGCGACATCGGCGGCATGACTTGCCGGGAGCAGGTCCAGATCGAACAGCGGCAACTCATCGGTCGTCGTGTTGTGCAGCCCGGCGAGGAACCAGGTGTGCTCCGGTATCGGCTGTCCACGCGCGGCCAGCCCGTGGCGTACGGCAGGGTCGTTGAGCAGTGCGGCCAGGGCGCGCGCATTGACTTCGCCGGTCTGGCCACCGCAGGCGCCGCAGTCGAGACCCGCGGCATGCGGATTGTTGCTGGTCTGGCTGCCATGCCCGGCGAGCAGCACCACACGCGCGAGGCCGCTGCGCAGGCCCATCAGCCCGAGGATGGCCCCGGCCAGATCGCAGGCCGCCGACGCCTGCTCGGCCGCGCTGACGCCCGCGGCCGCCTGCAGCCGGGGCCGCAAGGTGCAGCCGGTGCCGGACGAGACGCCAAGCTGCTCGACCGGCTGCGGTACGGCCTGACCGTCAAGGCTGCGTTGCAACAGCTTCGCGCCATAGAGGAGCCCGAGCGACTCGACGAAGGAGAAGGCGGACCCGGCGGTGCTGCGGAAATCCTGCCAGCGCTGCCGCCACTGCAGTGCGCGCTGGCGGCGTGTAGGCAGGCTCGCGGCGTCGGCAGCGTTCGCAGCGTTCGCAGAGAGGTCACCCAGCGCGGGCACGCACTGATCGGTGACCATCATCGAGGGTGCGAGCAGACCGGGCAGTTGCGGACGGCTCATCCGGGTGCCCAGCGGCGCGTAGGCCACCGGCAGTCCGAAGAACCCGGCAAAGCCGAGGGTCTGCACCTGCGCGCTGCTCGCCTCCAGCGCGCGACGAAATACTTCCGAGCGCACATCGATGCAGAACACCGCCTGCACTTCAGGCGCGTGGGCGACCGAAGCGGCTGCAGCGGCTGTTGCGACCCCAGCTGCCGCCACCCCGGCGGCCGCCCCGACTGCCGGATCAGGCGCCGCAAGCAGCCCCTCGACCAGGGTCGCCTGGTAGGCCTGTTCCATCGCCGCCTGCAGCAGCCAGTGATCGGACTCGGCCTGGCGGGCCTGAGTGACCGCAGCTTCTCTGTCGTTCCAGGCGCGAACCAGACGCCGCGCCAGCGGCTCGCCGTCGGCGGTACCCGCCACCGCGTCTCGCGGCGCATCGATCAACAACCATTCCCAGGCGAGCCGGATCGCCAGCAACTGAACCAGGTGATCGTCGTCGCCACCGCCCAGTCTGGCCTGCCAGCGTCGATAGGCGCACCACGACGCCCAGCCATTGATGTCGAGCAGCAGCGAAGTGAAGTAGTCCGCGCAGACCGCCTCGGGGATGCCGAGCGCGTGTACAGCGGCTTCGATCAGCGCGAGCGGCTCGCCCGGTAGCGCCGGCAAGCGTTCGCCGAACGCCTTGAAGCGCATCAGCAGGCGCGGACTGAGGTCGTGCGCCGACTGCTGCAGCCAGGCGCGATACAGGCCCTCGTGGCGGTCCGGTGCCCAGGCCGACTGCCCCTGATCGAAGTAGGCCGCGCAGCACTGACTGATATGGTGGGTGACGAAGTCGCGCCAGGCCATGGCATGGGTGAGGTCGCGCTGCTGGTCGGCCAGATCGGTGATTCTCGGCAACCTCAAGTCGGGCAGGCCCTGGGTCGAGGGTGACCGCGCCAACCGTGACTGCTCCGATCGGGAGGCCGTCTCGAGCCCGGCTATCAGCTGCTCCACCGTCCAGTCGGTGCCGGCGGCATCGATCGCCCGCTGCAGATGCTCGCGCGTCAGTGCGCCCGACTGCCATTGTTCCCGGTAGAACGCCCGCGGCATCAGCATGCTGGTGCCGGACAGCGTGGCGAGGTTTGCCGCGACCTCGGTGATCGGCCGGTCGACGAACCCCCAGTAGGGGTTGACCGCGATGAACTGGTCGAGCGGCCAGGTGGGCGCGATGCGCGCGCAGGCAGCGGCAACCGCACTCAGCAACGCGGGCGATCCGGTCGCCGGTCGCGCCGTCGACTGGTCCTGTGCGCTCGGTGCTGGCTCGCTCCGGCTGCTGGTCGCATTGCTCATCGTGTCACCTCCACCGCGAGACGTTCGCGGAACGCCGCATCGGCCTCCGGATCATTGACCGGCATACGCACCGGCCACAACCGGAAGGTGAAGCGGGTGAACAGCTCGTCCAGGTGCAACCCGGCGAAGAACAGGGGATACAGGCGGCGCGCGAGTGCCCCCTGCGGTCTGATGCGGATGATCCCCTGCACCGCGAACAGCAGGACAAACACCCCCAGTACCCAGGCAAGCTGCACGGCGCTCGCGCCATGGCGACCCTCCGGCATGCCCAGCCAGTAGTCCGAAAGCAGATGCAGGCCGAACCAGAGGAACGCGACACCGAACGCGCCGAGCAGAAGGAGCAGTGGCCAGGGGCCACCGTCACGCAGTGCCTGGCCGGCGAGCAATGGCGCCAGCGCCAGGGCAAGCACTGCCCCCAGTACCAGCAACTCGGGCGAACTGGCGGCATCGATACCCAGCGCCCAGGCCGCGCAGCCGACTGCCAACAGCCCGATCAGCGCGCTCACCAGCCAGCGCGTTGCGCTGACCACCGGCGCGGGTGCAGTCATCTGCGTGAGACGGGCCTGCTCGACCGCCCCGCCTGCACCGAGAAACGCGTGCGCCTTGTACAGCGAGTGCGCGACCAGATGCAGCAGCGCCAGCTCATAGGCGCCAAGGCCGCACTGCATCAGCATGAAGCCCATCTGCGCGCAGGTCGACCAGGCAAGCGAGACCTTGATGCTGATGCGGGTCATCATCACCAGCGCGGCCAGCGCAGCGGTCAGGCTGGCCACCACGATCAGCAGGGTCTGTGCGGTGGTCGAGGCACCGACCAGACCGCTCAGCCGGATCAACAGGAAGCCCCCGAGGTTGACCACACCGGCGTGCAGCAGAGCCGACACCGGTGTGGGCGCTTCCATCACCTGGATCAACCAGCCGTGCACCGGCAACTGGGCGCACTTGAGCAGCGCGCTGATCACGAACAGGATCGCCGCCGCCTGCAAGGCGCCGGGCAGCTCAGGCAAGGCACTCGCCTGTTGCATCACCCGATCGAGTTCGAAGCTGCCCAGGGCGGAGCCGACCAGCACGATCGCAGCGAGCAGGGCGAGATCGGACAACCGGCTCGCCAGGAACTTCTTGTGCGCCGCGACCATCGCCGGCACCCGGTCGCTGAAGTGGGTGAGCAGACCGTGCAGGGCGAGACTGGTGCCGATCCAGGCGAAGGCGAGCACCAGCAGGTTGTTGGCGATGACCAGCAGGCTCACTGCCGACAAGGTAAGCATCAGGTAGCGCAGGTAGCGCGACTGACCCGCATCGCCGCCCATGTAGCGCGCGGAGAACCCGACGATCACCCAGCCGATGAAGGTCACCAGCAGCAGCACGATGCAACCCAACGCGTCCGAACGCACACCCGGATGCAACGACCCGAACTCGCCGAGCGACAGCAGCTCCGGGCCGCGCGCGAGCCCCGGACCGGAGAGCGCAAGCCAACCGACCGACAGCACCGCGCAGCCGAGTGCCAGCAGCGCACTCCGGCGCGCCCATCGCCAATGGGCCGGGGTCGCGCGGATCGGCAGGCCCGGGATGAAGGCCGCGAGCAGGAACAGCAGCGGAATCGCGGTGAGCAGGGCAGTACGAAGCGGCGGCAGGGTTTCAAGCATGGGGTGCGGGCGAGATGGACAGGGCAAAGGTACCGAGGCCGTAATGTGCGTCAATACTCAGGTTCTGTAAACTTCATAGAACAACAGCTATCGATATATAAAGTAAAACCGTTGCGAACGGTGAATGGCGCACGATCGATGGCGGATGGTGCGGGGTGCGGGGTGCGGGGTGCGGGGTGCGGGGTGCGGGGTGCGGGGT
>JBBRCD010000236.1:0-4499 GCA_038205245.1 Burkholderiales bacterium
TCGTCCGGCGTGGCCGCCACCGGGACGAGGTTGTTCAGGCCGTCCTTCTTCGCACGTTCGCCGAGGTACTTCACCATGTCCGGTTCGCTGTCGACCGCGAACACGCGTCCCGCCGGCAGCATGTGCGAAAGCCGGGTTGCAAAGTAACCGGTGCCGGCCCCGATATCGGCGACGACCGAATCGGGCTTCAGCCCGAGCGCCTGTATGACTTCATGCGGCTTCTGCCAGGCATCGCGTTTCGGATCCTCGAGTACCTTCGCCCACGCCTGCGCGCCGGAGAAACCGTGCTTATGGTCGTGAACCGTCTGCGCGGCGGCCTGGCGCGGCGCCGTGCCCCAGAGGGACGGCCCCGCGATGGCGCCGAATGCCGCCAGGGCGGCGCCGATCGCCTGGCGGCGTGACCGGCTATGGCCCGCCTTCGACCGCGCGTGGCCGATGTTCGTGCCGGGATGGTCAGTGCCGGGAAGGTCCGTGCCGCGAGGGTCAGTGCCCATGGTTCGCATCTGCGTTCCCGTGGTTCCGGGCCCCGTGTCCAGCGCCCATCTGCGTACCCATCGGCATTCCCGACCGCGGCCCCATCATGCCGGGCCCGGTACCGTGCATGGCGTACATCCCGGCCATGCCAGGACCCTGGCCCTGATTCGCCCCCGGCCCGGTGCCACCCGCCATCATCGAGCGCTGCATGTTCCGCTGCATTGCCACCGGGCCCTCGGTCGCCAGTTCGCTGACCTCTCGTGCATGCGCTTGCAGGGCAACCACCACGGCCGGATCGGTCGAGGTCTGCACCACCATCGCGCCGCGCGGCGTCATCTCGAACCGGGTGGTGATGCGATCGCGGTTGGCAAACAGCACGGGAATCGTGCTGCTGAAAAGGTTGAACGTCTTGCCCGCCTCCAGCCGTTGCATCATGCTGCCGACATGGGCCATCAGCGCCGCAGCGACCTTCGGGTCGCTGGATTCGGTCAGGGTCCGGATGCCGTCCGGAAGGTCGGTCACCGTGCGGGTGATCGAGGCATGCCCATGTACCATGGTGTGCACGAGGTCCAGGTCAGCGCGTGCCGCTGGATCGGACTGCATGCCTGCCATCGGGGACCTATGCGTTCCACTCGCGCCAGGGCCCGTGGCGTGACCGGCGGCCGCAGGGTCGTGCTGCGCGCCAGACTTGCCTGGCCCTGCACCACGTGCCGGCTCGGGCTGGTGGGCGATCGTGGAACCGGCGCCGAGCGCGAACCCGATGGCGGCGATGGATATTGCAAGCGTTGTTTTCGTGGTCATCAGAGTCTCCTGTGTACTGGACCGTTCGGCTGGTGGGAGGTCGTGCGTCGTTGCCGGCGCCTTCGTATCCTCCCTGAGCAGATTGGAACATCAGCATGTAAGCAGCTGATTTCATCCGGCGGGTGATTGGTATCGCAGGATTGCATCCGGATGATCGACACACTGCGTTACTTTCCGGTGGGTCCCGGTTGGGCTTTACGATGTGGAGCAGCGCGTGCGCTTTCAAGGGTCGCCAGGGCCGCCGGAATGTATCGCTGCCTTACCCAGCCTGTCGCTGTTACATTGCGTCACAACAGGCGCTCGCCGCCGCAGCTCGCACAGGCGATCATTGACCATGGCTCTGCCCGACCACATCCTGGTCGTCGACGACGACGCGGATATCCGCGACCTGCTTCGCGACTACCTCGCCCGCAACGGATATCGGGTCACCATCGCTGCCAACGGCCGGCAGTTGCGCGCTGCGGTCGAGGCCTCACGGCCAGACCTGGTGATCCTCGACCTGATGCTTCCCGGCGAGGACGGCTTGTCGCTGTGCCGCGACCTGCGCGCATCTTCGAGCCTGCCGATCATCATGCTCACCGCCCGCGGCGAGGAGACCGATCGCATCGTCGGGCTGGAGATGGGTGCCGACGACTACCTGGCCAAGCCGTTCAGTCCGCGTGAACTGCTCGCCCGCATCAAGAGTGTGCTCAGGCGTGCGCGCAGCATGCCGGACAACCTGCAGCCCGACCAGGTCAGCGGTTTCCGTTTCGCCGGCTGGTACCTGGATGTGGCGACCCGCAACCTGACTTCGCCAGCCGGGCTGCTGATCGCCCTGGCCGGAACCGAGTTCAGGCTGCTGCGTGCCTTCCTCGACCATGCGAACCGGGTGCTTACCCGCGAGCAGCTGATCGAATTGATGCTGTCGCGCGACGCAGGTCCGTTCGACCGCGCGATCGACGTCCAGGTGAGCCGGCTCCGGCATCGGCTGGAGGACGACGCACGCGACCCGAAGCTGATCAAGACGGTGCGCAACCAGGGGTATGTGCTGGCCGCGGAAGTCGTACCCGAGCGCCCATGACGATTCTGCCGCGCTCGCTGTACGGCCGGCTCGTGCTCCTGCTGGTGGTCGTGCTGGTCACCGCCCAACTGCTCGGCCTGGCCCTGCACATGCACGACCGCAGTGAGCTGTTGCGCGAGGCGAGCGGCATGCAGTCCGCCCGGCGCATTGCCGACATCGTTCGCCTGCTCGATTCGCTCCAGCCTGCCGAACGGCGGCGTATCGCAGCCGTGCTCGGCACGCCGCAGATGCGTGTGGAAGTCGACACGCCGCAGGGCCCGTTGCCGTTGCAGTCCGCCGAGCAGCGTGCGCGCGCGCTGTTGTTCGCCGCCTTCCTGCAGCGGTCGGTAGGCGATGCACGCGAGTTCACCGTGGCCATGACCAATGTCCGGCCGTCGGATGCACCACCACCGATGGGACCCGGCGCCGGCGCCGGACCCGGACCCGGATACGGACCCGGACCCGGATACGGACCCGAACATGGCCCCGGGTCTGCGCTGCACCTGCGCATGATGAAACAGTCCGGTGGCGGGCCTGCGTTCGTGGTGCAGACGCGCCTCGCCGACGGCACGCCGATCACCTTCGATGCGCGGCCGCCGGCCTCGACCAGCCACTGGCCGCTGCGCATGCTGCTCAGCGTTGCGGTCGTGCTCGGCTCGGTGTTCGTGGTTTCGCTGCTGGCGGTGCGCTGGGTCACGCGGCCGCTGGCCCAGCTCGCCGACGCCGCCGATGAACTGGGCCGCAACATCCATCGCTCACCGCTGCCCGAAACCGGCCCGGTCGAGGTGGCCCGTGCCGCGCATGCGTTCAACACCATGCAGGAGAGGTTGGCTCGCTACCTGCAGGAGCGCACGCGATTCCTGGCCGCGATGTCGCATGACCTGAAGACGCCGATCACCCGCCTCCGGCTGCGCGCAGAACTGCTGGACGACCCGGGCCTGCGTGCGCGGTTCAGCGCGGACCTCGCCGAGATGGAGGCGATGGTCGCCGCAACGCTGGATTTCATGCGCGGCGTCGATGCCGAAGAGCTGCCTGCCACGATCGACATGCGGGCGCTTCTCGAGAGCCTGCAGTCCGACCTGCAGGAGTCAGGCGGCATGGTGGCGGTTGAAGCCGAGGGGCTGATGCCGTTCGTCGGGCGTGCGCAGGCACTCAAGCGCTGCCTCTCGAACCTGATGCAGAACGCGATCCAGTACGGTACCGATGCCCGGGTGATCGCCGCCGAGCGTCCGGACGCCCTGGAGATCCGGGTGCTCGATCGCGGGCCGGGCATCCCGGAGGCGGATCTCGAGCGGGTGTTCGAACCCTATTTCCGGCTCGAAACGTCTCGAAACCGCGGCACCGGGGGTACCGGACTGGGGCTGGCGATCGCGCGGGGCATCGCGCGTATCCACGGCGGCGATATCCGCCTTGCGAATCGGCCGGAAGGCGGGCTGGAGGCCGTGCTCATGCTCCCGCGCCGCCGCTGATGAGGGGAACGCGTGCCCTGTTTAGTCTCTTCGTGCTGCAACCGGCTGCAGGCGGCGTCGTCAATTCTCTACCGCAACTCGAGGTCTGGATGCCGCCGGCTCACGCCGGCTGGGTCGCGGCCCGCACTGCCGGCGGTTGACCATCGGTGGAGAGCGCATCCACGCACGCGTAGGGCAGAACGATGCCGTTGGCTTCGTCGGCGAGGCCTTCGACGCCGACCATCGGCGCCGCGGAGTTGACCGCGCCGAAGATGGTCGCGAACGAAGTGTCCGCGGCGTCGCGTCCGGTGCCAAGGCGCACGAAGCCCATCGGCAGCGCCATGCCTGAAGCGTCGAACAGGTACCACCGGCCGCCGAGGTAGGTCTCCACATAGGCGTGGAAATCCGTCGGCCCGTAGGACGGATCGGAGCCGTAGTCGATCCCGGTGACGAAGCGGGCCGGGATGTTGAGCGCACGGCACAGCGCGATCATGAGGTGCGCGAAGTCACGGCAGACGCCGACGTGCTCGATCAGGGTATCTACCGCCGAGGTCGTGGCGTTGGAACTGCCCGACACGAAGCGGGTCCTGCGGTGCACCCAGTCCTGGATCGCCCGCACCCGCCAGTAGCCCTGCCGCAAGCCGCCGAACTCGGCCCGCGCGAGCTGGTTCAGGCGGTCGGACTGGCAGTAGCGGCTGGGATAGATGTATGGCAGCACCTCGGGGGGCAACTCGGCG
>JBBRCD010000237.1:0-4486 GCA_038205245.1 Burkholderiales bacterium
CTTCCCTTAGCATCGTGCCCGCACGCGCGCTACCGATGAGCGGCGTGCAGTTGGAGGTGAACTTGGCGATCAGGTCGTCATCGGTCATCGGGTTCTCTTTCTCCCCGCGCGGCGACACTACACGCTGTTCGAACACCCGCCCATCGCGCAGATGCAGGCGGACATAACCGGTGCGCACGCCCGGATAGACCCGCTCACACTCCGGGTCGATCACTGTTTCACAGCAGTCGATCAGCGCGCGCACGTCCGGTCGGTCGAGTGTCGCCGGCAGGAAGTCCTGCGCGGTGACGTCGCCGCAGACGATGGCAAGCGCCGCTGCGCAGGGCGCGCTCATCTGTGCGTCCAGCAGAGAGTCGACGTGCTTGTGGTCGTGGCCGTTGGCACCGACCGCGTACAAGCCCATATGGATATGCTCGACCTGCGCCGCGGTGATCGCATGCGCGGCACAAAGAGCGCGAATGCCGTCGATGCATGCGTGATAGTGCCTGCAGCACGGGTAGGGCTTGAAGTACACGCCGGTGATCTCCAGACGCTCGCCCAGTGCTTCGAACAGGCGCGCCCACTTCACCTCGCCGGCGTCGACATCCAGGTGGGTGCGGAAGAAGCCGTAGCGGCCTTCGAGGACGCGGCTCGGGCCGGTGATCCCGCGGCGGGCGAGATCTGCACAGAGCAGTCCGTCCCGGGCGGCCTTGCCCGGGTGGATGCGCTTGATCTCTGCACCCTCGTCCAGATACTCGCGGATGCCGGCCGAGAAGCTCCCCGCCAGACCCAGCGCATGCAGCGTCTGCGCCGCATCGAGCCGGTACAGGTTGCACACCGCCGCAGTGGCGCCGAACACCCCGGCGATCGCCGTGTTGTGATAGCCGCGCCGGGCCGTGGCGGGATGGATCGCCGAGGCGATCCGGCAGGTGATGTCGTAGCCTGCAGCCGCCGCGGCGACGATGCTGCGATCCGAGGCGCCGGTGGTCTGCGCGGCCGCCATCAGCGCCGAGAACACGGACCCTGCCGGATGCACCGATCCCTGGGTGAAGCCGTCGTCGAAATCCAGCCCGTGCACATTCGCGCCGTTGACGAAGGCCGCGTTCTGCGCGGACAAGCGCAGCGGTGTTCCGATCACCGAGGCGACCCGGGTCGCGTCGGTCTCTGCAAAGTAGTCCATCAGCGTACGCGAGACCGGCATCGCAGAACCGGCGATCGCGCAGGTGAGGAAGTCGAGGAAGGCGCGGCGGAAGGCATGCACCACGTCCGGCGCCAGCGGCTCGCGGCCGATGGCTGCGACATGCTCGGCCAGTCGGCGGCTGGCATTGGCACCTTCATCGTTCTGCCCGGTGTTCGTGCCAGGGGTCATGCTGGTGGTCGTGCTCATTGCCGTCCTCCTGTGTTGTGTTTCTCATCGAACACCACCAGCCCGTCCACAGCCACTACGCCCTCGCCCTCGGCCTTGACGATCAGCGGGTTGATCTCCGCTTCGGCCACGGTACGTGCGCTCACGGCAGCCAGCATCGACATCGATTGCACTGCGCGCGCCAGCGCATCGATGTCCCCGCGCGGAAGGTTGCGATAGCCCTGCAGCAAGGCGAGTTCCGCTACTTCGTCGATCATCTCGTGCGCGGCCTCGAGGCTTACTGGCGCCAGCCGCACGCTGAAGCTGCGGCGCAGTTCGGCCAGAATCCCGCCGCTGCCCAGCATTACCACCGGGCCGAGCTCCGGGTCGCGGCGTAAACCGAGGATCACCTCGGCAAGGCCGTGCTCCATGGATTGCACCAGCACGCCGTCGACCCTCGCCTGCGGGAACTCATTCGCGGCGCGGGTGAACATCGACCGCACTGCCGCGGCAATCGCCGGGCCGGTGAGATTCAGGCACACCATGCGGGCATCGGTCTTGTGCGGGATGTCTGGCGACAGCAGCTTGACGGCGACCGGCCCGGCCGCATCGATGGCCTGGTCTGGACTGTTGATCACCTGCGCGGGCGCAGTCGGGATGCCCAGTGCCGCGAACAAGGCGCCTGCATCGCGTTCGTTCAGTCGGTCGCTGCCGGCCGGCGCCCCGAGACGCCTCAGCACGGCATCGGCGGACTCCAATGCGTTGCGGTCGAGCGCGCATTCGGGCACCGGAGTACGCCAGTTCAGATACGCGTTCACCGAGTCGGCGCAGCTCTCCGGCGTTCGGAACCCGGCGACCGCACTGGCATGCAACAGCGCGAGTCCCTCGTCGGCGAGCGGGGCGAGGAATACCGCCAGCGGCTTGTTGCGCGGGTTCGCCTTGAGCACGCGATCGGCCACCACCTGCGGATTGGTCCTGGAACTCGAGCCGATCACGGAAACCACCGCGTCGCAGTGATCCGAATCGAGCAGCGCCGACAGGATGGCGGTATACGCCCCCTTGTCGCTGCCGCCCATCGGAATGTCGGTGATCGGCGAATCACTGATCGGCAGGCCCTCGGCGCGCAGGCGCTCGATCATGGCCGCGGGCGGCGCAACCACTTCGGCACCGAGCACTCCCAGCCGGTCGGCGACCATGGCGGCAGCACCGCCGGTACCGGTCAGCACGGCGACCCGCCGTCCCTTCGGCGGGCGGTGGCCGGCGACCAGCATCGGCAGCTCGAACAGGCTTTCCATCATGTCCACGCGCAGGATGCCGTGCGCGCGGAAGAACGCGGTGGCCAGCTCATCGCCGCCGACCATTGCGCCGGTGTGCGAGGCGGCCGCGCGCCGCCCGACCTCGGACCGGCCGAGCTTGAACGCGATCACCGGCTTGCCTGCCAGATGCGCACGGCGTGCCGCATGCGCCAGGTGATGCGCATCGCGAAAGGTTTCCAGGAACAGCAGGATCGCGCCGGTGTCCGGGTCGTCGACCAGCAGATCGGCGATCTCGCCCACGCCCAGATCGCACTCGTTGCCCAGCGACACCAGCTTGGAGAAGCCCAGGCCGCGTGGTTGTGCGCGCGAAAGCAGCGTGCCCAGCATGCTGCCGCTCTGCGATATCACGCTTAGCGGGCCGGGCCGCAACGCGCCATCGGCGAGCACCGCATTGATCGACAGCGCGGTGTGGCCGGGCACGTTGACCACGCCCATGCAGTTCGGTCCGATCAGGCGCAGCCCCCCGGCGCGTGCGCGCTCGACGATCGCGCGCTGGCGCGCGAGACCTTCTTCACCCAGTTCTGCGAAGCCGGCGCTGAAGATGGTGGCAACCGGCACTTCGCGCTCGCAGCACTGGTCGATCACATCGGGTACCGCCTTCGCCGGGACCATGATGAATGCATGATCGATCGGACCGGGCGCGGAGCGCACATCGGGGTAGGCGCGCTCGCCGAAGATCTCGTCCCGGCCCGGGTTTATCGGGAGGATGCGCCCGGTGTAGCCATGAGCGCGCAGGAAGCGCTGCGGGCGCGCGTTGTTCTTCGCCGCATCGGCCGAGGCGCCGACCAGGGCGACGCTGCGCGGCGAGAACAGGGACTGCGCAAGCGATCGGCATTCGTTCTGCATGGCGTGCGCGGTTCCGTTCAATGGGGGGCGCTCGGTTCGATCGACCCGTCTGATCGACCCGTCTGATCGATTCGTCTGATCGATTCGTCTGATCGATTACGCTGATCGATCCGGCTAGTCGATCCGGCTATTCGATCCGGATCGCTGCGGCCTCGACCACCTTGGCCCACTTCGCGATCTCGGCCTTGATGAACGCACCGAACGCTTCTGGCGTGCTCGGCGATGCGGTCGCGCCGTCAGCGATTAACCGGTCCTGTACCTCTGGCGAGCGCAGGATGCGCACGAGCTCGGTATTCAACCGTTCGATCACCGCTGGCGGCGTACCCGCCGGTACCAGGAAGCCGTTCCAGGAACTCGCTTCGTACTGCGGCAGTCCCGCTTCGGCGAAGGTAGGCACCTCGGGCAGAGCGGTGGCACGCTGGGCACCGGTGACCGCGAGGGCACGCACCCGGCCCGAGCGCACATTCGGCACGGCGGCGAGCATGGTGCCGAACATCGTCGGGATCTGCCCGCCCATCAGGTCGGCCAGTGCCGGCGGGGCCCCCTTGTACGGAATATGGACGATATCGACACCAGCGATCATCCGGAACAGTTCACCCGCCATGTGACCCGACCCGCCAGGCCCGGACGATCCGAAGTCGACCTTGCCGGGCCGGGCGCGTGCGAAGGCGATGAAGTCCTTCACCGACTTCACCGGCAGCGACGGGTTGGTCATCAGCATGATCGACTGCCGGGTGGCCATCGTCACCGGCGCAAAGTCGCGGATCGGATGAAACGGCAGGTTCTTGTGAAGCGAGGGCGCGATGCCGAAGGTGGTGATCCCGCCCAGGATCATCGTATGGCCATCCGGTGCAGCCTTGGCCGCAACAGTGGCACCGATCACCCCGGCGCCCCCCGCGCGGTTTTCGATCACCACCGCCTCCCCGAGCGCCTCGGACAGCTTCTGGCCCACCAGCCGCGCCACGATATCGGTTGGACCGCTGGGCGGGAAGGGCAGCAC
>JBBRCD010000238.1:0-4467 GCA_038205245.1 Burkholderiales bacterium
GACAGATAGTCGGTGAGATCGAGACCGTCCGCCGTGCAACGGCGATGGATCTCGGCCAGACGGGCATAGCCGGCGAACGGCTCGATCATGGTGCGCGGATTGGCGCGAAAGCACAGGTCGAGTACCCGGGCCCGATCCGCCGGGGCGATCGTCGCCGGATCTTCAGCGGCCAGCACCCGGAGCAGAGGGTCACGAAACTGGGCGGGGGCATGGCGCCGGCCAAGCCCGGCCGCGCCGCCGGCGGCGAACTGCCGGGCATAGTCTTCGAGCTGCCGGGTCAGCACCGGCACGAAGTTCACCACCACACGCATCCCGGGGTGCCGTTCCAGGTGTGCGGCCATGTCGCTGTAGTCCTTCAGCGCATGCAGATACACCCAGGGCAGCAGAAACTCGCCGCTCGCCGGATCACGATAGTCCGGCTGATGCATGTGCCAGAACAGCACCAGCTCGAGGCGCTTGGTCATCGGACCGCGCCGCTCAACGGATGCGCCGCTGCGACTGGCCGAGCATCTCGGCGGTTACCAGCGTGATACCGCCTTCGGACACATGGAAGCGCTTCAGATCCTCGGCATGGTCGTAACCGATCACCATACCCTCGGGAATGCGCACGCCCTCATCGACGATCACCCGGTACAGCCGGGCATGACGGCCGACGTCGACACCCGACAGCAGCACCGAGGCTTCAATCGACGAGTAGGAATGCGCATGCACGGCGGAGTAGAGCAGCGAGCCGCGTACCCGCGAGCCGCTGATGATGCAGCCGCCGGAGATCAGCGAATCGACCGCCATGCCGCGCCGATCGGTCTCGTCGAACACGAACTTGGCCGGGGGCAGCTGCTCCTGGTAGGTCCAGATCGGCCAGCTGCTGTCATACATGTTCAATGCCGGGGTGACCCGGGTCAGCTCCAGGTTGGCCTCCCAGAACGCGTCGATGGTGCCGACATCGCGCCAGTAGACGGCCTCGCCTTCAGCCCGCACGCAGCTCTCGCTGAAGCGGTGGGCGAACACGCGGTAACGCGAGACCAGATAGGGAATCAGGTCGTGGCCGAAATCATGGGTCGACTTCGGCTCGTCGGCGTCGCGCATCACCTGCTCGTAGAGGAAGGCGGCGTTGAACACATAGACGCCCATGCTGGCGAGCGACCGGGTGGGGTCGCCCGGCAGCGTCGGCGGCTCGGCCGGTTTCTCATGGAAGTCGGTGACCCGGTCGGTCGAGTCGACACCCATGACACCGAAGCCGCGCGCCTCATCGCGCGCCACCTCGATGCAGGCGACGGTGAGGTCGGCCTGCCGGCTCACATGCCAGGCGAGCAGCTTGCCGTAGTCCATCTTGTAGACCTGGTCGCCAGCCAGGATCACTACATGCTCTGGAGCGTGCTCGCGCAGGATATCCAGGTTCTGGAAGACCGCGTCGGCGGTGCCGCGATACCAGGCCTCCTCGACCCGCTGCTGCGCTGGCAGCAGTTGCACGAACTCGTCAAAGCGCCCGTCGAGGAAGCTCCAGCCGCGCTGGATATGCTGGATCAGGCTGTGCGACTTGTACTGGGTGGCCACGCCGATGCGGCGCACGCCCGAGTTCACACAATTGGACAGGGCAAAATCGATGATCCGGAACTTGCCACCGAAGGCCAGTGCCGGCTTGGCCCGCCAGTCGGTGAGCTGTTTCAGCCGTGCCCCGCGGCCTCCGGCGAGGATCAGCGCGAACGCGTTCTTGGTGAGCTGGCTGACGAAGCGGGGATTGGCCGCCCCGTCGCTCTGGGCGATCGCGGCTGCGGCATGGTCTCGATTCTCTGGGCTGACCGGCATGATCCTGAAACACTCCGCGTGCGGCTATCCGAGGTCTTGTACGTCCCTGGAGTTGAGCACTGACCCCCGAATGCCAGTCGACACAGCGTCAGCGACGGGGCGTCGGCGACCGAGCGGCGGCGGTTTCGAAGGCCAAAAGGACACCTTCAGTCCTGTATGCTTCTTCGATCCATGAGACACGACCTCCCGACGCAAGTCAACGGATTGTTGACGCCGCAGGCGCGCGCAGCCGGCACCGGACCGGCGGCGAACGATGACGCGCCGATGACGCCTGCGCCGTTCGCGCCGGTCCCGGTACAGCCGTCGTTCGAGCCGGATGGCGGCAGCCCTCTGGCCCGACTGCTGGACGGCCGGCTGGGCGCTCCGTTCGACTACCTCGGGCTGCATCAGGACGGCGCGGGCTACCTGCTGCGGGTGTTCGAGCCTCACGCACGCGAGGTACGGCTGCTGCAGCCCGACGAGCCAGGCCGGTCAAGTGTGAACACCGGCACGCAGCTATTGCAACGGGTACACCCGGCCGGCCTGTTTGAATGGCGCGGCGCGTATCCCCCAGCCTGGCCGTATCGGCTGAGCGCCACCTTCGACAACGGCGACACGCGCGACTGGCATGATCCCTACTCGTTCGCCGCGCAGATCGGCGACGCCGAACTGTACCTGTTCAATGAGGGGCGGCTCACCCAGGCCTGGCAGACGCTCGGCTGCGAGCCGGCTCCGGCGGGCGCTGTACCCGGGTTTCGCTTCTCGGTGTGGGCGCCGAACGCCGAGCGGGTGAGCGTCATCGGCAACTGGAACCAGTGGAACGGACGGGTGCATCCGATGCGCTCGCGTGGCAGCTCCGGGGTTTGGGAGCTGTTCCTGCCGGACCTGCCGAGCGGATCGCTGTACCGGTTCGAAATCCGCAATCGTGACTCCGGCGCGGTGTTCACCCGCAGCGATCCGTATGCCCGCGCCTATGAGGTGCGTCCCGGCAACGCCAGCGTCACGCCTGCCCCGGGCACGCACACCTGGACCGACCAGGCCTGGCTCGCGCGCCGCGCCGAGGCCAACTGGCTCGAGCAGCCGATGAGCATCTACGAGGTGCATGCCGGGTCGTGGCGCCGGCATCCGGACGGGCGCTTCTACAGCTATCGAGAACTGGCCGACGCGCTGATCCCGTATGTGACCGAACTCGGCTACACCCATATCGAGTTCCTGCCGCTGACCGAGCATCCCCTGGACGAATCCTGGGGTTATCAGACCGTCGGCTACTTCGCGCCGACCAGCCGGTTCGGCAACCCGGACGATCTGAAGCACCTGATCGATCGCTGCCATCAGGCCGACATCGGCGTCATTCTGGACTGGGTACCTGGGCATTTTCCGTCCGACCCGTTCGCGCTGGCCCGCTTCGATGGCACCGCGCTCTACGAACACGACGACCCGCGCATGGGCCTGCACCCGGACTGGGGCACCTGCGTGTTCAATTTCGAGCGCAACGAGGTGCGCAGCTTCCTGCTGTCCTCGGCGAGCTGGTGGCTGGACGAGTTCCATTTCGACGGGCTGCGGGTGGATGCCGTGGCCTCGATGCTCTATCTCGACTACTCGCGCAAGGCCGGGGAATGGCTGCCCAACCGTTTCGGCGGGCGCGAGAATCTGGGCGCGATCGGCTTCCTGCGCGAACTCAATGCGCTGGTGCATGGGCAGTTCCCGGGGGCACTCACCTTCGCCGAGGAGTCCACTGCCTGGCCGATGGTGTCGCGTCCGACCTGGCTGGGCGGGCTGGGCTTCTCGATGAAGTGGAACATGGGGTGGATGCACGACACGCTGTCTTATGTCCGGCTCGACCCGGTGCACCGGCGCTTCCACCATCACCAGCTGACCTTCGGCCAGCTGTATGCCTACAGCGAGAACTTCGTGCTGCCCCTGTCGCATGACGAGGTGGTGCATGGAAAGCACTCGCTGCTCGACCGGATGCCCGGCGACGCCTGGCAGAAGTTCGCCGGCGTGCGTCTGCTACTCGCCCTTCAGGCAACCACGCCAGGGCGCAAACTGTCGTTCATGGGCAACGAGTTCGCGCAGGGCCGCGAGTGGAACTCCCAGCAGGAACTCGACTGGAGTTTGCTCGCGCTCGACTGCCATCGCGGCGTGCAGGTGCTCGCAGGCGACCTCAATCGGCTGTACCGGGACGAACCCGCCTTGAGCCAGCTCGACTTCGAGTCCGGCGGCTTCGAGTGGATCGACTGCAACGACGCCGAGCAATCGGTGCTCACCTTCATCCGCCGCGCACGCGATGGACGTCATGCGGTGGTCGCGCTCAACTTCACCCCGGTGCCCAGGCTGTCGCACCGGCTCGGGGTGCCGCAACCGGGGCGCTACCGCGAGGCGCTGAACAGCGACTCGGCAATATATGGCGGCAGCAATCTGGGCAACAGCGGTTTTGTCGATGCCACCGCAGAGGCGTGGTCCGGCCAGCCCGCCTCGATGCGGGTGCGGCTGCCGCCGCTGGCGGCGCTGGTGCTGCTGCCGGTGAACTGACCCTGCACGCGGCTTCACTCATGTCCGATTCGATCCGACGCTTCCTGTTCGAAGGCGCACCGATACGCGGCGAACTGGTCCAGCTCGACGCCACCTGGCGGGCGGTGTTAGAACGCCATGACTATCCGCCTCAGTTGCGCCTTCGAACAG
>JBBRCD010000239.1:0-4401 GCA_038205245.1 Burkholderiales bacterium
CAGCAGCAACGGGATGAGGTGGGTTTCTGGTTCATGATCCTCACCGATGTCGCCATCGAAGTCGGCACCGGCCGCATTGAAATAGCGCAGGCTGGCCGCACGCAAACCGTGCGCGCGGCCGAAGTCCTCAAGCATGCGTTCAATCATCAATTTGGATGCACCGTATGGATTGATCGGAAACTGCGGATGCGCTTCGTTGATCGGAACCCGGTGCGGTACCCCATAGGTGGCGCAGGAGCTGGAAAAGACCATTCTGTGAATGCCATGGTCGCGCATGGCTTCCAGCAAGGTGAGTGAGCCCGCGACATTGTTGCGGTAATACTTGCCGGGGTCCGACACCGACTCGCCGACGTAAGCGTAAGCGGCGAAGTGCATGACGGCGTCGGGGTTCCATCGAGCGAAGGCGTCGTTCAGACGCGCTCGGTCAGCAATGTCGCCTTCTTCGAATGGCCCCCACTTCACCGCCCAACGATGGCCGTGGACGAGGTTGTCGTAAACCACCGGCTTGTGGCCCGCAGCGGCCAGCGCCTTACAGGCGTGGCTGCCGATGTAGCCCGCACCTCCGGTGACTAGGATCGTGCTCATGCCCTGCTACCGTAGTAATCGAGGTACCACTCGACGAACCTCGGCACGCCGGTTTCGACACCGATCAAGGGGCGATGGCCGGTGGCGAGCTCGAGATCCTCGCAATTGGCCTGACTATCCGGCACGTCTCCTGGCTGCAACGGTAACAACTCCACGATCGCCTTGCGCCCCAGGCACTCTTCCAGCACTTCGACATAGCGCGTAATCTTCACGCTCTCATTGCAGCCAATGTTGTAAAGGCGCCAAGGGGCTCTGCTGGTTGCAGGATCGGGTTGCATCGCGTCCCAGCTGGCATTGCCGCACGGTGGCTGATCGAGGACACGGAGGATGCCCTCAACGATGTCATCGATGTAGGTGAAGCTGCGCCGATGCTTGCCATAGTTGAAAATCTTCACTGCTTCGCCGGCGAGGATTGCTTTGGTGAAAAGGAAGAGCGCCATGTCCGGTCGTCCCCAAGGGCCGTATACCGTGAAGAAGCGAAGGCCCGTGCAGGGCACGCCGAACAAGTTGGCATAGCTGTGCGCCATCGACTCGTTGGCCTTCTTGGTTGCGGCGTAAAGGGTCATCGGATGCTCCGCCGGCTGATGCTCGGAGAAGGGCATCGACCCGTTCGCCCCGTACACTGAGCTGGTGGAAGCAAACACCAAGTGCTGAACCCCGTGGTGCCGACAGCCCTCGAGGATGTGCAGGAATCCGGTTACGTTGCTGGCGACGTAAATATGCGGATTCTCGGCCGCGTAGCGCACACCAGCCTGCGCAGCCAAGTTGATCACCTTGTCCGGCCTTGTATGGCCGAACACAGCGTCGATGGCCGACCGGTCGGCCAGGTCAGCATCGACATGCCTGTAGCGGGCCGATGTCTCAAGACGATCACGTCGAGCGCGCTTAAGCTTGACGTCGTAGTAGGGGTTCAGATTGTCGACCCCCACCACCTGATCGCCGCGCGCCAGAAGGCGGCTTGCGACATGGTAGCCAATGAATCCGGCGCTGCCGGTGACCAGAATGGTGCTCATTCCCGCCCCCCCTGCCTCATCGCCTGCTCCGATCCGGCCGAGACTTCGGCTCGCAACTCGGCGATCTCGTGCTCAAGGCGCGCGTACTCAAGTTGCTTGCGGCGCAAGAAGGTGGATGTCGCCTGAACTTTGGCGCGCATCCCGCTAGCCGTGAGCACGTAGGCGTAGGCCAGCTTGTTCTGGCTGGTGCGGAAGTTGTTGACCTTGACTAAGCCCTTGTCGACCAAGGCACGCAGGCAGTAATTGGTTTTGCCCAGCGACAGCCCGAGACGCTGGGCCAGCTCGCGCTGCGACAGCTCAGGGTAATCGGTGAGCAGCCGGAGCAGCTGCAGGCGGAGGTCGTCGTTCACGGGATGGTGTTGGCAGACTCTAGGAACGCTACCGCCCTTCGGGGCTGGGCGATTCGATTGCCGGGTGCTGCGCGGATTGTGATTCGCAGCTTGCGCTGCGGGTAATTCAGAGCCGAATCGCGAGCTGCTCGCGCGGAACATTCACTTCACGGGTGGTCCCCAACAGCTGCAGCAGCAGCCGGACCCGATCCGCGCCCTCATTCATGACGAACACCGCGTCGAGCCCCGATAGCGGACCATCGGTCAATCGAACCGACTGACCTGGAGTGAGCAGCGGAGCCTCGAGTCGGACGAAGCCATCCGCTTCATCGACGCGCTTGCGGATGTTCTCGATGACCGCCTCAGGCACCTCAGCCGGCACTCCGCCGAACCGCACTACGCCGCGCGCACCGCGCGTCGAGCGGACCGGTGCCAACGAGGTGTGCTGGGTGTCGGCGCGCAAAAACAGGTAGTTGGGAAACAGGCACTCGACCTGCGACTTCAGGCCGCTGGGACCACGGCGAATGCGCCGCAGCCTTGGCAGCAAACAATCGAATCCCTGCCGCAGCAGGTGCTCATGGGCGATTGCCTCGGATCGAGGCTTGGTGACGACAGCAAACCAGACCTGCACGCAATCCCCTGAAGTGCGTTCAACGCGTGAACGCACGGTAGTCGATTGCGGTGGCAGGTGCAAGCGTGAGGTGGGTGGGGGGCGTAGCCGTTAGCACTCTGGGCGAGATGATGCCGCATCGCCTTCTGGAAGCAGACGATGCCGCAGCAGCCGGGGTTCGGTCCATTGCTTCTTCTGGATTCCGACCTTCACCGGAACGACGATGCTTGGTTTCCGGGCTTCGGCGGACTGACGAAGTTTGGTTTCGGGCCTTCGCTGGAATGGCAACGCCACTTCCGCCCTGAGCACGACGTGTGAAAACCGACGTGTAGTGCCATACGCTCAAATAAGATGCCCTATACTATTGATTGATAATGATATTATTTTTGCAGTGACGAAGATGGGTTAGGTGCCAGCAGCAGCGGCGCATGCGGCGCGCCGAGATCACCGGAGAACATCACGCGCTGAGCGCCCTTCCCTTTCCCGACCTCAAGTTCCACTTACGCAGAACCAAGAATGTGCCCGGCGGGTTGCAAGCGCAGCTGCACCGGCTGCGCCGCGTGGTCAATCACGCTGCGCCAGACTCCGTAGTCAAGTGCGACGATCTGTTCGCACATGCGCGAGAGCGCCGCATTGATGACTCGCGGATCGCGGGTGAAGCCGACCTTCAGCGCGTCCTCGATCACCAGCGGTAGCAAAACAGCGGGTGGCCTGGTTCAGAAGATCAGCCTGCGGAATCTGGCCGCCATCAGATAGAGCAAGCGCCCGACATGGTCGATATGCACATGAGTGACGATCAGCGCGCGCACGTCCTGAATCGAGAAATCGATCTGCTGCCACGTTGCCTCGTCCGCGCCACTGGTTTCCGCGCCCTGAAACAGCCCGCAGTCGATCAGGATGGCGTTGTCCGCATCGACCTGAAGGCGGTGGCAGCTACCGGTGGTGCCACGCGAGGCACCGTGGTGAAGGATTTCCATTGGGGGGTGTCCCGGCTGATTGACGTTTATGCGACTCGCAAAGGTTGGCTGAGGGTCGACACACGGCAGGACTGGTCATCAGTAACGAGCCGCTTGTCGCGGTCACCATGCGAAACGGACGTGCGGATCGCGATGAATCTTCTCGTCGGCGGTCACGAGGATGGCGTTTCGCTCTCGCGCCAAGGCGACGATCATCCGGTCGGTCGGATCGTTAAGGAACTCGCCTGGCAAGCGCGTCGACTGAACAGCAACCGAGTGGCTGACGGTAACTATCTCGACGCATTCGATGCTGGATACAGCCAGAAGCCAGTCATCAATGCTCAACGCGCGCGACAGCCGCCCGCGCCCGACCAGCACGGCGATCTCCCACGCGGTGATGGCGGAGACCAACCCCGGGCCACCGGACTGAAGTGTACTTTTGATCGCCTGCCGCGCCGCCGGCGGCAGATTCGCGTCGTCTTTCACCCACCAGATCGGTGCGTGGGTGTCCAGCACGATGTGCAGTGCGTGGGTGTCCGGCACGATGATCTAGCACGATGATCTCCAGCACGATGATCTCCAGCACGATCAACGCAGCACGATCAACGCAGCCCCTCCCAGTCATCGCTCGCTAAGGGCTCGAGGGGAGACTCGTAGCGAACGACAGACCCGCGCAGGCGATCAAGCACGCTCCTATCTGAGCTGGAAAATTTCCGGATGATCAGCGATGGCAAGCCGCGATCAGTGACGATGGTGGGTTCGCCGGTCAGTTCGATCTGCCGGAATATCTCCAGCGCGTGAGCCTTGAACCTGGACTTGGAAACTTCGGAGTTCATTGATTTTGAGCGAGAAGAGACATAGCCATGTGACTGTAGTCACGGCAGGGCGCCCTATCAACCCGAAGTGGC
>JBBRCD010000240.1:0-4382 GCA_038205245.1 Burkholderiales bacterium
AGGTCGGCAAGGGGCGGGTCGCACTCCTGGGCGATGCTGCCTTCGTCGCCCGGCCGCATATCGGCGCCGGGGTGAGCAAGGCGGCACTGGATGCGCTCGATCTGGTCAATCAGCTCGATGCCGCAGGCGGTGACGTGCCGGCGGCACTCGCGGACTATGATGTTAAGCGGCGCAACTTCGGCTCACGCATCGTCGAGCGCTCGCGCTGGGTCGGCGGCTATGTGCAATGGCATGGCAAGCCGTCGCATCTGCACCCGGCGAACATGATGCCGCCCGGACCGGAGCATGTACTGCGCGAGATCGGTGCACCACTGGCGCAGATCAAGGAACTGCACGCAGGCAGGTAGCGCAGACCCTAAACAGACACGACCGATAGCGGCCAAGAGACAGACCCCGATTGGGGTATGTCTCCGCCTCCCGGTAGTTCACTCCCAACACACTTCGGAGACTCCCCAATGGAACTCGGACTCAAAGGCAAGGTTGCCCTGATCACCGGCGGCAGCGAAGGCATCGGCCGCGCGACGGCACTGAAGCTCGCAGCAGAAGGCGCCATCGTGTCGGTCTGCGCCCGGCGTGCCGAGCCGCTCGCCGCAGTTGAGAAGGAGCTGAAGGCGACCAGCTCGACCGTGCACACCTTCCAGGGCGACGCCACCAACGCAGAGCAGATGCAGCAGTGGGTTCAGCAGGTGTTGAAGGCGTTCGGCCGGATCGACATCCTGGTCAACAACGCCGGTGGCTCCGGCCAGTTGTCGTTCGACGAGATCGACGAGGCGCGCTGGCAGGAGGATGTCGAGGTGAAACTGTTCGCCCCCATGCGCATGATCAGGCTGGTACTGCCGACGATGAAGGCGCAGAAGAGTGGCTCGATCATCAACCTCACCATGGCCGCCGCCGCCACCCCGGGTGCGAATCAGTTGCCGACCGTGGTCAGCCGCCAGGCCGGTGCCACGCTGGCCAAGGCGCTGTCGAAGGAACTCGGCCCGCACAACATCCGGGTCAACGTGGTCTGCGTGGGCAAGATCAAGACCCCGCAACAGGCACGTTCGGCCAAACGGCTGAACGTAACCATTGAGGAGCACTACACGAAGAACGCGAAGTCGGTGCCGCTGCAGCGCATGGGCGACCCGGAAGACATGGCCAACGCCATCACCTTCCTGGTGTCGGATGCAGCGGGCTACATCACCGGGACCTGTGTAAACGTCGACGGCGGGTTGTCGGGGGTGCTGTAGTCATGGCCGACGCGACACGGCGTGCCGTGTCGCTCCCCGCCCTTCGTTTAGATGCGACTCCTGCGGCGCAAGCTCAACAACCCGACCAGACCGCTCGCGAGCAGCAGGATCGAGCCCGGAACCGGCACCACCTGCACCGGCACTTGATCGATAGGCGTGCCACCCACTGTAATCCCGTCGAACGCAAGCCCGGACTGAAAACCGTTGTCATCCCAATTCGTGACACCGAACTGCAACAGGTAGTTGCCGGCTGCTGCAATCGTGTAGTCCGATTGCACCCATCCAGTCAGTCCGCATCCCTCGGCGAAGCAAGCGCCGGGAGTTTCCGTCAACGGCGACCAAGTCGGACCGATTCGTTGGCCCCCCACGAAGACGTCCGGGATCGACACAAAGCCAGGCGTCAACGTTGCAGCGATCGGCGGCAACCCGAAGCCGGGCACACTGTTTTGGGGCACACCGTTGTCGGGTGGCGTCGTCCGCGCGGTGAACAGCACCGCTACCGGGTTGGCGCCGCCATCAAGCAGCCGCGCCCAGCCGTAATCGGCAAACCCCGCCCCGTCGCTGGTGACGTAGTTGAAGAAGAAGCGCAGATTCTGCCCGGCAGTCGCTGAGAACAGCGTCGACGTCAACGTTGACCCATTAGGCGCGTTAGCCAGGTTACCAGCGCCGATGCCGGGCAGTGCGCCGACACCGACGAGCCCGGAGGCGGTCGATACCCAGCCATAGCGAGCGCCACCGCCTGGCGCCAACCCGACATCGCCATCAGCAGCCGAGGTGCCCGCGCTGGTGCTGCCCCCATCTACGGTCCAGCCAGTGGGCAACCCGCCATCGAACAATCCGGCAGCAGTCACCGAACCGGAGAATGCAAGCAATAACGAGGAAGCAACAAACGTGCGGGTAATCGATTTCATTTCAAAGGCTCCAGAGTTTCAGACAATCTACCGATTGGTGGAAAAGGGGTGTGCCAGCCGATGCTTGAAGCGTCGTTGGAATGTACCTTTGCCGATCCAGGGTCGTGCAGTGCGGTGCTGATCAAGTATGGCCGCGCCGATTCTGGCCTGTCAACGTGGTTTCTGTTTGAGCATTAGTCCGAACGGACTAATCTCGACTCGTTTTCGGGGCTGATTGGTCTTTTTCTGCTTATAGGCAACCCGGTGGCTGTCACTCGTCAAACTGATTCAGCGACGCGCAGGTTGTAACTACCCTCCAGAGGAACTTGACAACCCGCCAACCCAAAACAGAGACGATCATCCACGCGCCGCCCTCCCCACCCTTTCCCAAAAGAACGATGAAGCCGACACAGCGTCTGCACGACCTCGGCCAGAGCCTCTGGCTGGACAACATCACCCGTGACCTGCTCGACAACGGCACGCTGGCGCGCTATATCGCCGAGCTGTCGGTGACCGGGCTCACCTCGAACCCGACGATCTTCGCCGGGGCGATCGGCGGCAGCAAAGCCTATGACCTGGCGATCGCCGAGAAAGCGAAGGCCGGCAAGTCGGGGGAAGCCTTGTTCACCGAGCTCGCGCTGGAAGACCTGCGTCGGGCAGCCGATCTGTTCCGCCCGGTGTTCGAGCGCACCGGTGGGGTCGATGGCTGGGTTTCGATGGAAGTCTCACCGCTGCTGGCCAGCGACACCGCTGGCACGATCCGGGAGGCGCGCGAGATCCATCGCCTGGCCGATCGTCCCAACCTGTTCGTGAAGATTCCGGGTACACCGGAAGGCCTGCCCGCGATCGAAGAAGCGATCTTCGCTGGCGTGCCGATCAACGTCACGCTGCTGTTCTCGACCGCGCAGTATCTGGCCGCAGCCGAAGCGTTCATGCGCGGCATCGAGCGCCGGATCGACGCTGGTCTCGATCCCCGCATAGACTCGGTCGCCTCGCTGTTCATCAGCCGATGGGACGCGGCGGTTGCCGGCAACGTGCTTCCGTTTCTGCGCAACCGTCTTGGCATCGCCATCGGCCAGCGCACCTACCGTGACTACCGCCAGTTGCTCGCCTCGCCTCGCTGGCAGCGCCTGGCCGCCGCCGGCGCGCGTCCTCAGCGACTGCTCTGGGCGAGCACCGGCACCAAGGATCCAGCGGCGCCGGACACGCTCTATGTGGATGCACTGGCCGCGCCAGACACGGTCAATACCCTGCCGGAGAAAACGCTGCTCGCTTTCGCGGATCACGGCACCGTAGGACTGGTACTGCCGGAAAACGGCGGCAACGCCGAGCAGACCCTGTCGCGTGTCGTCCAGCAAGCGATCAACATCGATGTGCTCGCGCGTCAGTTGCAGCAGGACGGCGCCGAGGCGTTCGTCAAGTCATGGCGGCAGGTGCTCGATACGATCGCGAAGCGCAGCGAGACGCTGAGGTAACCAAAGGGGACAGACCCCGAGGGTCTGGCCCCAACTGCCCGCCTGACTGTTCGAGAGGGGACGGACCCTCGGGGTCTGTCCCCGATGAGCATCAGGCGCGGGGCACGATTCCTCGCGTAGGCGCGCGCATGAACGCGAAGTCCGCCCCGCGCTCGGCCTGCTCGACATCTTCCATGTACAGCTTGCGATAGCCGCGAAGATCTTCCGGCTTGACCGGCGGCGCCACCCACGCTGCGCGGCGGACCGCGAGTTCTTCGTCACTCACCAACACATCGATGCGCCGCCCCGCGGTATCCAGACGTATGCGATCGCCCGAGCGCACCAGCGCGAGCGGCCCACCGATCGCGGACTCGGGCGACACATGCAGCACGATGGTGCCGAACGCCGTGCCGCTCATGCGCGCATCCGAGACGCGCACCATGTCTTTGACGCCCTGCTGCGCGAGCTTCTTCGGAATCGGCAGGTAGCCCGACTCGGGCATGCCGGGCACGCCCTTGGGTCCTGAGTTCTGCAGCACCAGGATGTCATCAGCAGTTACATCGAGGTCGGGATCGTCCACACGCTGTGCCAGATCGGCCAGTGAGCTGAACACCACCGCCCGTCCCTCATGCTGCAGCAGCGACTGCGCCGCTGCGCACTGCTTGATGATCGCGCCATTGGGTGCAAGGTTTCCGCGCAGCACGACCATCGCGCCATCCTTGTAGATCGGATTGTCGAACGGGCGCACCACCTTCTGATCCCAGCCCGGGGGGGCGGCCTCGAGTTCCTCGCCCAGCGTGCGACCGGTG
>JBBRCD010000241.1:0-4362 GCA_038205245.1 Burkholderiales bacterium
TGTCGCGATGCAGTGGCTCTACGCCAATCCGCCGTCGCGCCCGGCATGAAGGCGGCCGCGTGAAGTATCTCGTTCTGGGCAGCAACTCGTTCTCGGGAGCGAGCTTTGTCGACTACGCGCTCGGCCAGGGTGCTGAGGTAATCGGCACCAGCCGCTCGCCTGAACCGCATGCGGCGTTCCTTCCCTACCGCTGGTCCGGGCGGGACGCCGGATTCCGCTTCCACCAGATCGATCTGAACCACGACCTGGATGCCCTGCTCGCACTGATGGACCGCGAGCGTCCGCAGGTGGTGGTCAACTTTGCTGCGCAGAGCATGGTGGCCGAGAGCTGGGCCAACCCCGACCACTGGTTCATGACCAATGTGGTGTCGACGGTGCGCCTGCATGAGCGGTTGCGCCACTGCCAGTACATGAATCGCTACGTCCATGTCACCACTCCCGAGGTCTACGGCAGCACCGGCGGCTTCATCGACGAGAGCACACCGTTCAACCCGAGCACGCCCTATGCGGTGTCGCGCGCGGCGAGCGACATGAGCCTGCGCACCTTCTTCGCGGCCTACAAGTTCCCGGTCGTGTTCACCCGAGCGGCCAACGTGTTCGGCCCCGGGCAACAGCTCTACCGCATCGTGCCGCGGACGATCCTGTTCATCCGGCTCGGACGCAAGCTCCAGTTGCATGGCGGCGGGCATTCCGAGCGGTCGTTCATCCATGCGGCGGACGTGGCAGACGCCACCGTGCGCATCGCCCAGGACGGCCGCCCGGGCGAGACCTATCACATCTCCACGACGCGCATCATCACCATCAGACAACTGGTCGAAATGGTCTGCGCGATGATGGGCGTTCGCTTCGAGGAGCATGTCGAGGTGGTCGGTGAACGGCTGGGCAAGGATGCTGCTTACCAGTTGAACAGCAACAAGTTGCGCAGCGAACTCGGCTGGACCGACCAGATCACCCTCGAGCAGGGCGTCGAACAGACGGTTGCCTGGGTGGATCGGTTCTTCGAGCAACTGCGGCAGCAGGAAATGAACTACATCCACAAACCCTGATCGCCTACCCGACGCCCATCGATGACACCTCCCCCACTTAGCGAGCTCGAAGCCCTGGCCAGACGGACCCGGCTTCGCATCATCGACAACTCGTACCGCAGCCATACGCCGCACCTGGCTTCGTGCCTGTCCTGCGTCGACATCCTGATCGCCGCGTACTTCGCGACCCTGCGCATCGACCCGACGCGCCCGACCGATGTCGACCGCGACCGGTTCATCCTGAGCAAAGGACACGGCGCGCCGGCGCTGTTCCATGTGCTCGCCGCCCGCGGCTACTATCCCGAGGCGATGCTCGAAACCTACGGCGAGGACGGCGGGGTGTTCGCCGAGCATCCTCCGACACCCGGGCATCTTCCCGGCATCGAGGCGGCGACCGGCTCGCTCGGACACGGCCTGCCGATCGGGCTGGGCATGGCGCTGGCTGGCCGTATTGCCAAGCGCAACTACAACGTGATTGCCCTGCTCTCGGACGGCGAATGCAATGAAGGCTCGGTGTGGGAGGCCGCGATGCTCGCCGCCGCCCAGAAGGTCGAGCGGCTCGCGGTGGTGATCGATTTCAACAAGTGGCAGGCCACCGGCCGCAGCCAGGAAATCATGGCACTCGACCCGCTCGCCGACAAGTGGCGTGCCTTCGGCTGGAACGCCTGCGAGGTGGATGGCCATGACATGGGGGCGCTGGTAACCCTGCTGTCGAAGGTACCCGATGGCAGCGGCAAACCGGTCGCGATCATCGCGCATACGGTCAAGGGCAAGGGCGTCTCGTTCATGGAAGACGACAACAACTGGCACTACCGCACGCCGACGGCGGACGAAGTGGCGCTCGCTGCCAAGGAGCTCGACCCGGCATGAGGAACGAGTTCGCCGCTGAAATCACCGATCTGGGCAAGGAAGACCCCAGGGTCGTGGTGTTGTCCGGTGACATCGGCAACAAACTGTTCGACAAATTCAAGGCGGTTGCCGAGACCCGGTTCTTCAACTGCGGGGTCGCCGAAGCCAACATGATGGGGGTTGCCGCCGGGATGGCGCTGTCCGGCCTGCGCCCGGTGGTCTATACGATCACGCCATTCACCACCACCCGTTGCCTGGAGCAGATCCGGGTCGATGTCTGCTATCACAATGCGCCGGTGGTGATCGTCGGCACCGGGTCCGGTCTGTCTTACGCGGAACTCGGCCCGACCCACCACTCGCTTGAAGATCTGGCGATATTGCGCAGTCTGCCTGGCATGACGGTGCTCGCGCCCTGCGATGCGACCGAGGTTCGAATGGGCCTGCGCGCAGCGATCGCTCATGACGGCCCGGTCTACATGCGCATCGGCAAGAAGGGTGAGCCCGATATCCACACCACCCGGCCAGACTTCAAGATTGGCCGATCGATCACAGTGCGCCACGGGACCGACGTCTGCCTGCTCAACGCCGGCAGCACGATGCCGGTCGCGCTCGCCGCCGCAGACCAGCTCGCCGCCAAGGGGTTGAGCGTGCGGGTCGAGAGCTTCCACACGATCAAGCCGCTGGACACCGCGACCCTGACCGACGTGTTCTCCAACTATGCGGTGGTCGCCACGATCGAGGAGCACAGCCTGATCGGGGGTCTCTACGGCGCAATCGCGGAATGGCGCTGCGCGCATGTCGATCGCGGCGCGGCGCTGGTGGGCTTCGGTACCGCCGACGAGTTCATGCATGAAGTCGGCTCGCAGGACTATGCGCGCCGGCGCTTCGGGCTGACTGCGGAACAGATCGCCAGCCGGGTGCTTGCCAGGCTGGCCCAGCAGGGTCAGGCCGACGCGACGGGTACCGCCCGCCCGGGCGCCTAGAGCGTTGCGCGGCGCGATGCGCATCGGGCTCGACTTCGACAATACGATTGTCAGTTACGACGCCCTGTTCCACCGGGTCGCGCTCGACCAGGCAGTGATTCCCGCTGACCTGCCGGCGACCAAGCTCGCAGTGCGCGATCACCTGCGCGCCGCTGGGCGGGAGCCGGTATGGACCGAGATGCAGGGCACCGTCTACGGCGCGCGTATGGACGAAGCCGCGGCCTACCCCGGGGTGATCGACTGTCTGCGATGGGCGCGCAGCGAATCGATTCCGGTGGCGATCATGAGCCACAAGACACGGCATCCTTTCCTCGGCCCGGCCTACGACCTGCACGCAGCCGCGCGTGGATGGATCGCGCACCACCTGGTCGACGAGCACGGCCCGCTGGTCGACTCCTCGGTAGTGTTCTTCGAGGTCACCAAGCAGGACAAGCTCGCGCGGGTAGGCGAGTGGGGCGCGACTCACTTCATCGACGACCTGCCCGAGATCCTGCTCGCCCCCGATTTTCCACTCGATACCCAGCCGCTGCTGTTCGACCCGGACCATCATCATGCCGGGCTTGCCGCGCCCCTGACCGTGTCAAGTTGGCACGATCTGCAGCAACGACTGTGCGAGTCATGGCTGTCGAGCCGCTGACCGCCGACATCGCGGCACTGGTTGCCGAGGCGGGCCTGCCCGCCAGCGGCCTCGCGGTCGAGCCGTGCGCCGGCGGCGGCAACAACCGGGTGTTCATCGTGCATGCCGGGCGTGAACGCTATGTCGCAAAGTGTTACTTCCGCCATGCTAGCGACACCCGCGACCGCCTCGCAGCGGAGTACGCCTTTCTCGAGTACGCCACCGGCTGCGGCGTGCGGAGCGTACCGCGCCCGTTGCGCCGGGACGACGCACGCGGACTCGCCCTGTACGAGTTCATCGAGGGGCGCCGACTGGAGGCGTCCGAGATCGACGCGCGCCATGTCGATGCGGCAGCGCAATTCTTCCTGGCGATAAACGCATCGACCCATCGAAGCGCCGCTTCGCGACTTCCGTTCGCCTCGGAGGCGTGTTTCACCGTTGCAGCGCACCTCACCCTGGTCGATGGCCGGATCGCCAGACTGGACAGCATCGCTGGCGGGTCTGCGGCTGATGCCGAGGCGCAGCGCTTCACGGTCCGACTGCGCGAGACCTGGCTTCAGGTGCGCGCGCGAGTGATCTCGGAAGCCGACGCGCTCCCCGGCGCTGACGGGCCGCTGACTGAGCACAGCCGCTGCGTCTCGCCCTCGGACTTCGGGTTCCACAACGCGCTTTTGCGTCCCGACGGCGCACTGTGCTTTCTCGACTTCGAGTACGCCGGACGCGATGACCCGACGAAGATGGCAGGTGACTTCTTCGCCCACCCGGCGATCGCCGTGCCGCTGGCGTTCCGGAGTCGCTTCATCGACGCGACGATGGCGTTTGCCGCTGACCGCGATGCTCTGAAACAGCGCGCACGTCTGCTCGAGCCGGTGTTCCGGATAAAGTGGTG
>JBBRCD010000242.1:0-4351 GCA_038205245.1 Burkholderiales bacterium
CGGCGTGCGCCGCGCGTGGCGACTGGGCTGCTCAGCGTGTTTCGAGCAGCGGGTCGCTGGCCGCTCGATCGCGCTGGCCGGCGGAAAGCAGGAAGTACAGGTAACCGGCACCCATGAACGCCGCGAACAGGGCGGCGATGATCGGGTTGAACACGGTGATGGCTATCAGCGCAGCCACGGCCGTCACCAGCGCGAACGCCGGAAACAGCGGATACACCGGCGCGCGGAACGGCCGTGCCAGAGCGGGCTCGGACCGGCGCAGCCTGAACAGCGACATCATGCTGATGATGTACATCGTCAGCGCGCCGAACACCGCCATGGTGACGATGTTCGCCGTCAGTGTCTGGCCACCGATCTTGACCACCTCGTCGCTGAAGATTGCCGCGATGCCGACCACGCCACCGGCGAGGATGGCCCGGTGCGGCGTGTCGAAGCGCGGGTGCAGCGTGGCGAACCAGGCCGGCAGATAGCCGGCACGCGCCAGCGCGAACCACTGGCGCGAGTAGGCCAGGATGATGCCGTTGAACGAGGCGACCAGACCGAACAGGCCGAGCCAGACCAGCATGGTCAGCCAGCCACTGGACTCGCCCACCACCATCTTCATCGCCTGCGGGAGCGGATCGTTGATGTTGGACAGTTGCCGCCAGTCGCCAGCGCCGCCGGCGAACACCATCACGCCGAGTGCGAGTGCGACCAGGGTGAGGATACCGGTCACGTAGGCGATCGGGATCGAGCGCAGCGGATCCTTCGCCTCTTCTGCGGCCATCGCGACGCCCTCGATCGCGAGGAAGAACCAGATCGCGAACGGAATCGCCGCGACGATGCCCGGGATGGCCGCCGCCGAGAAGGTGTCTGCGCCTGACCAGCCCCCGGCGGTGAAGTTGGCGATCGAGAAACCGGGGGCCACCACGCCCATGAACACCAGCAGTTCGAACACGGCCACCAGGGTGATCAACAGCTCGAAGGTGGCCGCCACCCGTACCCCGATGATGTTCAGCGTCATGAACACGATATAGGCGCCGACTGCCGCCAGCTTCGGGTCGACGCCGGGAAACTGTACGTTGAGGTAGGCGCCGATCGCCAGTGCGATCGCTGGCGGCGCGAACACGAACTCGATCAGCGTGGCCGCGCCTGCGAAATAGCCTCCCGTGGGCCCGAACGCACGCCGTGCATAGGCGAACGGTCCACCCGCATGCGGGATCGAGGTGGTGAGTTCGGTGAAGCTGAAGATGAAGGTGGTGTACATCGCCGCCACGAACAGGGTCGTGACCAGGAAGCCGAGCGTGCCCGCTGACGCCCAGCCGAAGCTCCAGCCGAAATACTCGCCCGAGATCACCAGACCGACGGCGATTCCCCACAGCTGCAAGGTGGACAATGTTCTGCGCAGCTGCGGGGAACCGGGGATGCCGTCGGGCATGTTCAAGGGGGTGACCTTCGTCGAGATCTTCTGAAGCGGATTACGGACTTACTGCGGGACTTGCTGCGGAGCTTGCTGCGGGGCGTTACTTCGCGCGCAGGAACTCGGAGACGCGCAGCAGCACGAACTCGGTGTCCTCGTGCTTGCCGATCTCGCGCCCGCCACCGACGGTGAGGTTGTTGTCGTTGCCGACGACGATGTGATCGGCATCGACGATATCGACGTTCTCGATGCACCAGAACGGCATGGTGAATCGCCCGGCGATGGTGCCGTGCTTGGCGCGCTTGTCCGGATCGCTGATGTTCATCAGGTCGATGTAGCCGATCTTGCGCACCACACCCTCGGGCGCGGTGCCCCCCAGGTCGATCTTGTAGACCCGCTTGAACTGGGCCGGCGCGTTGAAGCAGTCGGCGCGTGCCGGGCCGTTGCACGCGAGCTCGGGGATGCCTTCCCGGTTGTCGCGCTCGATGATCAGCGCGGTGGTGGCGTCGATCATGTTGAAGTCGCCGATGTTGTGGCCGTTGACCTCCAGCTGGTAGCGCCAGGAGCGTCCGGTGTAGGCGCCTTTCTGCACGTCGAACTCGAGGATGCGCAGCGCCTCACGCCCGTCCTGCATCTCCCAGCCCTTGGTCTCGGCGTTCCAGATCGGGCCTTCGAGCAACGGGTAGAGGAAGCGGCCATCCGGGGACGCGGCCATGCCCTCGAAGCCGCGTGAACGGCGCACCACGGTGTTGAACTGGCCAGGCACCGACGGGGTGGTCACTGCGAAGTGGTCAGGCGAGCGCACCACCCGTCCGTCGATCACCGTCTCGAACAGCCCGGTCACCTTGCCGTTGCGATCGGCGCGGATCAGGTACGGGCCCAGTTCATCGCCGAACCAGAAGTTGTCGCCGATCAACTGGATCGATTCGATGTCCAGATCCGCACCGGTCAGGTAGCGGGTCTTGCTGGCCGAGTTGACCACGTTGAACGGCAGGATGCCGTCCGGGTCATGCAGGAACACGGTGCGCAGGATGACTATCTGCTGCGTCTTCCAGTCGAAACGCACGTGGTAGAACATCAGCATCGCATCGGGCGAGTTGGCACGGGTGCCAAAGCCGTTGTCGCCGGTGACCCAGGCGGTGCCGTCCTTCATCCACTTGATGCCCGAGAAGCCCTGAATCGGCTGACCATTGAACGGCGCATTGATGCCGGTCGGGCGTGGTGCCTTCGGGTCGGACAGGAAAGAGATGCCCTCGATCGAACCGATCTGGTCGCGCCGGCGTCCGTCCGGGTGGTTGTAGCGGCCGGACACGGCGAGGCTGGCCGGTGCGTCCGAGGGCGGCTTGATGAAGGTTGCGGCCGGCAACAAGGCGTGCCCGACCAGGGTCGACGGAAACGGCTGGGCGGCGTGGGCAACGGGCGGCGACAGAGTGAACACGCACCAGGCGGCAGTGACGACACCAGTGGCGCGAACGATCGTGCGGGCGAACGACGGCATACGGATGCTCATTAGTGAACTCCGGACAGGGTGCTGCGAGGGGTTGCTGACTGGCGCACATCAGGCGCGCCAGTCAGCAAGGAGGCGAAGCAGTGCGGGCAGGCGGCCTGCGCCGCGTACCCGCGCAGGCGGCCGGTTACAGCTCTTCCAGTGTCGCCATCGTGATGTTCTTCCAGACCATCGGCGGGCGGCCCGGGCGCAGTTCCACCAGGTAAACCTCGTCATTGGCCTGGCGCACACGGTTGAGTGCTTCGTCGGGCTTCAGGCCGAGCAGCTCGGCCATGATCTGCGGATTGCTGCCGCCATGGCCGACGATCAGGATCGAGCCGCCTTTCTTGTGTCGGGACAGGATGTCGCGCGTTGCGGCGCCAACCCGCTTCCCCTGGTCGCCGAGCGATTCGCCGCCGTCCAGGGAGTCGTCGACGAGGCGGATGCGCTTGCGGTACTCGGCGGACATCTCGGCATTGTTCTTCGGATCATCGACGATACCCTCGAACTTGCCGTGATTGCGTTCGTTCAGCCCGGGGATCGCGGTCTGCTTCACGTTGGCGAAGCCCTCTGCGGTCTGGCGGGTACGCTGCAGGCCTGCGGTGTAGATGTGGTCGAGCTGCACGCCTTGCATCCGCTCGACCAGGGCCGCGGCCTGCTTGCGTCCAGTCTCGTTCAGCGAATTGTCGGTCGATCCCTGCACGCGCAGGGCCACGTTCCAGTCGGTGATGCCGTGGCGTGCAATGTAGACACGCAGCACGTTGTCGGCGGCAAACAACGGCGCTGTGATCGCCAGCGCCGTGATGGCGACGATCAGATGGGCAAGCTTGCGGGCGGGAGACATGGGGGCGAATCCTTTTTCTGAGTGCGCGGGGCACGGAAAGTTCGGGCTGGCATGCTGGTGCGATGCCACGGTATAGTGTCCGCCAGGTGGCGACTATCGGATTTCGGCAAATCGTTCACTGCGGTGCTCCGGAGCCGGTCGGGGCGGACGATCGTCTGGCTCAGCCGAGCAGGTCGAACGGCCGGTGATACGGTATCTGCCTGCCTGTGCCCGCGTGCCCGACACGCGACTGTCAAATTTTGGCAATGGCCCGCCTGTAAAGTCAGGGGCCTTCGCTGGATTCCAGATGCCCTCGCCGATCCTGCCCGCTGTACCGCCAGTCGACTCGTTCCGGTGCATTGATGCGCAGGAACAGGCGGCCGCTTTGCCCGGCTGGAACCAGGCCTATGTGCAGACCTCACGCGGCGCGTTCGCCGGCACTGTGGATGCAGTCGCCGTCGATGGCGCGCATGTGTTCATCGAGTCGGCCAACCGGGCTTTGCTCCAGCGCGGCGGCCTCGCACCGGGCGCGATCGGCATCGCGGTGCCGATCCGCCTGAGTGGGGCGGCACGCTTCGGCGGCCTGCCATGCTCGCTGGATCAGGTCTATGTCTACTCCGGGCGGGATGGTTTCGAGTTCTGT
>JBBRCD010000243.1:0-4300 GCA_038205245.1 Burkholderiales bacterium
GACCCCTGGGGGCGGGAATGACGCAGTCATTTCCTGGGGGTGCTTTGGAGTGGATAATCCGGAGCGTGAAGCCCACCAGACTGTCGCTGGTGCAAGCCCTGGTAACCGACGCCTTGGCGTCGGTTGCGAAAGGCCGACGCCTCGGCGTCGGGTGGAAACACCGCACTGGAGGACCGTCCGGACTGCACAGGGCAGCGTAGCAGCTAACGGCTGTCCACTGAAAACCGGGCATGTGTCCGACCGGCAAAACCGGCCGGGCGCGTGAGCGGCATAAGGTGAGGATCAGAGCAACAGAGACGAGTCGCCGCGCCGGGCAACCGACGCGGCGGGTGAAACGGGCAATCTCTACGCGCAGCAATACCAAATAGGCACATATTGGGACGCGCAGTTCGCTGCGCCCCCTACCCGGGGCCCCCGGGGTGTGTGCGGGTAGGTAGCACCGAGCCGCAGGGTGACCAGCGGCCCAGATTAATGGCAGTCACATGGCGGGCAACCGCCATGCACAGAATCCGGCTTATCGGTGGGCTTCACACTTATCGTTCGGCACGATCACCGGCGTGGCCGCGCAGCGCCGGCCAGGAGAGGCACAGATGACCTATAGCACCGAGGTTCCAGCGATCCGCGGCTTCCATGCCCATGTCTATTTCGGACCCGACACGCTGGCACAGGCGCGCAGCCTGTGCGAGCAGGCCGCGCGAACGTTTCCGGACATCAAGATGGGCCGGGTTCACGAACGCCCGGTAGGGCCGCATCCGGACTGGAGCTGCCAGCTCGCGTTCAAGCCGGAACTGTTCGGCAGTGTGGTCCCCTGGCTGGCGATGCGCCGGGGGCCCCTGGTGGTGTTCATCCACCCGATCAGCAAGAACGACCTGGTCGACCATCGTGACCGGGCATTGTGGATGGGTGCGGTACGTCCGCTGGAGCTGTCCGTGCTGAGCGAAGGATCCGGCAGCTTCGACCTGTAGCCCCGGCACAGGCGCGATCGGGTGCAGGTCGCACTCACCCCATGGGTGAGTCTCGTCGTGGCCAAAACTGTCCGTGTTCATCTGCGTTGCCAGCGCAAATCAAGCAGTCGACCGCCGTTTGCAGGTTCAGTTGCCGGCAGCCATGCTCTCGATGCGCTGCACATGGGCCAGCAGCGAGCGCTTGGCCACCGGCCACATGCGTGGGGGCACGTCGTCATAGGCGCGCTGCACCCAGTCATCCAGCGTCCCGCCCGGATCGGCCTGCATCACACCCAGGATCTTGGCCTCGCGCCGGAGCCGGTGCGCCTTGAGCGCGGCAATGGCGTCGGCGGCCTGGCCGATCACGTACCCGTGCGCTGGCGCGATGAAGTCGATACCGTGCGCGGCGCAGGCAGCACTGAGCTTGTCGAGTGATTCCAGATAGGCGTTCATGTCGCCGTCGGGTGGATCGACCACCGTGGTGCTGCCGTTGAGCACATGGTCGCCGCTGAACAACATCCCGTCCTGCAACAGCACCAGGCACAGGTGATTGGCCGCATGGCCGGGCGTATGGATCACCCGCAGCGTATGCAAGGCCACCCCATCGGCTCCGGCGAGATGCAATTCCTCGCCATCGGCCAGCGCCCGCTCTGGCGTGAAATCGCTGGCAACACGCGCGGTGTCGGCGCTGGGCAGCCCCAGGATCGGTGGGCGTGGTGTACACATCGCCTGCAAAGGAGCGGCGCCGGGGGAGTGATCGGGGTGCGAGTGGGTGCACACGATCATCCGGACCTGGCCACCGGCCGCGCGCCACAGGCGCTCCAGGTGCTGCGTATCCGCCGGCCCCGGATCGATCGCGATGAAGCCGCTGGCTGCATCGCCGACCAGATAGCTGTTGGTGCCCGGCCCGGTCATCGCACCCGGATTCGGCGCGGTCAGGCGCAGAAGGTTGCGCAGCAACGGCACCGGCTGCAGCGACTGCCAGTCCAGGTGGTGCACGATCTGACCATCCGGTGACACCAGCTGCAACTCTGCGTACGGGTGTTCGTGCTCCATGTAGCGTTCTTCCTTGCCGGCGAGCCAGCCCGCCCGCGGGCAACTGGACCACAGCGGCCGCTCGCTCGCCGCGCAGGCCGTGAGAACGTCATCGACACTGGCGTACACCTTCAATCGTTGCAGCGTGCGGATGGTCGGGAAGATCATGAAAAAGGCCCCAGCCGCATGGCGCTCGAGCGCGTCGCCCGGACGCACCCACAGCGGCTCGAACTGCTCGGTCTCGTCGGCCACCGGCAACTGGCCGTCGGGCATGCGCGCGACCAGGAACGGTACGTCGAAGCGCCGCGGCAGGTCGCGATCGGTGATCCAGCGCGCGAGCACGAAGACCGCATCGGCGGCCAGAACCAGACCCTTGGCCGCACACTGCTCAGCGAACGGCGCGTGGCGGTCCAGCGTTGCCAGCAGCGCCGTGTCGGGCCAGTGTCCGTCGTGCCGGCGCGCCAACACGACACCCAGCTCTTCGAAACTCTCGCGGATTGCCGCGATGGCCTCGGTCACATGCAGGTCGCCCTGGCCCGGCCGGCGCCGCGCCAGATGGTGCGACGCGGCGTCTGCCGCGTCGATGCCGCCACCGGGAAACACAAAGGCACCGGGGGCGAAACTGGCGCTGGCCGAGCGCCGTGTCATCAGCACCTCGACGCCTTGCAGGCCATCGCGCAGCAGCAGTACCGTGGCTGCCGGGCGTAGTGGCGCCGGCTCACGCTGGGTATGAAGCAATTGGCTGGATCGGACCATGGCACATTGTGCCGCCAATCGCCGGCGCGTCGGGGCCATGCCAGCGGTCGCCATCGCGGGCAATCCGGCTGCAGGCGGCGCAATCGTTCAGGGGATAATCCCGCGATGCGAATCCCGTTCACCAAGATGCAGGGCGCCGGCAACGACTTCGTCGTGCTGGACGAAACCCGCACGCTGCTGGGACTGTCGCGCGATCAATACCGCTTCCTGGGGGACCGGCACTTCGGTGTCGGGGCCGACCAGATCCTGAGTGTGCGTGCCGCGCCCGCTGCGGAGTTCGACTTCGAATACGTCATCCACAACGCCGACGGCCAGCAGGTCGAGCATTGCGGCAACGGCGCGCGCTGCTTCCTGGCCTATGTCCATCAGCGCGGCATGACCGACAAGGCCAACGTCACCGTCAAGACCATGAACCGGGTGCTCGCGCTGCGCCGCGTCGCCGACGGCCGGGTCACTGTCGACATGGGCGCGCCGGTGTTCGACCTGGCCGCGGTGCCGTTCGACAGCCAAGGCCTGCAGGCGCAACCCGATGGCAACTGGCAGACCTGGGCCCTGCCCCTTCCTGCAGGCGCGTCCGCACCGATGTTGCGCGTGGCGGTGTTGTCGATGGACAATCCCCATGCGGTCTGTACCGTCGGTGACGTGGCCCAGGCCGACGTGGCGGGCCTTGGCCCCCTGGTCGAACACCACCCGGCTTTTGTCCAGCGTGTCAATGCCGGATTCATGCAGGTACTTGGCCGCTCGTCGATCGCGCTGCGGGTGTTCGAGCGCGGCGCCGGCGAGACGCTGAGCTGCGGCACTGGAGCCTGTGCTGCGGTGGTGGCGGGCATCCGCCTCGGACTGCTCGATGCGCAGGTCGATGTTGCGACACGCGGTGGCCGCCTGACCGTCGGCTGGGACGGCGGCACCAGTGCGGTGATGATGACCGGACCGGCACAGACTGTTTTTGAAGGCGAAATCGAGATACCCGAAACACCATGACCCAAGCATTCACCAACCCGATCACCGAAGACGATATCGCCAACTACCTGGCCAACACGCCCGACTTCTTCGAGCGACACGCCGAACTGCTGGCCAGCGTGCACCTGAGCAGCCCGCACAGCAAACGGGCGGTCAGCCTGCAGGAGCGCCAGGCCGAGATGCTGCGCGACAAGATCAAGGTGCTCGAGCACCGTCTGATGGACATGATCCGCCACGGCAACGAAAACGCGCTGCTGTCGGACCGCCTGCTGCGCTGGTCGGCATCGTTGTTCCAGCACGCCAGCGCCAGCGCGATTCCGGCGCGGATCATCGAACACGTGCGCGACCAGTTCTCGGTGCCGCAGGTCACGATCAAGGTCTGGGGCGTGTCCGATGCCTACAAGGACGCCGACTTCGCCACTGGCGTGAGCGAGGACGCGAAGCTGTTCGCGACCTCGCTCTCCGAACCGTTCTGCGGCGTCAACACCGGCTTCGAGGCAGTCACCTGGCTCGACGACCCGGCGGCGGCGGCCTCGATCGCATTGCTGCCGCTGCGCGATACCAGCGTCGGCGCGATGCAACCTGCGTTCGGGATGCTGGTGTTG
>JBBRCD010000244.1:0-4266 GCA_038205245.1 Burkholderiales bacterium
GCATCAAAGCGCCAGCCAGCGACGGATGCGCTTGCAGGATGCTCCGACGCACCACCATCACATGCATGATCGGAAACAGTCCGGTGTCGCGCCAGTAGCGCTGCTCTTCGCTGGCATAGTCCGGGAACATGCGGGCGACCCGGATGCCATCGAAAGTGCGCGGCGGCGTGTAGGCGCAAAGCGCATCGAGCTCGCCACCGGCCAGCATGTCGGCGAGAAACCGTTCGCCAGACGATTCGATCGACCAGCCATTGCCCAGCACAGGCGCGCGGATGTCGGCCCGCTCCCGGCGGTCGACATCGCCGATCACCCATTCGACCTTCGACAGATCGACGCCGTAGTAATCCGACCAGATACCGCGCACCACCAAGGAAACGGTGTTGGTGAACTCGCGGGTGCCGACCCGCCGGCCCTCGATGTCCTTCGGGGTGCGGATGCCGGCGCCAGCACGCACGAACATCGCGTGATGCCTGAAGCAGCGGGTCGGAAAGATCGGCAGCGCGACATAGGGCGAATCGCCACGCGCGGTGGCGATCAGATAGTTGCAGAACGAGAGCTCGGTGATGTCGAACTCGGCAGTCTCGAAGGCGCGCGAGAACAGGCTCTCCAGTTCGCCCGAGGTCCAGGCGACATCGAAGCCCTCGACTGGCGCGCGCCCATCGAGCAGCGCCTGAGTGCGGTCGAACAGGCCGACGGCACCGGTGAGGGGCACTCGCGTCATCCTGCGATCGGCTTCAGTACCGTCACTCCGACCATGCTGTCACGGGTGACCAGCGCCGCCAGTTGATCCTCGGACAGGTGCTCGCTGCCCGCCGGGCGCATCGGCAGCACGATATAGCGCAGGTCGGCCGTGGAGTCGTGCACCCGCACGGCGACCTCGGGCGCGATCTCGGTTCCGAACTCGCTCAGCACCGCGCGCGGCTCGCGTACCAGCCGTGCCCGATAGGCGCGGCTCTTGTACCAGGCCGGCGGCATGCCGAGCAGCATCCGCGGATAGCAGGAGCAGAGCGTGCAGACGATCACGTTGTGGGCCTGCGGCGTGTTCTCGACCACGGTCAGTTCTACCTCGAACACGTTCATGTCGAAGCCGAGCGACTCGCAGGCGCCACGTGCGTCGGAAAGCAACCGTGCCTTGAACGGCGGGTCTACCCAGGCGCGCGCCACGACGCGCGCGCCGCCCTCGGGGGTGCGGCTCTCGTAGTTCTCCACCGTACGCCGGATCTCGTCAGGCGTGAGCACGCCTTTCTCGATCAGCAGTTCACGCACTGCAAGCTCCAGCTTGCGGTAGTAGTTCAGCGTGTCGTCATGATCCTGCTGCGGCGCATGGGGATCGTCAGTCTCGTGCGCTTCACCATGGGCATGTGGGTGATCGTGTCCGATGTGCATTCAGAGCTTCCGTAACCAGTGTTCATACAGGTCGACATCGATGGTGTCGCCGGCCGCACCGCTATAGTCGGGCCAGACCTCATGCTGCTCGAACCGTACCCGGTAGAGCGTGCGCTTCGGCTCGCCACTTCGGCCATAGGCGAGTTCTTCGGGGTTGCGGAACTTGCCAGCCGCCCGTTCGATCACACCCTGCTTGCCGCGAACATAGCAGGGGGTGCGCACATGCCCGGGCACCTGCACATCGAGAACGGCGACCTGATCGCCAGGAGAAAGCGGGGTCATGGCAGCAGGCTCATGGCAGTACGATCATGGTGATACGTCCGCGGCAGGACCTTCACGGCAATACGTTCATGGAAGCACGTCCGTGCGCTGCTCGATGTCGGCCAGCCTGGCTGCGAGCTCCTCGATCGAGATCACGCCCTTGGCGATCAGGTTGCCACTGATCGACTGGATGCGCCGCTCGGCATAGCCGGCGCCGTGGTAGATCTCGGCGCCGACCGATTCGAGCCCGCGCCGGTTCTCGTCTATCCGCAGCAGGCCCTTCTGGGACAGCAGCAGCAGCATCGCCTCGACCCGCTTTTCCCAGAGCATCATCTCGTGCTCCTGCTGCGGGATGTGGCCGGCGGGGTCACCGCCTATATCGTGATAGCCCTTCATCGTAGAGGCGCCAATCAAAGGAGAGGAATGCCCCTATTCTGCATCAGCCGCCCGGTTTGGTGAGCATCGCGATGGGCAGGGTGAGCGAGCAAGAATGGCACTTGCTTTCGGCAGCGTGGATAATCCGGGGTTGGTTACCCTTTTCCGCTACTGAAGGATGTTCGATGCCCATGTCACTGCCCTGCCCGCCCGGCGTCTGCCGAACCGTCGCCTCTGTATTGCATCCGGTCTTGCGTCCGGCGGTGTTTTCCGTGATGTTCGCCGCGTCCGCCCAGTTCGCGCTTGCCCAGGACAATTTCCCCCAGCGGCCGTTGCGCATCATGGTCGGTTTCTCCGCCGGCAGCGTGGTCGATGTGTCGGCGCGGGTGATCGGCGAGAAGCTGGGCGAGGCACTCAAGCAGCCGGTGGTCATCGACAACCGGCCGAGCGCCGGAGGCATCGTCGCCGGCGAACTGGTCGCTCGCGGCACGGCCGATGGCTACACCCTGCTGTCGGTGTCGGCCTCGCATGCAATCGGCCCGGTGGCGACGCCCAAGCTGCCTTACAACGTGCTCAAGGACTTTGCCGGGATCACCCCGACGGTGAACGTGGCCTCGGTTCTGGTGACTGCTGCGTCGGGCGGACCGAAGACGGTCAAGGATCTGATCGCGCTCGCCAGAGCCAAGCCGGGTGCGCTCAACTTCTCCTCGGGCGGAATCGCTTCGTCCACCCATTTCGTTGCCGAACTGTTCAACAGCATGGCCGGCATCGAAGCCACGCATGTCCCGTTCAAGGGCATTCCCGAGGCGCTCACTGCAGTGCTCTCCGGGACAGTCAACTACACGATCACGCCGATGCCCAATGCCCTGGCGCAGATCAACGCTGGCAAGGTGAATGCGCTTGGCGTGACGGTCAGCAAACGCGATGTCGGTCTGCCGGATGTGGCGACCATCGCCGAGGCAGGCGTGGCCGGCTTCAGCTACGACACCTGGTTCGGGCTGCTGGCCCCGGCAGCTACGCCGCGTCCGATCATCGATCGGCTGAACAAGGAAGTGGTCCGCGTCCTCGGCCTGCCCGAGGTGCGCGAGCGCTTTCGCACGCTTGGCGCGGAGCCGATCCCGATGCGCCCGGCCGAGTTCGACAAGTTCATCGCGCAACAGGTCGAGCGCTTCGCCAAACTGGCCAAGCAGGCGAACATCAAGGTCGAGTAACGAGCACTCCGGCCCAGCCGCGCGCGCCGACGTACTGACGTACGCGACCAAGCGCGCGGCTGGTGTCTGGCATTGGAGGGTCTTCGATGCGCATCGGCGTCGATCTGGGTGGCACCAAGATCGAGGCGATCGCGATCGATGCGCAGTCGAACGAGATCGCCCGGCTGCGCCGTCCCACGCCGCAAGGCGATTACGAGGGTACGCTCGGGACGATCGTCTCGCTGGTGCATGAACTGGAGCGCCGCTTCGCGCCGACCGGCGGCCCGCTGGTGCCGGTGGGCATCGGTACACCGGGCGCCTTCTCCAGCGCCGCCGGCAGGCTGAAGAATTCAAACTCGGTCTGCCTGAACGGGCAGAAGCTGGCGGCCGATCTCGAGCAGCGGCTGGGGCCGCGCTTGCGCTTCGCCAACGATGCCAACTGCTTTGCCCTGTCCGAGGCCATCGATGGCGCCGGCGCGGGTGAGTCCAGCGTGTTCGGTGTGATCCTGGGCACCGGTGTGGGCGGTGGCATCGTCATCCACGGCCGAGTGATCGAGGGCTGCAATTCGATTGCCGGCGAGTGGGGTCACAACCCGCTCGCGCGCCTGGGCGACGCCGATGCGCCCGCGCCCACCTGCTATTGCGGTCGAACTGGTTGTGTCGAGACCTGGCTGTGCGGCCCGGCACTCGTGCGCGACCACCACTGGCATACTGGTGAGGCGCTCACCCCGCTGGCGATCGCTGCCGAAGCGGTGCGCGGTAGCCCCGGCTCTCAGGCAACCATCGAGCGATACTGCGAACGCGCAGCGCGCGCACTGGCTGGCGTGATCAACCTGCTCGATCCAGACGTGATTGTGCTCGGTGGTGGGCTGTCGAACATCGATGCGCTCTATCAACGCATCCCGCACTACTGGCGCAAACACGTGTTCTCGGACACCGTTGCTACCAGAGTGGTGCGCAACCGACATGGCGACTCGTCCGGAGTTCGCGGCGCAGCCTGGTTGTGGCCGGCAGTGGGTTGACGCGGATTGAAAGCAGCGAGAAACGGCAAGGC
>JBBRCD010000245.1:0-4221 GCA_038205245.1 Burkholderiales bacterium
GTGATCGACCCGGCGGGTGGCGATCACTTCCAGGGTGGACGCCGATGGCGGCTGCACACGATGCTCGATCGAGCCTGCCGGGATACCGCCCGCAACCAGCAGTTCACGCACCCGGGCGATCCGCCGCTGTGCGATCGGCGACTGGGCACGATCGGCGAACGCCACCAGTGTGACCCGGTCTGCGCCACGCGCCTGCGCAAGCACTTGCGACAACTGATCGACGCCGCCGGGCTCGATCGCCAGCGCGCCAGTGCCGAACGGCACGTGCAGACGGCTCTGCAGTTCGCGCGTGCGGAGCGCGCAGTCCCGCGTGAGGGTCTCGGCGCGACCTGGACCGGCGTACTCGATCGTTGCCGACCTGAGCCGGTCGCCGTCGGCCCCGAGCGAGAGCCGGTTGGCCAACCCCCGAACCACCAGGTAGGGGCCCTGCAGCACGAACGGCGCGTCGTTCACCCGAAGCCTGGGCGCCAGCGCCGGGTCGAGCGGCTGGATGAACACATCGCGGCCATCGTCGAACACGATGCCGACCGCGATCTCGCTGCCCAGAACCCGATAGCGAAAATCGAGCGGTTCATTCGACCGCCCCGCTGCGCACGCCGGACTGGCGAGCGCGCTCAGCGCCACCAGCAGCACGCTGGCCAGGCACAGACCGGGGAACCCGCGGGGGCTCGGACGCACTCGACGACGAGTCATGGTCGATATCCGCATTCGCAGTCAGCGAGAAGGGCCGAGCATCGTGCCAGCATCCTGCTCAGGGACCAAAAAATCACGCTGAACTGTGAGAACGAACCGATGGCCCTGCCGGATCACCAGGGTCGGCGGCAGATTCCGGGTACGCCCGAGCGCGGTGCGTGCGGTCTCGACCAGCACGGTGCCAGCGGCGGAGCCGAGGGCAGCACCCGTGCCCCCAGTCGTTCCGGGAACCACCACCACGGTCGCTGGCTGCGCCTCGCGCCGCTGGATGAGCGAGGCGAGCCCGGCAATCACGAAGCTCGATCCGAACATGCGCCAGAAGTGACGGTCGACCTGGTCGTTGAGGCCGCTTCTGCCCTGCGCGTCTGCGGCCTGCATGCCGAGCAGATCGACACTCGCGCCACCCGGGAAGATCAGGCGACTGAAGGCCGCGAGTACCCGCTCCTGCCCTGGGCGAACATCGGCGTTGTATGCGCCGACCAGACGCGCGCCCTGCGGAATCAGCAGGTGGCGCCCATCGACCGAATCCCAGACGTCCTGGGTCACCTGCGCGGTGAGCGGGCCAGGCAGGTCGCTATTGAGCTCAGTGAGCAGGACCGCCGGGATGATCGTGCCCTGAAGGATGGCGCGCGCCCCGGGACTCGGGCGTACGGTCAGCGGGACGGCTGGCTGACTGCCCGCCCCCGACTGCATCTGCTGCAACCAGCGCTGGTCGGCAAGGCCCGACGACGAACGCCCTGGCGTATCGGCCGCAGTCGCGTCGCGCAATCGACTCAAGGCCTGATCGATCGACGCACTGTCGGTCGTCGGACCAGAAAGGGCTTGGCCGGTACCGTCGCTCGCAGCCGGCATCATCGCGCTGGCAATCGCCGCGGTCATCCCATCGAGTGGTAACGCGGGACGGCCGCGTACACCGGTCGGCAGGAACGGCGCCCCGCTACCGGCGGGGGCTGAGGCCGAAGTCGACCGGCCACCCAGCGCAAGCACCGGGCTGCCGAGCGCATCGGCATGGCGACGTTCGGATTCGATGGTCAGCTGCAGCCGCCGAGCAGGAAGCGGCGGCGTTTGGCGCGCCAGGCGGGGTTGAGAGATCGAAGCCGGCAGGAAGCGGCGGCGGCGCTGCGCGTGATCGGCCCGGCTCCAGCGCGGTTGTGCGCGACTCCAGTGCCACCGCGCCCGGGCGGCCCGGACCACGCTGGGCGCCTGGACCGGCGCCGCGCGCCTCGCCCGCACTGGAGCCCTGCAGCGAACCCGGCAACGGCGCCAGCTGGGGCAGACCCGGCGTCACCGATTCCGCCTGCTCCCGAATGGTGCGATCCAGGGCGCTGGTCGATTCCGGGGGACGCACCTGTGCCACCTCGCGCTTGGTCGCGCCTTGCGCGCGTTCGGCGCGCGCCTGCGAGTCCTCGCTGAGCGCGTGCCAGAGCAGCAGGGGCAAGGCCAGGGCAATGACCCCCGCGCCAAGCCACAGGTGCAGGTCGCGGCGGGGCTGCAGTGCGTGGGCTGGCCGGTTGCGTGGGTGCTGTCTGCCCTGTATGTCGGCACCCCGGACGTCTCCATCCCGCACGTCGGCACCCTGCACGTCGGCGCCCGGCCGCTTCGCGCCGTTTCGTTGATCGCGCGACCCGAGCCCCCCGTCTTCAGGCTCGCGCTCGGACAGATCCTCGATCCGCAATCCTGGTGACGGTTCGCGCCCCGACACGTCATCCCGCTCTTCGGTGCGCGGAGTCAAGGCGTCATCCCGGACGGCGCCAGGACGGCATCCGGCCAGACCAGGCCGCGCTGCGCATGCAGCGGATTGTCATGCCGACTGTTGAACCGGCTTTCATTGCGCTCGCGCGAGACGACCACTTCGGCCCGGCCCAGCCGGAGGACGAAGCGCTCGGCCAGGCGCTGCACGACCAGGAAATCGCCGCGCACCGTGTAGTTCACCAGTTCGCCCTCGCCGGCCTCGCCGTGAACGAACAGCGCCGGCATCTCGGGCAGCGACGCAGGCAGGCGAAGATAGGTGAAACGTCCGTCGTCCATCACCATCGACGGCCGGAACGGCGCCTGCCCACGCACGTTATAGGCGAAGTTCAGCCGTTCCAGGGGCACCCGCGCATTCACTGCTTGCAACTCGCGCCGACGCCTGCCTTCCTCTTCCTGCTTCGCTCGAGTTACCTCGGCGTCGCGCGCGATGGCGACCAGTTCGGGTTGTGCCCAGCTCACCCGCTGGTACCACTTGCCGGCTTCCGGCGAGCTTCGAAACACCAGTTGATAGGTGCGGCGGTTGGTCACCAGGGTGCCGCTGGTGACCAGATCGGGACGGATCGGCTTCACGAACAGATGCGGGCCCTTGTCCTGCACGATCCACTGCACGGTGTCGCCCAGGGCAAGCGCCACCACCATCTCGTCCGGGTCGAGGGCGATATGGGTGACCGCGCCCGGACGGGTCAGGATCAGGTACGAATCGTTCGGGTCATAGCGGAAGACGACCAGCCGCGTGTCCTGGGGCATCGGCACCGGCGCCTGCTGGGCTTGTGCCGGGCTGGCTGTCGTCATGGCGACGGTCAGCGCGACCATGACCATGACCAAAACAGTCATGCCGAGTGGCGGCACCGCCGAGGCTGAAAGAAATCCTCGCTCCGGAGGGCTGTGGTCAGGAGGGGCCAGGCTCCTTTCCCCAAGCACGCATGCGCCAGGGCGCCCTCCCGCGCGGGGAAAGGAACCTGGCCCCTCGCTCACGCGCAGGTGCCATGCCGTCTTCGATCCAGATTCTTTCACGTAAAGGAAATGGTCTCCGGTCACGACAGTTCCTCCGCGATGTTGAACCGGGTCACATAGAGACCGATCGGGTTCTGGATGATCTCCGCCTCGGTCCTGGGCGGCACGATCGCGTAGTGGACGGTGACCTGCAGGGTCTTCACCCGCGCCTGCGACTCCAGCGAGCGGGTCTCGGTGCGCACCCGCACCTGCAGCACGCCGTCATCCAGCGGGGCGACGGTGATGATCGACACCGACCGATGCAGGGCCGCGTCCTTCTTCAGACGCTCGACCGGCCGGTCGTTCTTCATCCAGTCGAGCATCTGCTGGGTCGCCAGACCCGAGGTCATCCGGTAGGCCTCGGCCAGCTGGCGCTCGGTGAGATACGGATCGATGGTCAGCACCTGCTGCACCCAGCGCGAGACGAAGTAGGTGCGCTCGGCCCGTCCGGGGCGGTAGGCCTGCGCCGCCGCCCGATCGGCGACTGCCGAGCCGTTGTCGGCGACCCGAACGACGAACGGCTCGACCGTCTTCAGCGGCATCAGGACGACCAGCGCGAGACAGGCGGCGAGCAGGGCGGCCGTGGTCAGCACCCAGCCAACGAACATCCGGTTGCGCTCGACGATCGCGCAGCCATAGCGCTCGAACCATTCGATGCGCGCCCGTTCGAACGCGGTCAACGGCGCCGACGATGAGGGCGATGCGTCCTCGCGTGCCCGGAGCCGACGCAGGATGGCCTTCAACATGTGAACGATGCCCCGCTGGATCACTGGCCGCGAAGCG
>JBBRCD010000246.1:0-4079 GCA_038205245.1 Burkholderiales bacterium
GGCGGGGGGCGGCGGCAGTGACGTCGACGGCCAGCGCGAGGACGGCGCGCGGGTGGCGATCGTCAGCAAACCCCACTGATCGAGCAAAGATGAACGAGACCGAACTGGTGGAAGCAGCCCCCATACCTTGGGTCGCCGAAGCTGCGGAAGAGCAGCCGAGCGATCTTGAGCATGTCAAGCGGGTGCTTGAAACAGCGCTGCTGACGACCGAGGAACCGCTGTCGATCGGCCAGATGCGCAGGCTCTTCGACGATGAGCTGGCGGCCGAGCCGATCAGGCGTGTGCTCGAGACGCTGCGCCAGGACTGGGAGGGTCGCGGCGTCGAACTCACCCAGGTCGCCAGCGGCTGGCGTTTTCGGGCGCGCCCGGAACTGCAGCAGTTTCTCGACCGGCTGCGCCCGGACAAGCCACCACGTTATTCGCGCGCAGTCATGGAAACGCTGGCAATCATCGCCTACCGCCAGCCGGTGACCCGGGGGGATATCGAGGCAGTGCGCGGTGTGACCGTTTCGGGCGCGTTGGTCAAGACGCTGGAGCAGCGTGGCTGGGTTGAAGCGGTTGGCGTGAAAGAGGTCCCCGGCCGCCCAGCCCTCTATGCCACGACCGCCCAGTTTCTGGATGACCTGAACCTCACGTCCCTGGGCGACCTGCCACCGCTGGAAGATCTTGGCGCTCTGGTCGAGACCGTGGTACCGCAGATGCAGCTGGAGCCGGCGATGGCCGAAACGCCAGCGGTAGCGGTAGCGCAACTCGACCCTCCAACGGAGGCTGCTGGCGAGGCGGCGCTGAGCGACACACCCTGAGACGATGAACACCGTCCTGATTGCCAACCCGAAAGGTGGCAGTGGCAAGACGACACTGTCGACCAACATCGCCGGCTACCTTGCAGCCAGTGGCCGATCGACGCTGCTTTGCGACCTGGACCGGCAGAAATCGGCAAGTGAATGGCTCGCCCTGAGAGCGCCCGCCCTGCCGCTGATCCGCTCGCTGCAGACCCGCGAGGACGGCGAGGTGAAGGGCGCGCGCGGTAACGACTGGCTGGTGATCGACTCGCCGGCCGGCCTGCATGGCAGAAACCTGGCGCATGCCCTGAAGCCGGCAAAGCGGGTGCTGGTGCCGCTGCAGCCGTCGCTGTTCGACATGGCGGCGACGCGTGACTTCCTGGCACTGCTGGCCGCCGAGCGAGCAGTGCGCAAGGAGAAGACCCTGATCGGGATCGTCGGCATGCGGGTCGATACGCGCACCCGCGCAGCCGCAACACTCGAGGGCTTTCTTGCACAGTTCGATCTTCCTGTGCTCGCCTATCTGCGCGACACCGTGGTGTACGCCAACGCCGCGTTCAACGGCATGTCCATCTTCGACCTTCCGCGCCATGCAGGCGAGCGCGACGTAGAGCAGTGGCAACCCATCATCGACTGGATCGAGGCGGCGGCAGTCGATGAGTGATGGGTTGCAGGTACGGCACGTCCCTGGACGGAGCAGTAAATGCAGGCTCACATTGACTGCAGGGACGCGCCTTGGTATCCTTTCAACTCGGACGCGGGGTGGAGCAGTCTGGCAGCTCGTCGGGCTCATAACCCGAAGGTCGTAGGTTCAAATCCTGCCCCCGCAACCACCTGATTCAGCGCGCCCTGACCGCGCATCCAGAGCCGCACGACACCATCGTGCGGCTTTGTCTTTTGGCGCGGCGTCTGCTTTGGAGTCAGGGCGCCCCGTCTATCAAAAGGTCCTGAAACTATGTATTTCCCGCTCAAATTACCGGTCGCCGCGGCCGCACTGGCGCTGCTCGGGTCGGTCCCAGCCGACACCCTGCATGCTCAGGACGCCTTTCCGACCCGCTCGATCCGTATGGTGGTCCCGTTCGCGCCTGGCGGTATCTCGGATGTGCTCGGACGCATCATCGCCCAGCGCCTGGGCAATTCGCTCGGCCAGCAGGTCGTGGTGGACAACCGCCCGGGCGCGGGTACGACGATCGGCGCGGGCATCGTGGCCAAGGCGAATCCGGACGGCTACACCGTCATGATCCAGGACATCACGACCCACGCGATCAATGCCACGCTTTTTTCGAAGTTGCCGTACGACTCGGTGAAGGATTTCACCTTCATCACGCTGGTCGCCGCAACGCCCCTGGTGCTGGTCGTCAACCAGAGCCTGCCGGCGAAGTCGGTGGCCGAACTGACCTCGCTGATCCGTGCACGCAGCGGACAGATCAACTACGGCTCGTCCGGTAACGGCACCATTCTGCATCTGGCCGCTGAGAGTTTTCGCACCAGCGCGAAGCTCGAGATGGCGCATATCCCTTACAACGGCAGCGCGCCTGCGGTTGCGGCGTTGCTGGCCGAGCAGGTGAATCTGGTGTTCGCCACGATGCCCGCAGCCCTGCCCCAGATCAAGGCGGGGAAATTGCGCGCACTGGCAGTGACCACGCCCAAGCGCAACAATTCGCTGCCCGATGTGCCGACCATGATCGAGGCGGGCGTCGCCGGCTTCGACCTCGTGCTCTACAGCGGCATCATGGGACCGGCGGCCATGCCCAAGACTGTGGTCAGCCGTTTGCATACCGAAATCGTGAAGATCATCGCTTCGACAGAGACTCGTGATGTGCTGGCAGGCCAGGGGGCAGAGGGCATCAGCTCATCGCCAGATCAGTTCGGAAAGTTCATCCAGGCCGAGATCACCAAGCTTGGCAGGGTAGTCAGAGCGGCTGGCGCGAAGATCGAGTAGCGCCTGCCGGGGCCGCGCTCGCGTTGACGCACATCACGCCGGGTTTTCGATGAACAAGAGGGAGGTCCGTCAGTTGATTCCATCGCAGCGCATACCCTTTGAGCCGATCGTCGACCGCAAGCCGCTTGTGCTTGACGGCGCACGGCTGATCGTCTGGCCGATCGTCAACGTGGAGGTGTGGCGGATCGAACGCGCCATGCCGCGCCAGGTTCTGCCTCCACCCACGCACGTGACTACCGTGCCGGACGTACCGCACTGGGGCTGGCACGAGTACGGCATGCGGGTCGGCTTCTGGCGCATCAAGAAGGTGCTCGACCGCCTGAAGATCGCCTCGACCCTGGCCATCAATGGGGCGGTCTGCACAGAGTATCCGCAGGTGGCGCAAGCCGCGCTCGACTCGGGCTGGGAGTTCATGGGCCATGGCTATGACCAGCGTCCGACCCACCAGGAACTGGATGAGCGGGCGACCATCGCGCGTACGGTGGAGTCGATTCGGGCGTTTACCGGCAAGCCGCCAGTGGGCTGGCTCGCGCCCGGGCTGACCGAGACCCTGGACACACCCGACTTTCTGGCCGAGGCGGGCATCCGCTACACGGCAGATTGGGTGATCGACGACGAACCCTGCACGATCAAGACCCGTCACGGCCCGCTGGTGACGATGCCCTACACGGTCGAACTGAACGACATCTCGATGATGATGGTGTCACGTCACCCGGCCGCAGAGTTCGAACAGCGCTGCATGGACTATTTCGATTGCGTCTATGCAGAGTCGGCGGAGCGTCCGAAGGTGATGGCGATCGCGCTGCACCCCTACATCTCGGGCGTGCCGCATCGAATCGGCTACGTAGAGCGGGTGTTCAGCCATCTGGCGAAGCAACCAGGCGTGGTCTTCCAGACCGGCGAACAGATCATGGACTGGTATCTGAAGCAGAAAGGCTGAGCCGCGCGGCATGCCTGGCGCTACCGCAGGCGGGCGTGTGCCGCGCAACCTGTTGATTGCGTTAAGCTTATCCTGGCCGCGAAAAACACTATGCGCCGCCGACGAAAAGTCTATTGCATCCCGGATCGATGGGCGCTACTATTCGCCTCCCCGTTCACCGCCTTTCTGCGGATTCGCGACGAGCTTCAAGCGGATCGAGAGCCTCAAGCAGGGGGCTGATGAACGAAGCCTGATATGTAGCAGTAGCGCATTGATGGACGCGTCGAAAGGCGCACGCTCTTTAACAAACTACAGCCGATAGGTGTGGGTGCTTGGTGAAAGCGGGCCGAGTTCCGAGTGGGTTGAGGCGCGAGCCGAGATTTGCAGGGGGACGAGGTTTGAAGAGACCGAGTGCTTGCACGGAACAAAGGAGATG
>JBBRCD010000247.1:0-3962 GCA_038205245.1 Burkholderiales bacterium
CCCCGGGGCGTGTGGGGGGTTGGGGGTGTTTGGGGGACTCCCCGTGGGGGTCGCGCCCCGACCGGTCCCCGTTTTCCCCCCCCCCCCGATTTCCAGGAAAAGATCCCATGTCCGCACCAATCTCGAATATCCGCCCTGCCCCGGACCCCTTGCTCGTCGACATCGCCGACTACGTGCTGTCGACCCGGATCGACAGCGCCGAGGCCTATGACACCGCCCGCTACTGCCTGCTCGATACGCTTGGCTGCGGGCTGGAGGCACTCGACTACCCGGCCTGCACCAAGCTGCTCGGCCCGATCGTTGCGGGCACGGTGGTGCCGAATGGCGCGAAGGTGCCGGGCACGGCGTTCCAGCTCGACCCGGTGCAAGCGGCGTTCAATATCGGTGCCATGATCCGCTGGCTGGATTTCAACGACACCTGGCTCGCCGCCGAGTGGGGCCATCCGTCGGACAACCTGGGCGCGATCCTCGCGGTGGCCGACTGGCTGTCGCGCACCCGGGTCGCGCGCGGCCAGGCGCCGCTCACCGTGCGCGACCTGTTGACCCGGATGATCCAGGCCCATGAGATCCAGGGCGTGCTGGCCATCGACAACAGCTTCAACCGGGTCGGCCTGGACCATGTGGTGCTGGTCAAGGTCGCATCCACCGCGGTGGTCACCGCGATGATGGGCGGCAGCCGCGACGAGGTGATCGACGCGGTGTCCAATGCCTGGATCGACGGTCAATCCCTGCGCACCTACCGCCACGCCCCGAACGCCGGCTCGCGCAAGTCATGGGCAGCCGGCGACGCCTGCTCGCGCGCGGTGCGCATCGCCTGGATGACGCTGCGCGGCGAGATGGGCTACCCGTCAGCGCTGTCGGCCAAGACCTGGGGCTTCCAGGATGTGCTGTTCAAGGGCCGCCCGCTCACCCTGGCCCGGCCGTTCGGCTCGTACGTGATGGAGAACGTGCTGTTCAAGATTTCGTTCCCGGCCGAGTTCCATGCCCAGACCGCGGTCGAGTGCGCGCTCAAGCTGCATCCTGAGGTTGCGCACCGCCTCGAGCACATCTCGAAAGTGATCATCACCACCAACGAATCGGCGATCCGGATCATCGACAAGACCGGTCCGCTGCACAACCCGGCCGACCGGGACCACTGCATCCAGTACATGACTGCGGTCGGCCTGATCGAGGGCAACCTTACCGCTGCAGACTATGAGGATTCGGTCGCCGGCGACCCGCGAATCGATGCGCTGCGCGCCCGGATGGAAGTGGTCGAGGAACCGCGCTACACCCGCGACTACCTCGACCCGCAGCGGCGCTCGATCGCCAACGCCCTACAGGTGTTCTTCGACGACGGTTCCGCGACAGCGCAGGTCGAAGTAGAATACCCTGTGGGTCACCGCAGGCGCAGGGCAGAGGGTTACCCGCTCCTGGACGCAAAATTCGCGGTCAACCTCGCCCGGCGCTTCGCGCAGAAGCAGCAGACGACCATCAGGACCGCCTGTGCCGATCCGGCGGCCCTGGACGCATTGTCGGTCGACGCCTTCGTCGACCTGTTCACGTCCTGACCTTCACGTCCTGACCTTCACGTCCTGACCTTCACGTTCTGACCTTCACGTTCTAACCCTCACCCTCGCAGCCCGGGAGATAACGATGTCGCACAACCTCCATAACACGCTTGGAGAATTCAACACCGCCGCCGGCAAGACCGGCAAGTTCTATTCGCTGCCGGCGCTGGAGAAGACAGGCATCGGGCCGATCTCGCGCCTGCCGATCTCGCTGCGCATCGTGCTCGAGTCGGCATTACGCAACTTCGACGGCAAGAAGATCACTGAAGCGCATATCAAGGATCTCGCCAACTGGAAGACCAACGAAACGCGCACCGCTGAAGTCCCGTTCGTGGTCGCCCGCATCCTGCTGCAGGACATGACCGGCGTGCCGCTGGTGGTCGACCTGGCCGCGATGCGCGAGGCAGTCAAGTCGCTGGGCAGAAATCCGGACATGATCGAGCCGCTGGTGCCCGCCCATCTGATCATGGACCACTCGGTCCAGATCGATTACTACGGCACCCCGGATGCGCTCGAGAAGAACATGGCGATCGAGTTCACCCGCAACGCAGAGCGCTACGAATTCCTGAAGTGGAGCGCCCAGGCGTTCAAGACGTTCGAGATCATCCCGCCGGGCAATGGCATCGTGCACCAGGTCAACCTCGAATATGTGTCGAAGGTGGTCTGGGAGAACAAGGGTATGTACTACCCCGACTCGACGGTGGGCACCGACTCGCACACCACGATGGTCAACGGCCTGGGCGTGCTTGCCTGGGGCGTCGGCGGCATCGAGGCCGAGGCCGGCATGCTCGGCCAGCCGCTGTACTTCCTGACCCCGGACGTGGTCGGCGTGAACCTGACCGGCAAGCTGAAGGAAGGCGTCACCGCCACCGACCTGGTGCTGGCGATCACCCAGATGTTGCGCGCGAAGAAAGTGGTCGGCAAGTTCGTCGAGTTCTTCGGCGAAGGCGCAGCCTCGCTGCCGCTGCCGGACCGCGCGACCATCGGCAACATGGCGCCCGAGTACGGCGCGACCTGCGGCTTCTTCCCGGTGGATGACGTCACCATCGCTTTCCTGCGCACCACCGGCCGTGAAGACGCGGCCGACGTGTCCAAGGCCTATTACGAAGCGCAAGGCATGTACGGCATGCCGGCCGCCGGGGCGATCGACTACAGCGAGACTTATGCGTTCGACCTGTCCAGCGTGAAGCCCGCCGTGTCCGGCCCGCGCCGTCCGCACGACCGCCTCGACCTGCCGGACATCAAGGCGACGATGCGTGGCCTGATGGGCAAACCGGTCGCCGACGGCGGCTACGGCAAGACTGGCGACGCGTACGCCACCCGCTACAAGACCTCGAACGACAAGCTCGACATCGGCAACGGGGATGTGCTGATCGCCGCGATCACTTCGTGCACCAACACCTCCAACCCGGGTGTGCTGCTCGCTGCCGGCCTGTTGGCGAAAAAGGCCGTCGAGAAGGGTCTGAAGCCCAATGCCCGGGTAAAGACCTCGCTCGCCCCCGGGTCGAAGTCGGTCACCCAGTACCTGACCAACTCCGGCCTGCTCACCTACCTCGAGCAACTGGGCTTCTATGTTGCCGGTTACGGCTGCACCACCTGCATCGGCAACTCCGGCCCGCTGGATGCAGCGATCGAGGAATCGATCGTGAAGAACGACGTGATCGGTGCGTCGGTGCTGTCGGGCAACCGCAACTTCGAGGCGCGTATTCACCAGAACATCCGCGCCAACTTCCTGGCCAGCCCGCCGCTGGTGGTCGCCTTTGCGCTGGCCGGCACTACTGACATCGATCTCACCAACGATCCGATCGGCAATGGCAAGGATGGCGAGCCGGTGTTCCTGAAGGACATCTGGCCGTCGACCGCCGAGATTGGCGAGGTGATGAAGTTCGCCACCGACACTAAAATGTACAAGTCCCTGTTCTCCGGCTTCACCGAGGGCAGCCCAATGTGGGATGCGGTGCCCTCGACCGTCGGCAGCGTCTACAAGTGGAGCGCGCAGTCGACCTATGTGCAGCACCCGCCCTACTTCGACGGCTTCACCATGAGCCCGAACAAGGCAGCCGATGTGAAGGGCGCGCGCGTGCTCGGCATCTTCGGCGACTCGATCACCACCGACCATATCAGCCCGGCGGGCGGCATCCGTCCCTCGTCCCCGGGCGGCAAGTACCTGCAGGACAACGCAGTCGCCATCGCCGACTTCAACACCTACGGCTCGCGTCGCGGCAATCACGAGGTGATGATGCGCGGCACCTTCGCCAACGTGCGCATCAAGAACCTGATGCTGCCCGGCACCGAGGGCGGCATCACCGTGCACCAGCCCGATGGCGAACAGATGCCGATCTATGACGCGGCGATGAAGTACAAGTCGACCGGCACCCCGTCGGTGGTGTTCGGGGGGGAAGAGTACGGTCA
>JBBRCD010000248.1:0-3962 GCA_038205245.1 Burkholderiales bacterium
ATACCTTCGGCTTTCCGCCGGAAGGCATCGACAAGCCCCATGTGAAGATTTTCGACAAGTCCGGCAAGCTGATCAAGGACAAGGTCGGACTGGGCCTGTTCAAGTCTTTTGCCCTGAACGAAATCGGTTATTGCCCGGAAAACGGCCGCACCTATGTCGGTGATTACAGTTACGGCATCTGGGAAATCGACGGCGTGAATGGCACGCCCAAGCTGATCATGAACGAAGTACCGATCGGCGACCACGCGCTTGGCGGTATCACCTGCCGCGACGGATACCTGTACTACGCGGTCGGCGCGCCTACGAATTCCGGCTTCTCTGATCCGGACATCCACGGCTGGACGGATGCGATCGATCCGTACTGGGAAAAGCGTACGACGGACGGTATGCCTGCACTGCCGCGCGACCCGCCCTGCCGGGATATCGTGCTGACGGGCCTCAACATCCGCGACAGCCAGGGCAACCTCACGGGCGCGTACCTGCCGAAAGGCACGCCTTCCAAGCCGGGCCAGTTGATCAAGGCACAAACGCCTTGCGGCGGTGCAATTCACCGGGCGAAGCTGAAGGCCGACAGCAACTACACCCACGACGACTGGGAAGTGTATGCGATGGGATTGCGCAACTCTTCCGGTGTTGCCTTCGGTCCAAAGGGCTCGCGCTTTGAAAAAGCCCTGGTCGTCAGCGACAACGGCATGAACGACAAGGGCAATCGCCGCGTCTCCAATGGCGCCGAGAAACTCTTTGTCTTCACCGAGAAAGGTCAGGACGCGGGCTTTCCGGACAAGGAAGGCATGAACTTCGTCAACATCAAGCGCTACGGGCCTGATGTCTATCGCGGCAACAAGTTCGATCCGACGCGGCCGAACCCGCAGTTGAACATCGGCACCAAGCCGTTCATCCCGACGTTGCCGCCGTACCGCTTCATCGATCATTCGATCGGCGTGCGCGGCACGCCACTGATCGTTGCCAATCCCAACCCCAACGGCTATGTCAATCCGGTGATGGAATGGGATACGAACAATCCGATGGACGGATTGGCCTGGTCGAACAAGGGCTTCGAGGGCAAACCGGGTGACGTGATTTACACAGCGATATTCGGGATCATCGACAACGGCCCGGAAAGCCTGCGCCCGATGTGGCCGGCAGTTGTCAGGATCGAGTTCCTCAATCCGACCGGCGTCAAGTGGTCGATCTTTGCGGAAAACATGGATCCGGGCCCCAACGCCTACCAGAAGAAGGAAAACCGTGGCGGGTTCGAGCGCACCAATGACGTCGAGTTCAGCACGGACGGCAAGACCATGTACGTGGCTGACTACGGCGAGCTCTACGTGAACTACCAGATGGAGTCGCCGTTCTATACGACGCCGAAGTCCGCTGTCGTGTGGACCATCACGAAAGAGTAATAGGCAGGTTTTAACTTGATCCCGGCGGCTGCTGCCGCCGGGATTTTTTATTTCCTGATTCCGGTTCTGCGCTTGCGCGCGAGCGCTACGTAGCGTGCGTTGGTTAATGCGCGCCGCGGCGCTGCTCATCCAACTCGAGCAGTATCCGGTCGGCTGCCACATCTGCCTCGTTGACCGTGACCGAGGCTTCAAATGACCCGTCGGGAAGTGCTTGCAGATCATGCAGCGCAATGCGTTTGTGCTGGTGAATCATGCTGGCAAGCAACGCATTGAGGCGATCGCGCACGCCAATGGAAACGGGATCGTTGCCGTGCATGGGTGCAACGCCCGCAGGGCGTATGCGCAGCAACGATGGCTGCGCCCCCCGCGCCGGTTCGGCGAGGAACCGGCACCAGCCCGCTGATTCGCAGCCGCGATACTCGGCTTGCACCGGCCCGGCCTGCTGCATTGGCGAGGCGCCGGCGTCGGCGCGGGCTATGGCGGATAGGGCCAGCAGCCCGAGCACTATCGCGCGGATCCCGGGCCGCTTCATCGCCGCTCGCATGGACACAAAATAATTGACACAAAATACATGAGCGGGCTTATACCAGATTTTGTTGCGCCCACGCAGCAGCCATGATTGCGTTTCCGTTTGCGGCCGTGCGGATTTTGATTTTGTTCGGGAGCATTTGTCAGACCGCATTGTCCAAAGCTGCTCGCGCAGCGGGTTGTCTGCTTTACGTTCCCCCCAGGTCGTAAAATAGCGTTCCGCTGCGCTTTACCGACGTTGATCGTCTCCACCCGCTCTGAACCTAACTTCCTGATATGCCTGATTCTTCCAATGCAGCCTTGCGTCGCGACGCCATCCTTATCCGCGGCGCCCGCCAGAACAACCTCAAAAATCTCGACATCGACCTGCCGCTGAACGAGTTGCTGGTCGTGACCGGCGTCTCCGGGTCGGGCAAGTCTTCGCTGGTCTTCGACACCTTGTATGCGGAAGGGCAGCGCCGCTACGTGGAAACGTTTTCTCCGTACGCCCGCCAGTTTCTCGACCGCATGGACAAGCCGCAGGTGGATCGCATCGACGGCGTGCCACCGGCCATCGCCATCGATCAGACCAATCCGGTGCGCACGTCGCGTTCCACCGTCGGCACGATGACGGAACTGGCCGATCATCTGAAACTGCTGTTCGCGCGTGCCGCGCAACTGTATTGCCGTGGCTGTGCTCGCCCGGTGCGGCGCGATAATCCGGACACTATTTACGCCGACATGCAGGCAAGGGCGCAGGCAGCCGGCGATCCGCGCCTTATGATCGTGTTTCCGATCGCCATTCCGCAGAATTTTTCCGCGGACGAAATCCTCAAGTTGCTCGAAGGGCAAGGCTACACCCGCATCCATTCGCAAAAGCCGGATCGGCTGGAAGTCGTGCAGGACCGCGTGCACATGTCGTCTGCCGAGCGCGCACGCGTGATCGAGGCGCTCGAAGCCGCGCTACGCGTCGGCAACGGTTTCGTCGATGTTTACCCGGTGGCAAGCGAAGAGCGTCCGCGCGACGATTCCCTCGCCCCCCGACCCGCGTCCCTCGACCCTGCGCAAGCATGGAAATACTCCACGGCGCTGCACTGCCCCGATTGCGACATCCATTACCGCGAACCGACCCAGAGCTCGTTCTCGTTCAATTCGCCGGTCGGCGCCTGCGAAACCTGCCGCGGCTTCGGCCGTGTCATCGGCGTCGATTACGGACTGGTGATTCCCGACGAATCCAGAACGCTCGGCGGCGGCGCGGTCAAGCCGTGGCAGACGCAAAGCTTCAAGGAATGCCAGGATGACCTGGTCAAGTACGCGAAGAAGCGCGGCATCCCGCTGGACCGGCCATGGCGCGAGTTGAGCGAGGCGCAGAAAAGCTGGGTCATCGACGGCGAGCCGGAATGGGTCAACTGGAAGGAGTCCTGGCCCGGCGTCTGGTACGGCGTCAAACACTACTTCGACTGGCTGGAGAGCAAGGCGTACAAGATGCACATCCGCGTGCTGTTGTCGCGCTACCGTGCCTACACGCCGTGCACCGATTGCGAAGGCAGCCGGCTGAAGCCCGATGCGCTGTTGTGGCGGGTCGGCACCGCGCAGGACGCGGACAGCGTGCTCGAACCCCGCCTGCGCTACCGTCCCAAGGCGGTGACATGGAGCGATGCGCAGTTGCAGAACGTGCCGGGCCTGATGCTGCACGATCTCATGCAATTGCCGGTCGACCGGTGTGCCAGGTTTTTTGCCACCGTTCATTTGCCCACGCTGGCCCTGGACGAAGCAACCGAACTGCTGCTCGGAGAAATCCGGACGCGGCTCGCCTACCTGCAGCAGGTCGGGCTCGGTTACCTGACCCTCGACCGCCAGTCCCGCACGTTGTCCGGCGGCGAAGTCCAGCGCATCAACCTGACGACCGCGCTGGGCACGTCGCTGACCAACACTCTGTTCGTGCTCGACGAACCGTCGATCGGTTTGCATCCGCGTGACATGGGCCGCGTCATCGCCGTCATGCAAAAACTGCGCGACGCCGGCAACTCGCTGGTGGTCGTCGAGCATGAT
>JBBRCD010000249.1:0-3952 GCA_038205245.1 Burkholderiales bacterium
GCCCAGCACCACGGCGCCGGTGAGGCGCGTGGGGTCGATGCCCACGTGGCTGACGTCGCAGCCTTCCTTCGCGATGGTCTCGGTGAGAAAGCGGCCGAGCGCGTCGTCGCCCACGCGTGAGATGAGCCCAGCCTTCAGGCCCAGGCGGGCGCAGCCGAATGCCGTGTTGGCGGACGATCCGCCTAGGTACTTGGCGAAACTGGAGACATCTTCCAGCCGCGCGCCGATCTGCTGCGCGTAGAAGTCGACCGCGAAACGGCCGAGGCAGATGACATCGAGCGCGCGATCCGGCGCGAAAGGGGTGGGGTTTCGCATGTGCGGTGGCAGACCCGGAAACGGCGATGCGCAAGGCCTTCGATTCTCGCGCAGACAGGGGCGAAATACAAGTTCTGCATCTCCAGAAAATGGAATGTTTGTTCCGTTTTGGCGGTGACGCCCTTTCCTCACGAGGACCAAGCCACGAGGGCCGCCCCGGTCACGCACAGCAATGCCCACCGCACCTTGCAGACGTTGATGGATGCGGGCTACGTGGAACGCGTCAGGACGCGCTGCCGGCGCAACTGCAGCGCTTCACGCCTGCTACTATCGTTGACCGCGACGTGTTGAAGGAGCAACTCGCCAAGGACGCCCGCGTGGGCTACGCCGTGAAACACGGCGAGTGGCGCGAGGGTGTCGGTGGCCTGGCGGCGCCCGTGTTCAACGGCTTTGAGCGGCCAGTGGCAGCACTGGGCATGTCCGGCCCGCTGGACCGGCTGAGCGTGGCCCGCATGAAAGAACTGGCACTGCGCCTGATCGAGGTCACCGCGCAGCTCTCAAAAGCCATGGGCTACACCAAAGGCTATTTCGGTGAGTCGGTCTGACTCGCTTTTGCTCGAATGAAAGGACCGTTGACATGACAGCCCCCCTGCCGCTGGCCGGCATTCGCGTGATCGAAGTCTGCAACGTGGCCGCCGGCCCGTTCTGCGGCATGTTGCTGGCCGACATGGGCGCCGACGTGGTGAAGGTCGAGCACCCCGAAGGCGGCGACACCCTGCGCAGCTGGCCACCCATCAACGCTGGCTACAGCGAGAACTTCGCCTCCCTGAACCGCAACAAGCGCTCCGTGACGCTGAACCTCAAGAACCAGGACGACCTGGCTTTGCTGCGTCGCCTGGCCTCTGAGGCCGACGTGCTGATCGAGAACAACCGTCCGGGCGTGATGGAGCGGCTTGGCGTGGGCTATGCGCAGCTCCGCGAACTCAATCCCAAGCTTGTGTTCTGCTCGATCTCGGCCTATGGCCAGAGCGGCCCGCGTTCGCAGGAAGGCGGCTTCGACCTCACCGTGCAGGCCATGAGCGGCATCATGAGCGTGACGGGTGAGCCTGGCCAGCCGCCGGTCAAGTGCGGTGTGCCGCTGGCCGATTTCGCGGCCGGCCTGTACGCAGGCTTTGGCATCGTGTCCGCCTTGCGCGCTGCGCAAGCCAGCGGCCAGGGCACCCATCTGGATATCCCCATGCTGGGCGCCACATTGGGCATCGCTGCACTGCAGACCTCGGAATACTTCGGCAGCGGCCGCGACCCGGTGCGCCTGGGCTCGGCCCATCCGCGTAACGCGCCCTACCGCGTGTTCCGCAGCCAAGACGGCTACTTCGGCATGGCCGCCGGCAACAACGCACTGTGGCGCTCGGTGTGCGAAGTGGTCGAGCGCCAGGACCTGCTGGCCGATGCACGCTTCCAGAGCCCCACCACACGCGCCAGGCACCAAGACGCGCTGCTGGACATCCTGGAGACTGAGTTTGCCCGCGCCGGCACCGCGGCCTGGCTGGAGCGCTTCCGCGCCGCCGGCGTGCCTTGCGCGCCGATCAACTCTTACTCAGAAGTGCTGGCCGATCCGCAGGTCGAGCACATGCAGTGGGTGCAGCCGCTGGACCTGCCCAATGGCCAAACCACGCGCACCTTCGCGTCGCCGTTGCGCATGTCGGGCCAGGGTCTGCCCGTGCGCCTGCGCCCACCGGCATTGGGTGAACACAACGACGAAATCCTGGGGCCGCTGCGGGCGGCACGGGCCGCCGAGAGCACGGCCTCATGAGTGATCTTCTGCGGATCGAACAGCAGGGCGAGGTCTGGAGCTTCGTGCTGCAGCGCCCCGACAAGCGCAATGCCTTGTCGGCTGAGCTCGTCGAGGCCCTGCTGGCCGGTGTGGCGCAAGCCCATGCCGGGCACGCACGCGTGCTGGTGTTCCGCGGCGAAGGCAAGAACTTCAGCGCCGGCTTTGATTTCTCAAACTTCGAGGAGCAAAGCGAGGGCGATCTGTTGCTTCGCTTCGTGCGCATCGAGACGCTGCTGCAGGCCGTGGCGTCATCGCCCTGCCTTACGGTCGGCTTCGCACACGGCAAAAATTTCGGCGCTGGTGTTGACCTGTTCGCCGCCTGCCGCAGGCGCATCGCATCGGCCGACGCCAGCTTCCGCATGCCGGGCCTGAAGTTCGGCCTGGTGCTGGGCACAAGACGCTTCGGCCAGATCGTCGGCCCCGAGCGAGCCGCCAGCATCCAGCAAGAGGCCCAGACCTTCGATGCAGCTGAAGGACTCGCAATGGGCTTTGTCCAGCATGTGCAGGAGCCGCAGACCTGGGGCGAGGCCGTCGCTGCGGCGCAGACCAGCGCCACGGCGCTGGACGACTGGAGCCGCGAGGCGCTGCACCGCGTGCTCTGTACGCAGCAGATCGACGTGGACATGGCCTCTCTAGTGCGCTCTGCTGCACGGCCAGGACTGAAAGAACGCGTGAAGCGATACCTCGACCCGTCCTGACCTCGATCCAGATATCGGCTTCGACGGAACGTCAACAGAAAGCCTGCGTGCATGATCGCCGGACCAGGCTGAGGTTGCAGCGGCATCAGATCGCCACCGCGCGGTAAACCACGTGGCCCGACACACGCGCCACGTGGGCTGGCACCGGATCGCTATTTTGTCGACTTCGTGGCCCGGAATACTCCGGGTCGGGTAGTGTTGAATTTCCTATCCGTCCATGGCATCCTCCCCCAAGGATTCCACGGAGCAGGTGTCGATGAGCGAGTCACCGGAGCCCGTTTGCGAAGCAGGCAGGCGCGTCATCAACCGCATCAAGGCCGAGCACGCCTTGCTGGCGCGCATCATCGCCGCGATGCAGGCTTGGGTCGTGCAATTTCGCGAGCCCGGCGTCGACGCGGACCCCGCGCTCTTCGGGGCGATGCTGCTCTACGTGGAGGAGGTGCCCGATCGGGTCCACCATCCCCAGGAGGACGCGGTCCTGTTCCCCGCGCTGGCCAGGCTCCCGGGCGCCCGGGAGATCATCGCGGAGCTCGAGCGGGAGCACGCCTCGGGCGATGCCAGGTTGAAGTCTCTGCGCCGGGCCTACGACGACTTCCTGGCCGGATCGACGAACGCCATCAATCGGCTCTCGGGCGAGGTGGACGACTTCGCGGAGTTCTACTGGGCGCACATGCGCAAGGAGGAGCAGTCCCTCCTTCCGCTCGCGGCCGCGGGCCTCACCCCCTCCCAGTGGGAGGACGTCGACAAGGCGTTCGTGGCCGTGAACGATCCCCTGTTCGGCTCGGAGCTGTCCGAAACCTACCGCCGCCTCTACGACGACATCGCCGCGCGCTTGTCCGAGCCGCTCAAGGGCTTCGTGAAGGCCGCCTCCGAGCAGGCCCGGTAGTCACGCCGGCAAGAGGCCCTTCTTCTTCGCCGTGTGCGTGGCGATCGCATCCATGAGAGTGGGGGAGAGGCAGTCGTAAGGCTGCAGGCCCAGCTCGCGCAGCCGGTCGCGGACAGCGCCGATCTTCGCCGGGTCGAGGCCGCCCTCGATCACCGACGAGACGAAGGCCGCGAATTCCGGCGGCGCCCACCCCGCGTCGGACGAAAGCTCGGTATGCACGAAGTCGAATCCGTAGAAGGGGTGCCCGGTATCCTCGATGCGGCCGTACATGTGCACGCC
>JBBRCD010000250.1:0-3944 GCA_038205245.1 Burkholderiales bacterium
CCGGCGCCGGAGCCGGAGCCGGAGCTTCCCACCCGCCGCTTCGCTGGCCGTGAGGCGTTTGCGCAGTTGTTGCGCGATGCACTGGCGCAAGCCGCACGCCAGGGTTGGCGCGAACTGATCCTGTGCGATGCCCGGTTTGCCGATTGGCCCTTGCACGAGCGCCAGGTGGTGGACAGTCTGCATGCCTGGTCGCGTGCCGGGCGCAGATGCACGATCCTGGCAACGGGTTACGACACCGTCGTGCGCCAGCACCCCCGCTTTGTCCAATGGCGCAGGACCTGGGGACATATCGTCGAAGCCCGGGTTTGCCGGCAGATCGATCCGGTCAACTTCCCCACGGTCTTGTGGAGTCCGCAATGGACTTTGCGACTGCTGGACCCGGTGCGCTGCTCCGGCGTCTGTGGTTGCGAACCCGAACGCATCGTGCAGAGCCGGGAACTGCTGCAGGAGCTGATCCAGGCATCGAGTCCGGGTTTTCCAGCCACCACGCTGGGGCTGTAGAAATATGTGCATCCGTCCAGGGTTTACCCTGAAATCGTATGCGATCGTGAATACAATCGCGCCGGGCAACGGGGCGTGGGGCCCTGCTGACCGGGCTGGCGCGGTTATCGATGCCGAAATCTCTCGTCCTGGCAGCGATCGTCGCTGCCGTTGCTCTTGCAGCTTGTGGCAAAAAAGGGGAAGCGCCGGCACCTGCCGCTGCCCCTGCTCCCGCTGCGGTGGAAGCTGTCAAGGAAGCTGTCAAGGAAGCTGCATCCGAGGCCGCTGGCGCTGTGGCGGACGCTGCGTCTGCCGCTGCGGTCGCCGACGCGGCTTCGGCCGCTGCAGACGCTGTCAAGAAGCCCTGAGCGAGATCGGGATTCCCGGTCGTCGTTGAAAAAGCCGCCTGCAGGCGGCTTTTTCAATGGTGGTGCTGGCCAGATCCAGGCAAGGAAAAACGTCCTGGCCGCGACGTCAGCCAGCAGGTCAGACCGCGATCCACTGCGTGCCGTGCAGCGGATCGGCGATGCCCACGTCGGCGCTGGAACATCCCAGCGCCTCGGCCAGTGCGGCGCGTGCCAGCTCCGGCCGGTTGTTCTCTCGGCTCAGATGGGCCGCCACGACCGTCGACAGGCCGGGATGGCGCAGTGCCGCCGCAATGTCTGCCGAGCGCGCGTTCGACAGATGGCCGTGTTTGCCGCCCACCCGTTTTTTCAGGAAGGGCGGGTAACACGAGGCCTCCAGCAGGTGCGGATCATGGTTGCATTCGAGCAGCAAGGCCTGGCACCCTGACAGATGGCCCAGCACATGGTCTGTCGCGTGCCCGAGATCGGTCAGGATGCCCAAACTGCTGGCGCCGTCGGAGCAGCGCAATTGCAGCGGCTCGCGCGCATCGTGCGGCACGGTGAAGGGGGTGATGCTCAAGTCGCCCACTGCGATCGGCAACCCGTCACAGGCATACTGCAGCAGATCGTCGAAATCCCCATCACGGGCCCCGGCGTGGGTGCCGCGGCTCATCCAGACCGGTATGCGGTGGCGCAGCGCGAGCTGGCGAGCGCAACCCAGGTGGTCGCTGTGTTCGTGGGTGACGAAGATGGCGTCGATGTCGCCCGCCGTCAGGCCGGCGCGTGCCAGACGCTCGTCCAGCTGGCGTATACCCAGGCCGCAATCGACCAGCAGGCGGGTCTGGCTGGCGCCCCCGCCCCCTTCGACGACGGTTGCGTTACCCGAGCTGCCGCTGCCCAGGTTACGGAAACGCAACATCGTGCGCTCCTATTTGAGGTCGTCTGCAATCACCCTGACGATACGCTGCGCACTGGGGGAGGTGTCGGCCGCGCCCGTGTTGGTCAGCACGGATACCGTGGTGGAATCGCCCTGCGATCGAACCGCAATGCGGTACTTCGTCGGCGAGTTGGTCGACGCGCCACCACCAAACAGGCGGCCCAGGAACCCTGGCTCCTGCCGGTCCGGATTGGGTTCCACGTACCGCACGAAATAGACGCCCTGACTGCGGTCACGGTCTTCCACGGTAAAGCCGGTGCGATCCAGCGACAGGCCGACACGGCGCCATGCGCGGTCGAAGTTGTCGTCGATCTGCACCACCGGTTGACCATTGACTTGTGCGATCCGGGCCGAGGGCTGGGCGACTCCCGCGGCGGTGACGGCCTTGGCCTGCTCCTGGGACACACCGAGCTTGACCATCAGCCGGCGCAGGAACTCGGTTTCCAGTTCCGGTTCGGCCGCACGCGGTTGCCAGATGGTCCTCCGGTCGCCACCGGCAACGGCCGCGGTGCCTGCCGCGTACACCTCGATCATGCCGCGGTGGCTGATGTAAATTTCTGTCTCGCCGGCTGCATTGCGTTCGAGTCGGGTGCGGAAGCGATCGCGTTCAGCGGTCGAGTACAGTGAATCGAACAACCTGCCCAGCGACTGGCGGATCAGGTCCTGGGGGATCTTGGCGCGGTTCTCGGCCCAGTCGGTTTCCATGATGCCCAGGCTCTTCTGGTCCATCGAGAGCAGGAAGCCGTGTTCCTGCCAGAAGTCCTTGATCGGATCCCACAACACATCTGGCGGACGTTTGACGACGAGCCAGCGCTGGTTGCCGGAACGCTCGATCCGAACATCGGCGATCGGGGCCGCGGCGACCGGGACGGCCGTACCGGACTGGCCGAGCTGGTAGCTCGAAGCGGTGACCGGACCGCCGGGTATCGCATAACGGTTGTCACGCGCGAGCTGGGTCAGGTCTGGCGGGACAGCCAGCGAGGGTGCGGCCGACGCGCTCTTGTAATCGACCTTGTCGGACTCCAGCACCGAGCACGCACCCAGCGCCAGAGCCAGGCCGAGCACGGCCAGTCGTTTAGTAACGTTCACCAGATAGTCCTTCAGGATAGGTATGGTCAGATCAAGCCGCCCTGGCGCAGGGCGTCTTCCACCACTGGCACGAATTCGGGCTCCAGCGGCGTCATCGGCAGGCGCATGGCGCCCCCGCACAGGCCCATACGCTGCATCGCCCACTTCAGCGGGATGGGATTGGCCTGCACGAACAACTGTTTGTGCACGGGCATCAGCGCACGCTGGATCTCCATCGCGCGCCGCGCGTCACCGGCCATGGCGGCGACACACAACTCGTGCATCTGGCGCGGGGCGATGTTGGCGGTGACACTGACATTGCCCTGGCCGCCGCACAGCATCAGGGCCACGGCAGTCGGGTCGTCGCCGGAATAGACGGCAAAACCCTTGGGAACGTCACGGATCAGCCACTGCCCGCGCTCCACATTGCCGGTCGCGTCCTTGATGCCGACGATGCCCGGGATCCGTGCCAGGCGCAGCACGGTGTCGTGGGCCAGGTCGGCCACGCTGCGTCCGGGCACGTTGTAGAGCACCATGGGCAGATCGACCGCCTCGGCGATCGCCTTGAAATGCCGGTACAGGCCTTGTTGTGACGGCTTGTTGTAATACGGGACGACCTGCAGGTGGCAGTCGGCGCCGACCTCGTGCGCGAACCGGGTCAGCTCGATGGCCTCGGCGGTCGAGTTGGCGCCGCAGCCGGCCATGATCGGCACGCGTTTGCGCGCCTGTTCGACGGCCACGCGGATGATCTCGCAGTGTTCCGCGACGCTGACGGTCGGGGATTCGCCGGTGGTGCCGACAACGCCGATGCAATCCGTTCCCTGCTCGATGTGCCAGTCGATCAGCTTGCGCAGCGCCGCATAGTCCACGCTGCCGTCGTCGTGCATCGGAGTCACGATGGCCACGATGCTGCCGGTAATAGGTGTCATGTGCACGGTTACTGTCGGGAAACCCGCATTCTACCCAGTCGACCTGCCCGCACTGGGGCTGCGGCCCGTTACAGAAGGTAGCGCGGCGGCTGCTGTTGGTTGTCGGGCAATGGCTGGTCGACTGCCGGTGCGCGGACCGCGGCAATACGCTGCACGAAACGGGGCGGATCGGCGCAAAAACCATCC
>JBBRCD010000251.1:0-3908 GCA_038205245.1 Burkholderiales bacterium
CTGCCTTCCGCATATGACCCCATATCAGCGAAGCTTGCGCAAAGCGTCGGTTTCAAAAGCGTCTATAACGGCGGCTTCGTCACCGGCGGCAGCACAACAATCAGCGAGCCCCTGCTTACGATGAACGAGCAGATCACCGTCGCCAGCAACATGGCGCAGGCTGTGGACATCCCTGTGATCATGGACGCCGGCGCCGGCTGGGGCGAGCCGCTGCATACCATGCGCACGGTCCGGGAGTGTATACGCGCAGGCATCGCCGGCATCCACATCGAGGATCAGCTGTACCCCAAACGGGCTCATTACCATTCGTATGTGGCACACAACATCCCGATCAATGAGTTTCGCGACAAAATCAGGCTGGCGTGCAGGCAGCGTGATGAAATTGACAAGGACTTTGTCATCATCGCGCGCTCCGATGCCTGCCGCGAACAGGGCTTCAAGGAGGCGGTCAAGCGCATCAATCTTGCGCGTGACCAGGGCGCCGACATGGGGCTGATATTCCCCCGGACACCGGATGAAACGAGGAAAACGCCGAAGGCCTGCAAATTGCCCATGGTTTACGTCCAAAGCCGCGGCAATCGCGACGGACGCCCGCTGTACTCCTTCGCCCAACTCAAGGACATGGGTTATGCGGGCTGCATCGACGCGATTCTCGCCGTGGGTGTGCAGTTCCACTTCATGCGCAAGGCGCTCACCGAGCTGCGCAAGACCGGGGATTACACCGGGATCAGCGAAAAAGAGTTTGTGATCGCGCGCAAACAGGTCGAGGATCTGATCGGGCTTGAGGACTACTACCGCGTCGAACGCGAAACCGTGGAAAAAGCGTTCTACAAGAAAGCGCGCAAGAAGCGCTGATGCCGGCTGGTCGCAGGCCGCAGCCCGGACAGGGTTGTGGCAGCAATCCATGGCAGCCGTTTTGTCGACAATCTTGTTGACTGTATTTTCATCTTGCTTTTCACCTTGTATATATCTTGGCAAAGACAACCCAACACATCCCCCGCAACAGCGTCAACGACCTGGTGAAGGTGCTGCGTGAGCGCATCGCGCAGCACGAGTATCAGCCGGGCGCCAAGCTTCTGGAAAACGACATTGCCGGGGAATTCAATGTGTCGCGCGCGCGCGTCCGCGAAGCCTTCGGCGCACTGGAAAGCCGCGGCCTGATCCAGCGCATCCCCAATCGCGGCGCCGAAGTGGTAAGGCTGAATCTCACGCAGATGTTCGCCATCTACGAGGTCCGCGAAATCCTCGAAGGACTGTGCGTAAGGCTCGCAGTGCAGAACTCGAAACCGGAATCGTGGCAGGACCTGGTCGTCCAGTTCGGCCGCGACATGGAGCGGCATGTCAGGAACGGGGAGTACGAGGAATACATCGGCAAGCTGGAATTGGTAAGACGGCGCACGGCCGAGGCTGCGCACAATCCGGTGCTTGCGGAAATGCTCGACAGCATCAACGACAAGACACGCGAAATCATGCGCCGCATCATCATTCTTCCCGGTCGCGCCGCGGAAGGCCTGAAACAGCACCGCGCAGTACTCGCCGCCATGCGCAAAGGCGATGCAGCACTCGCCGAGAAACTCAAGCGCAGGAATATCCGCTCCTCACGTGAATTCCTCGAACGCTTCCAGAGCTTCGTCCTTTAAAGATCGAATTTGACTTTGCCCGGCACACCACCACTCAGCGGCTATCGCGTACTTGAACTCGGCTCCACGGTTGCTGGCCCGTTCTGCGGCCGCCTGTTTGCCGATTTCGGTGCGGAAGTGATCAAGGTCGAACCCACCGACGGCGACCCGGTACGTTCGATGGGCAGACACTATCAGGGGGTCTCCCTATACGCGGCGAGCATTTTTCGTGGCAAGCGGCTGATCAGCGTCAATCTGCGCACCGACGAGGGTCGGGAAATCGTGCGCAATCTCGCGGCCAAGTCGGATTTTCTGGTCGAGAACTTCCGCCCGGGTTCGCTGGAGGAATGGGGTCTAGGCTACGACTCGCTGGCCCGCCTCAATCCCGGCCTGATCCTGGTGCGAATCAGCGGCTACGGGCAGTCCGGTCCGTACCGCGAGCGGCCGGGATACGGCGCCATCTGTGAATCGGTAAGCGGCCTGAGGCACCTGACCGGCGACCCGGACCGGCCACCCAGCCGTACCGCCAGCTCACTGACCGATTACATCACCGGTCTTTACGCCACGCTGGGCGCAATGTTTGCGCTTGAAGTCCGTCACAAGACTGGCAAGGGGCAAATCATCGACGCCGCTCTTTATGAAGGCGCCTTCAGCTTCATGGAGCCGCACATCCCGGCCTACGAGAAACTCCAGGCCATCGCGATGCGCGCCGGGGCGAGACTGCCGGGCGTCGCCCCCAACAATCAATACCCCACCCGCGACGGGCAGTACATCCACATTACCGCCGCCAGCGACGCCGTATTCCGGCGCGTGGCTTCTGCAATAGACCGTCCGGAGCTTGCCAAAGACCCTTTGTATGCGGCGGCAATCGACCGTGCCAGAAACGAGGATCCGCTGGACGCCATCATCTCCGAATGGACTGCGCAGCACGATTGCAGCGCACTTGAAGAGCGGCTGCATGCCGCGAATGTGCCAGCCGCCCGGATCTACACCGTCGAGGACATTTTCAATGATCCCCATTACGCGGCGCGCGGCATGCTGGAAAAAGTCCCCAGCGATGAACTGGGCAGCGTCACAATGCCCGCGGTCGTGCCGCGGCTATCCGCAAATCCTGGAAAAATCCGCCACGCCGGCCGCCGTATCGGTCAGGACACGCGCGATGTGCTGCGTGAAGTTTTGGGACTGAGCGATGACGAGATCAGCTCACTGGAGTCCAAGCGCATCATCGCCTGTGACCAGCAGACTGCAGGAAACTGAAATCCCTTTCGGATGACCGGGGCGCCGCATGCCTTTTGATGACTTGTTGAAGGAATTGGAGCGGCGGCGCGGGCAGGCCCAGTCCATGGGCGACGCCGAGAAACTGGCGAAGCGACGTGCCGCCGGCATTCTCAATGCCCGCGAACGCATCGCCTATCTGTTCGATCCCGACACCTTCGTCGAGTCCGGACTGCTGGCCACTTCCATCCTGGCGCAGGATGCGGCGCGCTCGGCCGCTGATGGCAAGATAGCCGGTTTCGGGAGGATCTGCGGTCGTGAATCCGCGGTGGTCGCGAATGACTTCACTGTAATGGGCGCTTCAAGCGCGGCGGTCAACATGAAAAAAATCGGCCACATGAAACGCACTGCGGTCGGTCGCGGCATCCCGTTGATTATGCTGGGAGAGTCATCTGGCGCCCGGTTGCCGGACACTATGGGTTCACGCGGCATGGGAACCCTGCTCGGTCAGGATCCGCAGCAATACCTGCGCCAACGCGAAAGTCCGTGGGTGTCGGCTGCGCTCGGGCTCTGCTACGGCTCCTCGACCTGGTACTGCGTGCTCGCCGATTTCAACGTCATGCGCAAGGGCGCGATCATTGCAGTATCGAGTTCGCTGCTGGCCTTGCTGGCAATGAACCAGACAGTTGAGGCCGAGGACCTTGGCGGCTGGCACGTCCATGCCGAGATCACCGGGTTCGCCGATCAGGTGGTTGACACTGATGAACAGGCGCTGGATGCAATCAAGACTTTCCTGTCCTACCTGCCGGCCAACAGCAGCGAAGCGCCCCCGGTCGCGCCGGTGCCCGCGGGCTCGGGCAAGCGCAGCGCGGACATCCTCAATCTGCTGCCGGAGTCGCGCACCCAGGTCTACGACATGCGCAAGGTCCTGCAATGCATCATCGATCAGGACAGCTGGTTCGAACTCAAGGCGCGCTTCGGCAAGACCTGCGTCACCGCGCTAGCACGGCTGGGCGGGAAGACCGTAGGCGTAATCGCCAATAATCCGCTGTACAAGGGCGGCGCGCTGGATGC
>JBBRCD010000252.1:0-3898 GCA_038205245.1 Burkholderiales bacterium
GTCGTGAAACGGCGAGCGCCGTACGCCGCGCGCTGTGGTGTACTGCCGATACGGCCAGTGCATTGCATAGAGCAGACCCAGACTTTCAGTGGTGCGCTGCCGGAGATAGGCTCGCGTGCCCTGGAACGGCTGCATGCGCCGCAGCTCGATACCGGGTACGTGGGCCGGCACCTGCCGCTCTACGATCCACTGCGCCAGCAGTCGGCCAGCGCCGCCGGAAGACTGGATGCCGATAGAGTTGAAGCCACAGGCGACGAACAAGTCACGAAGTTCAGCGGTTTCCCCCAGAAGATACTGGTCATCCGGGGTGAAGCTCTCCGGGCCGTTGAACCAGGTGGCGATGCCGGTGGAGGCAAGAAGCGGGACGCGCTCGATCGCCTTCTCCAGGACCGGCTCGAAATGGGTCAGATCATCCGGCAGACTATCGAAACAGAAGTCGTGCGGAATGCCTTCCAGCGCCCAGGGTTTGGCCAGGGGTTCGAACGCACCGATGAGCAGCTTGCCGGCGTCTTCCTTGTAGTAGGCCCACTCGTCGGGCACCCGAAGAGTAGGCAATCCGGGGGGTAGACCAGTGATCGCTTCAGTTACCACATAGAAGTGTTCGGCGGCTTGCAGCGGCAGCCGAACCCCGACCTTGCGTGCGAGTGCATGCGACCACATGCCAGCGGCGAGAACGACCGTGCCCGCGCGGATCTCGATGCGTTCACGCGGGCTGGCCTTGCCCTCACGCCCACAGACGGTGGCGCGTATCCCTACGGCACGTGCGTTCTCGACCAGGATGTCGCACACCTCTACACCTTCGACGATGTTTACCCCGCGCGCGCGCGCGCCCTTGGCGAAGGCGACGGTGGTATCGACTGGATTGGTTTGCCCGTCATTGGGCAGCCAGAGTCCGCCGACGATGTCGCGATCCTCGATCAGCGGGTAGCGCGCCTTCACCTCCGACGCGGTGATGATCTGCACTTCGACGCCGAAGGCCCGCGCCATCGATGCGCCGCGCTTGAGCTCCTCGAAGCGCTCCGCACACAGGGCCACACTGATCGATCCGTTCTGACGAAAGCCGGTTGCCTGGCCGGTCTCTGCCTCGAGCGTGCGCAGCAGCTCGGAGGTGTACTTGGCCAGTTCAGTGAGCTGGCGCGTGGCACGCAGCTGTGGCACCAGACCCGCCGCATGCCACGTGGTGCCGCAGGTGAGCTGGCGGCGTTCCAGCAGGACGACATCGGTGATTCCAAGTTTGGCCAGATGCCAGGCGATCGAACAGCCGATGATGCCACCGCCAATGATCAGGACCTCGCACCGGGGAGGGGCGGTTGGGGTCATTGGCCAGTCACCGCTGACTGAACTCAGTTCGGCTGAAAGCCGGTGTCACGGACGATCTTGCCGAAGCGCTCGTACTGCTGGCGCACATAGTCGGCCGACATCTTGGGTGTCAGGCGCAATGAGTCGATGCCCATGGCGCGCAGGCGCGCCGCGACCTCGGGCTCTTCAGCGATCGCGGCAAGTTCGCGATGAAGCCGCTCGACCCGATCCGGTGGTGTGCCACCAGGGGAAAAGAAGGCGAAGGTCGAGAGCGCGAAAATGCGGTTCTGGTCACCGAACTCGGCCACTGCCGCGATATCGGGCGCAGCACCGGCACGCTTCTCGCCCATTACAGCGAGCGCGCGAAGCTTGCCGTCACGCACCTGCTCGGCAGTGCCGGCGATCAGGTCGACGGTGGCGGTGATTCGACCGCCAAGCAGATCGATCAACGCCGGCGGCAGCCCCTGGTAAGGCACGACCGTGAAGTCCAGACCGCTGGTCTTCTTCCAGCTCTCCAGTACCAGGTGGGTCTGTCCCCCTGCAGCGTTGACGCTGAAGGTCGCCTTGCCGGGGTTCTTGCGGATGAACTCGACCAGTTCGCCGAAGCTTTTCTCTGGACGCGCGGCATTGATCACGATCCAGTTGGGAACGACGCCGAGCACCATGACCGGTACAAGATCCTTCAGCGCGTCGTAAGGCAGAGCCTTCATCGTATGCGGATTGATCGCGAAGGACGAGTCGCTCGCCAGCAACAACGTGTGACCGTTGGGCGTGGCCTTCGCCGCAGCCAAGGTGCCTGGCACGGTCGCACCGCCTGCGCGGTTCTCGACGATCACGTCCGGGCCGAGGCGGGCGGTGAGGCGCAGGCCGAAGACCCGGGCTATCACATCGGTGGACCCACCGGGCGGAAACGGCACGATGATGCGCATCGGCCGGTTGGACACCCAATCGGCGGCCTGCGCCGGCGCAGCGAGAAGCAGAGCGGCTGCCATCGTTGAGATCAGCATCATGGCGATCGCACCGAGCCGAAACGGTTCGTCTGTCACTTCGCCGATCAGGGTCGCTGGGGGAATAGACGTTGCCCATCGCCCATCCCGTTCGTAGTGCTCTTCGCGCATGGTCCCATCCTCGAGAGGGTCACCACGTTGATGGGACCCGATCCGGCAGGCCCGGTTCGGCCAGCCGATGCACAACGACCTCAGACTACGCCTGCAGCCATGAGCGCTGCTTGTTCCGGACGGCCACGGGATTGACCGTTCCGGCCATCAACGCGTGCGGTCGGCGATCAGCCGTTGTGCGGGACCGAGCATGCGCCGTTCGAATGAAGGCGCAGAGGCGAAGGCTGCCCGGTACGCGCGCGAGAAATGCGCCGCAGATCGGAACCCGGCTGCCAGGGCGACTTCCCGGATGCTGGCGTCCGAGTGTCGCAACAGCATCCGGGCGCGTTCCAGCCTCTGCATGCGCTGGTACTGCGCCGGGCTCTGGCCAAGCTGTTCGCGAAACAATCGGGTCAGATGCCGGGGCGAGATCCCGACCCGGCTGGCAAGCGTGATCGCGTCCAGCGCCGCGTCCGGGGTATCGTTGATCAGCCTGACTGCACGCCTGAGCGCAGGGTGATGCAAGCCGGCACGCGCCGCGACGTCAATGCGCTGACTGCTCGAGCCGCTGCGGATCTTTTCGTGCAGGCAGTGCTCGGCAACCCGTTGGGCGAGCAGGGGCCCGTGGTCGATGGCGATCGCGTTCAGCATCATGTCCAGCACGGCTGTGCCCCCGGCGCAGGTGAGCCGCTGAAGCCCGACCTCGAACAGCGTAGGTGCGACTTCGATCCTCGGGTAGCGCTCGCGGAAGGCATCGATGACCTCCCAGTGCATGGTGACCCTGTGCCGGTCCAGCAGTCCGGCGCGCGCGAGCACGAACGAGCCGGTATCGATCGCGCCGAGCGTGGTGCCGGCGCGGTCGAGCTGGTGCAGCCAGCGGGCGAGCGCCCGGGTGACGAAGCGCTCCGGGCGCAGGTCCGAGCAGACGAGCAGGGTACCGAAGGTCAGGTCACCGATCGCGGCATCAGCCTTGATTTCGATCCCGTTGTCATCCGGCACGGGGTGGCCATCGAGCGACAGCAAGCGCCACGCATACTTTTGCGACAGATAGCGGTTGGCGATGCGCAACGGCTCTATCGCCGAGGACAGCGAAATCACGGTGAAGCGCGGAATCAGCAGGAAGCCGATCGGGCTGCGCAGGATCGGCGGTGCGACAGGGGAGGGCATCTGGGTCGAACTTGAGTGGGTGCCACGGAAAGCGAACAGCCTGGTCTGGGCGGGTGCTGGGCACCCAAGGTGCGAGTTTCGCCTATCCAATGGAGTCGGCTGTGCCACGGTGACCTTTCGGCCTGGGTTCACGCGGTGCCCGCGTGCGGATTGTCCTCGGCAGCGCAGTCTTTCGCTCGTATAATCCGGCACTTACCCATCCTGACTGGAAGCTGCGGGCGGGGGCGTGCAGCGCCCTTCCGTGATGAGCGACGATGAAAGCCAACGAAATCCGCGCCAAGTTCCTGCAGTTCTTCGAAGCCAAGGGCCACACCGTCGTGCGCTCGTCGAGCCTG
>JBBRCD010000253.1:0-3870 GCA_038205245.1 Burkholderiales bacterium
CGACGTGCCGACAATGGCCGAAGCGGGGCTCCCGGGATTCGAGACCGCGACCAACTACACGCTGTTCGCGCCCGCCGGCACGCCGCGTGAAATCATCGCGCGGCTGAACAAGGAAACCAACGAAGTGCTGAAGTTGCCGGAATTGCGCGATCGCCTGCTTGCGCTCGGCATCATCGTCAGCGGCGGCACCACTGAAGCCGTCCAGGCGCGCATTCCGGAAGAGATGGACAAGTGGGCGCGCGTGATCAAGACGGCCAATATCAAGATCGACTGAGGAGGACGGGCGAGGACCGCGCCTGACGGTTTTTCTCCAGCCGCTACAGGTGGACAATCATGTCTGCAGGGAGTCGGATGCTGCCAAGCCTGCGCGATCATCTACTCCAGCGTGCGTTAGATGAGCAGACCTCCGCTGGGCGCCAGCCGGCCGCATCGATGCGCTGACAGGAGTAGTGGGTGCCGTCCAAGCCGCGCCCAGGGCGATGGTCGGGGTGACAGGATTTGAACCTGCGACATCCTGGTCCCAAACCAGGCGCGCTACCGAGCTGCGCTACACCCCGAGACGCGTATTTTACCCGCAGGCGATGGCAAGCGGGTAAAGGCGTGACTGGGGCCCGCGCCGGGCCTACTTCGCGATCTGCCTGAACGCGTTGCGCAGCGGCTGGTCCGACACCTGCAACAAGCCGTCGAACGGTTGGTCCATCTCGAGGATCAGGAAGATGGCGGTGGAGACCGCCATTGCGCAGACGACAATCACCGCCACCGCCGTGCGGTTGCGCGGCGCGAAGAGGCCGAGGCTCGCGAAGATCACCGCCAGCCACAACACCAGCACGATCAGGAAGGGGCGCTGGATCGAGCTTTCGCTGCTTTCGAGCAACAGCCAGCGCGACTGCTCGAGTTCCGCCGCCAGCGTCAGCGCGCGCGATTGCAGCCACTTCTGCGCGTCGTCGGCGGGTTTCAGCTGTCGCACCGTCGTCTGGAATTTCTCGATGCCCGTGCTCTCGGCATGCAGGCCGTCGAGGAGCACCGCATCCTTGGTCTCCATCCAGTTGAGGATCAAATTGCGCTTCGCGAGATCGTGCAATTGCGCTCGCGCATCCTTGGCCTCCGGCCCGAATTGCAGCAGCGCCCGGTCGAGCAGCACCATGCGCGCGGCACTCTGCTTGATCTCGTCGCTGCGCTGGTCGAACGACGCCTTGGCGGAGGCCACCATCAGGCCCAGCACCAGGGCTGACAACGTGGCGATCACGCCGACGGCAATGTTGACGGTGTTGCGGGTGCCCTCGCCGATGTGCTCGGGGGGCAATACCCGGTTGAGGAACATGCCGAAGAGCGCACCTCCCATCACCACCAGCGAGACGAGCCCGGTGACGAAGAGGTCATTCACCCTGCAGGCCTATGCCGTGACGTCATAACCGGCTTCCTCCACCGCTTCGCGCAGCGCGGGGACGTTGGTCTTGGCCGCATCGAAGGTGACGGTGGCCTGCCCAGGCGTCAGCGTCACCGCGGCTTCGCTGACGCCAGGCACGGCGCGCAACACGCGCGTCACGCTGGCCACGCAACCGCCGCAGGTCATGCCATCGATCTTGAGTGTCGTCGTTTCCATCGTTGCTCCTTCAAAGTGTTGCCTACGCGGGTGTGCTTCGCCGGTGGACCGCTACTCGATGTCCAGTACCCACTGGATCAGCTGCTTCATCAGGAAGCCGAAAATTCCGAACGAGAGCACGAAGAACAGGATGAAGGTGCCGAGGCGCCCCGCCTTCGAATCGCGCGCCAACTTCCAGATGATAAACAACATCAGCGCGATGAAGGCCCCGATGCCCCAGGTTAGCCCGAAATGCGCGATCTGCGCTTCGGTCATCCCGAAAACGGTGTTCTGCATCAGTGCAGGCTAGTCGTAGCGCAACGGCACGCCGTCGGTCACCACGAGGTCCTTGTACGCGTGCCAGGTGGCATGCCCGATCAGCGGCACCACGACAATGAAGCCAAGCATTGCGGTGGCGATCGACGCCACGATGGCCATCAGGATAAGTCCCGCCCACAGTGCCATGGTCACCGGGTTTTCCCCCACCGCCCGGGCGCTGGTGAGTAGCGCCTGCCGGAAGCCAACCAGCCGACCCAGCAGCAGCGGGGGCGAAACCGCGGCCAGCGCAAAGACCACCGCCGCGCCAAGTCCGCCGACGATCACCCAGAGCGTGAACAACAGATCGCCCTGCTGCACGGCGGCATAGCGGATGAATTCAGCGGGCGTGCGAATCGGCGTCGGTACGAACATCCAGAACAGAAGGGCCGACACCAGGACCCACAGGCTGCCCAGTACCAGCAGCAGCAACCCCATCCGCACCAGCGGCCGCGAGTCTCTCCGCCATGCGGTGACCACCGCCGCCAGCCCGGGCTGCTCGCCCCGAGCGTTGAGGCGGCTCAACTCGTAGAGACCAGTACACAGGATCGGCCCAACGAGCAGGAACCCGGAGAAGGCACCCGGCGCCAGCCACCAATAGAACTGCGCGATTGCGATGACGATCCAGCCACCCACCGTAACGGCCAGACCCTGCAGCAGACTGGCCGCCGGCGCCGCCCGCAGGTCGCCAAGCCCCAGCGCCAGCCAGCGCCAGACCCGTTGCGGCGGCACGTGGCGGACCGGCAACGGGTCTCTAGCGCGGCCGTCCGCCACTGACGAACTCGATTGATGCCTGGAACAGCAAAAGGTCCTTCGCGTAGTCCACCGCGTCGGCACGATCGATCTGGATCCACTCCCTGGTACTGGCGATGCCGGCGGGGGCAAACGGCACGACGTTGTCTCGCGAAAACCGCAGCTCCGTCGTGGTCGCCACCGGCAGGCGCAGCCCGACACCGCTTCCGCTGATGCAGGCAAACATCTTGTCGGCAGTGTAGTAGGCGTGAAGGCCGTTGATCGTTCGAGCGCTCACGCCGGGGAGCGGCAGCAGCAACGCGTCAAGTTCTGCCTTGCGGCGGGACTGGGGAGTATCGATGGTCATGGGGATGTCGTCGCCGCGCAGGTCATGCCAGTCAGTGGAAGCTCGGCCCGCGCTTCCGCGGCGGGCGTCGCGGCCTTGTTCATGGCCAGTGCTAGCTCTCGCGCTTCAGTTGCGGGAACAGGATCACGTCACGGATCGACGGCGAATCGGTCAGCAGCATCACGAGTCGGTCGATGCCGATACCTTCGCCCGCCGTGGGTGGCAAGCCGTACTCCATCGCGCGCAGATAGTCGGCGTCGAAGTACATCGCCTCTTCGTCGCCCGCCGCGCGCGCGTCCACCTGTGCCTGAAAGCGCGCCGCCTGGTCCTCGGGATCATTCAGTTCCGAGAACCCATTGGCCATTTCGCGACCCGTCACAAACAGTTCGAAGCGATCCGTCACGGCCGCATTGGCGTCATTGGCGCGTGCCAGTGGCGAGACGTCGGTTGGGTGCGCAATGATGAACGTCGGCTGGATCAGCTTCGCCTCGGTGGTGGCTTCGAAAAACTTGAGTTGCAGCATGCCGAGACCATCGGTGACATAGACTTGCACGCCGGCAGCAACCAATGCCGACCTGAGGTAGTCAAGCTGGTCCAGATCAGCCAACGCGTGCTCGGGGTTGTATTGATGGATGGCCTGCGCCATCGTCAACCGATCGAACGGCTTGCCGAGATCGATGACTGCACCCTGATACTGCAATATCGTGGTGCCAAGCACCCGGTCGGCCACATCGCGCAACAATGCTTCGGTGAGATCCATCAGGTAGTGATAGTCCTGATAGGCCTCGTAGAACTCGAGCATCGTGAACTCGGGATTGTGACGCGTGGAAATGCCTTCGTTGCGAAAATTGCGATTGACCTCGAATACTTTTTCCATGCCGCCGACCACGAGCTT
>JBBRCD010000254.1:0-3858 GCA_038205245.1 Burkholderiales bacterium
TCCCCCGGTGCTGCCCGAGGTGCCGACGGCGGCCGATCTCGGGCTGGGGGACTTCGAGGCGGTGGTCTGGCTGGGCATGTGGGCGCCGGCAAACACGCCCCAGGAGATCGTCAACCGCATCTACACCGATACCGTAGCCGCGCTGAAGACTCCGAGGATGCCGGAGTTCTTCCTGTCGCAGGGCGCCAGGGTGGTCGCGAGCACGCCGGCGGAGTTCACCGCGCATATCCGCAGCGAGATTGCCCGCTGGAAGAAGGTGATCGACGGCGCGAAAGTAAAGGTCGAATAGCATGACCGGGATACGCACCCGCTTCGCGCCCAGCCCGACCGGCTATCTCCATATCGGCGGCGCGCGCACCGCGCTGTTCTCCTGGGCCTATGCGCGCAAGCATGGTGGTAAATTCGTGCTGCGCATCGAGGACACCGACCTGGAGCGCTCGACCCAGGCCTCGGTGCAGGCGATCCTGGATGGCCTGTCGTGGCTGGGCATCGACTGGGACGAGGGGCCGGAATTCCAGATGCAGCGACTGCCGCGCTACCGGGAGATCGCCGAGCGGATGATCAGTGAAGGCCACGCCTACCTCTGCTATGCAACCCGGCAGGAGCTCGACGAGATGCGTGAAGGTCAGCGCGCGCGCGGCGAGAAGCCGCGCTATGACGGACGCTGGCGGGACAGCCAGCGCACGCCGCCGCCGGGCGTGCCAGCCGTGGTCCGCATGAAGAACCCGCTGGCCGGCGAAGTCATCTTCAACGACCTGGTGAAAGGGCCGATCTCGTTCGCCAACCAGGAGCTGGACGACTTCGTCATCCTGCGCGCCGACGGCGTGCCCACCTACAACTTCGGCGTGGTGGTGGACGATCTGGACATGAACATCACCCATGTGATCCGCGGCGATGACCATGTGAACAACACGCCTCGACAGATCAACGTCTACCGGGCGCTGGGTGCGAGTCTGCCACGCTTCGCGCATGTGCCGATGATCCTCGGCGCCGACGGTGAGCGGCTGTCGAAACGACACGGTGCGGTGAGCGTTATGCAGTACCACGATGAGGGTTACCTGCCCGAGGCGCTGGTGAACTATCTCTCGAGGCTGGGCTGGTCGCATGGCGATGACGAGGTGTTCAGCACCGCGCAGCTGATCGAATGGTTCGATCTGCGCCATATCAGCCGATCGCCAGCGCAGTTCAATCCGGAGAAGCTCGGCTGGATGAATCACGAGTACATCAAAGGCGCAGACGATGCCCGCCTCGGGCGCGAGGTGGCGGGGCGCCTGGAAGCGGCCGGCGTGTCGCTGATCGATGGACCGCTGCCGATGGAAGCGGTGCGCCTGTTCAAGGACCGTGCGCGCACACTGGCCGAACTCGCCGACGGCGCGCGTCTGCTCTATGCGCCCGCCGAGCCGACGCCGGAACTGCTCGCGCAGCACGTCACCGATACGGTGCGCGAGCCGCTGCGCGAACTCGCCGTCGAGCTCGCAGGGCTTGCCTGGACCCGGGAAGACATAGGGGCTCTGATCAAGCGCAGCGCCACCAGGCACGCGCTCAAGCTGCCGCAATTGATGATGCCGCTGCGAGCAATGATCGCCGGCACGGCGCAGACGCCCTCGCTGGACGCAGTGATCGCGCTGTCGCCGCGCGAACGGGTGCTCGGTCGGCTGCAGCGTTACCTGGCCGGGTGAGGGCAGGGGGCGGGGATCAACGCGGGTTGATCGGGCCCCTGTGATGCCTGTGACCCGTCAGGGGGCAGCTCAATTCTCTGCGGCCATCATCCACGCGAGCAGTCGCGTGCCTTCGGCGAAATCGGCGTAGTCCATCGCTTCCTGCGCATTGTGGCTGCCATTCGCATTGCGCACGAAGATCATCGCTGCCGGCAGCCCGGCATGAACGAAGTCCTGGGCGTCATGGCCGGCGCCACTCGGGATGTCCATCACCGGGATGCCCAGCGCGGCCGCGCCCCGGCTCAGCATCGAACGAAACTCCGAATCCATCGTGGCCGGATCCTGCGGCGAAAAACGGCCAAGATCGAAGCTGACCCGGCGCTCGCCAGCGATGCGCAGCGATTCGACCTGGGCACACTCGATCATGCGATCCAGCACGGCCCGGGTCTGGCTGCGGTACTCGAGACAGAAGTCGATCTGACCGGGCACCTTGGTGATCGAATGCAACGCAGCGTCGGTGAACAGTTTGCCGACCGTGAACGTGAGATCGCCACCGGCGCTGCGCAACCGCTCGGCCTCCTGCTCCAGCAGGTGCAACAGTTCTACCGTGGCGAGAACGGTGTCGCTGCGATACTCGTGCGGTACGGCACCCGAGTGGGTGTAGGCACCGGTGCAGCGGCAGCTGCGCGCACGCGCGGAGCCGCGAATGGCGGTCACCACGCCCACCGGCAGGCCGGTTCGCTCCAGTACCGGACCTTGCTCGATATGAAGTTCCAGCCAGCCGCGGTAACGCGCCAGATCGAGAACCGGCTGCCCGAGCGCAACCCGGTCCGGCTGAAAGCCGGCTTCAGCCATATGCGCGCGCATCGAGCGGCCAGTGCGGCTGTTGATTGCCGAGTCGAGCTCTTCCGGCGGCAGGATGCCGAGCGCTGCGCGGCTGCCGAAATGGCCACCGTGCGCGCCGGCATACCAGGCGCTTGCTTCTTCAGCGCGCACCCCCATCACCGTAATGTCGGCCGACGGTGTCACACCGGCTTCGCGCAGTGCCGCGATCGCGGTGATGCCCGCGATCACACCGGCCAGCCCGTCGAAGTTGCCACCGCTCGGTACCGAGTCGATATGCGACCCGGTGATCCAGCCAGGTCGGGCTCGATCCCGTCCGGGCAGGGTGAGATATAGATTGCCGAAGATGTCCACGCTGGACTCCAGTCCCAGCGATCCGGCGCAACCCTGCAGCAGGTCAGAGGCGCGCTGCTCGGCCTCGCTGTAGGGCGCGCGCGACACGCCGACACCATCATCGGTAGCCGTGCGGATCGTGTCGAACAGATTGCGCGCAATGCCCATCGCTGAGGACATCGCATGCGACGTCGAAGCCGCCCGCGCACTATCCAGGGAAGGCATGTTCGCCGTGTTCGGTTTTGCTGGCCTGACTCATTGTTCGGAGACTCCGGGTGGCGATCGTTCGGGACGGTGTGACAGCACTTTTCAGGGCACCATGCGGCACCCCTTGGAGCGACTGCGTCCGTCCTGAGCATATATTGGCGGATGGTGGTGGAATGTACTCGAAGACACGGCGCCCCGACTCTTTGTTTACACGTGAGCGCTGCCCTGCGTATAATTCGCGCCTCTCGTGGGGGGTATAGCTCAGCTGGGAGAGCGCTTGCATGGCATGCAAGAGGTCAGCGGTTCGATCCCGCTTACCTCCACCATTATCAGTATGGTTTTCCGTGATCGTTGTTTTTTGTACTCGTTGTTTCTTGCAATCGTTTTACTGCACCGTGCCTCGTCCCCATCGTCTAGAGGCCTAGGACATCGCCCTTTCACGGCGGTAACGGGGGTTCGAATCCCCCTGGGGACGCCATCATGGACCTGGCACGGCGGCGCAGTGAACCGCTCTGATATGCAGAAATGACCAACCCGACGACGAGCGAAGTTGCAATCGCTCTGAATGGTTTCATCGATGCCGACGCCGATGCAGAAGTGGCGATCGCCGCGCTGTGCGACTTCATCCGCCCGCGCCACACGGACGATACCGGCAGCTGCCGGCAGCGCTGTACCGCCTTCGTCGAGCTGCTCGAGACCGATGCGAAGCGAGCCGCCCAGGTCATGCACCATGTGCTTCGCCAACCTCGCGGTGAGTTTCTCGCTTGCGCTGTGGATGGCCTTGCGTGCCTGGCAGCTGCCAATCCGGTCAGTCCGG
>JBBRCD010000255.1:0-3847 GCA_038205245.1 Burkholderiales bacterium
CGAAGAGGTCACCAAACTCATTCGTGAGGCGATCGAATTTCATCTGGAAGGGATGCAAGCCGACGGGGATCTTGTTCCCTCGCCCGTCTCGACGGGCACGACTGTCCGCGTCGAGGCGAAGGGGCTTGCGCAGCGGTAGCAAAGGTCTCGCGGCGCGGCGGCCGATCCATTGACCCGTTGGCCGACGAATGTATGGAGTCAGTGTGGTCTGTCCTGATGCCAGCCTATCCTCGATCTCATCGAGTCCCCATGAAATCATCGACCGTGATCGTCGACCCTGAAGTACTCGGGGGAACACCCGTGTTCATCGGCACACGCGTGCCAGTCAGGATTCTCTTCGAACACCTCGAAGCCGGTGATTCGCTCGAGGTGTTTCTCGAGGACTTTCCGTCGGTCAGCCGCGCGCTGGCGATCAAGGTTCTTGAAGACGCGCACGCATCGCTGGAACCTGATGCGCATTCTGCTTGACGGGCGAAAGGGGCTCGTGCAGCAGTAAAGCCGGGGCGCATCCGTTTCTATCGGGCCGGTTCAGCCTTGAAACCCGTACAGGCGTCATAATTCGTCCTTAACGCGACCGGCCGCTCAGAGCCGGCGCGTATCCACAGGACGAATTCCATGCGCCACCCGGCCGTAACGCTTGCCATCGCCACGTTTTCTGCAGCCCTCCTCACGGCCGGCAGTACCGCGGCCCTCGCACAGACCTACCCGGTCAAGCCGGTCCGCTTCGTGGTGCCGTTCGCCGCCGGCAGCGCGACCGACTCGGTGGCGCGGCTGGTGGGTGCGCATGTCACCGACGCCACCGGTCAGGCGGTGCTGGTCGAGAATCGCGCCGGGGCCAGTGGCATCATCGGCGCCGAGGTGGCGGCCAAGGCGCCGGCGGACGGCTATACGCTGTTGATCGGCACCAATACGACCAACGCGGCCAACTCCAGTCTGTTCAAGTCACTGCCCTACAGCCCGCAGAAAGACTTCGCCCCGGTCGGGCTGATCGGCACCGCCGGGCTGATCGCCGCGGTGCACCCCTCGTTGCCGGTGAAGACAATTGCCGAGCTCACTGCGCTGGCAAAGAAGAACCCGGGCAAGCTCGCCTTCGGGGAAGGCAGCGCGTCCTCGCGCGCCTCGGTCGAGATGTACAAGCAGATGGCCGGTATCGACTTCCTGCGCGTGCCCTACAAGAGCAACCCGCAGGCGGTCACCGATCTGGTCGCCGGGCAGGTCAGTCTGATGATCGCCGACATGGTCACGCTGCTGCCGCAGGTGAAGGCGGGCAGGCTGCGCGCGTTGGCGGTGTCCACGCGCCAGCGGCTGGCGATCCTGCCCGATCTACCGACGATGAACGAGGCTGGCGTGAAGGGCTACGAGCTCACCGTCTGGTTTGCCGGCTTCATGCCTGCGGGCTCGCCGGCAGAAGCCGTCAAGCGCATGAACGAGGTGTTCGTCGGTGCGACGAAGACGCCCAAGCTGCAGGAGTTCTTCGTGAACTTCGGCGGCGTTGCGCAGTCGAGCACGCCGGATGAGCTCGCCCGCTTCGTGGTCAGCGAGACCGAGAAATGGGCGCGTATCGTGAAGTCATCGGGCATCATCCCGGAATAGATGCCACCAGGGGGTATCGCCCGGTAGGCAGCACGATCAGGGCGCACCGAGATGAGAACGCTGACCCAGGAAGAATGCACCCGCTTCGAAGCAGACGGCCTGCTGGTGCTGCGCGGCTGGACGCCGCCCGAGCTGGTCACGGCGGCACGCGCGGCGGCCATCGGGCAACTGGCCGAGCGGCGCGCGCCGATCGAGCTGGAAGTCGATGTCGGCTACCCCGGTGCGCCGGCCACACGCGCCACCCCGGGCTCGGAGACCGTACGCCGGCTGCTGCGCGCGTATGAGCGCGACGATTCGTTTCGCGCGCTGTCCACCGCTGCGCCGATTGCCGCCGCGCTGCGCACGCTGATTGGCGCTGAGGTGCTGCTGGTGCAATCGCATCACAACTGCGTGATGACCAAGATGCCGAGCTTCTCCAGCCTCACGAACTGGCATCAGGACATCCGCTACTGGTCCTATCAGCGACCGGAGTTGATCTCGGCCTGGTTCGCGCTGGGCGCGGAGACCGAAGATAACGGCTGTCTGTCGTTCGTCCCGGGCAGCCACCGGATGAACTTCGCCCGCGAGCGGCTGGACGACAACCTGTTCCTGCGCATGGATCGCGACGACAACCGCGCGCTGCTCGCCACCGCGGTCACGCCGTCGCTTGATGCCGGCGATCTGGTGCTGTTCCACTGCCGGCTGTTCCATGCCGCCGAAAGCAACCGCACGACCGAAACCAAGTTCTCGCCGGTGTTCACCTACCGCGCGGTGGACAACCCGCCGCTGGCGGGGACGAAGTCGGCGTTGGTGGAGGATGTGGCGCTGCCGGTCGTCTAGTCGCCTGCAGTCGCTTGGGGACAGACCCTGAGGGTCCGTCCCCGCCTTTGCGGCGGAACGCCAAGGATCGAGGGGTGCCTGTGGGGACAGACCCTTGCCTGTGGGGACGGACCCTCAGGGTCTGTCCCCGCCTTTGCGGCGGAACGCCATGGATCGACGGGCACTGCTGTTCCAACGGCTTGGGGACAGACCCTCGGGGTCTGTCCCCGCCACGGTGGCGTCACGGAAATCGACGGAGTGCTGGAAAGTTCCGCCCAGCACCTGCGGCTCCAACACTGCTGCGTCTGCCATGAATGTGTCTCGCGGTCCAAATACACTATGTGCGGATCGCGCAAGCACAGACAGCGCAGCGCGCAGACAGACTCGCGCGCCGTAGGTCACGCCGGGAAGCTGCGGTATGGATGTGTTCGATACGATAATGCCGGTCGCGGCGTTTGCCGGCACAGGATTGCACTCCACAGGAGATCACCATGTCAGCCACAATGCTTGAATCCGAATCCGCAGTTCGCGATCGTTACTCACAGGCCGCCCAGGCGGTGGATGCGAATCTGTGCTGCCCGGTCGACTACGACCCGCGCTATCTGGCGGCGATCCCGGCGGAAGTCATCGAGCGCGACTACGGATGCGGCGACCCCAGCCGCCATATCAAACCCGGTGAAACCGTGCTTGATCTGGGCAGCGGCACAGGGAAAATCTGCTTCATCGCCTCTCAAGTGGTCGGGCCCGCCGGCCGAGTGATCGGCATCGACATGACCGATGACATGCTCGGTCTGGCCCGGGCCGCGGCGCCGGTTGTCGCCGAGCGCATCGGCTATGGCAATGTCGAATTCAGAAAAGGGCGCATTCAGGACCTCAGCCTTGACCTCGATGCATTGGACCATGCGCTGCGCGCAGCGCCGGTGGACGGTTCTGCCGCATTTCTCCAGATGGAATCCCTGGTGGCGAATCTGCGCAAGGAAAAACCGCTGGTCGCGGATGCAAGCATCGACGTCGTCGTCTCCAATTGCGTGCTGAACCTGGTTTCGGGTTCGGCGAAAAAGCAGTTGTTTGCCGAGATCCTCCGCGTTTTGAAGAAAGGTGGCCGCGCCGTCATCAGCGATATCGTCTGCGACGAACCACCGACCGCTGAGATGCAGACCGACCCGGAATTGTGGAGTGGGTGCATCTCCGGCGCTTTCACTGAAACCGGCTTTCTGGAAGCCTTCGAGGAAGCCGGCTTCTGCGGCATTCGCATCCTCGAATTCTCGGCAGTCCCATGGCAAACGGTGAACGGTATCGAGTTCCGCGCCATTACCATCGAGGCCACCAAGGGAAAACAGGGCGCCTGCTTTGATCAGAATCAGGCAGTGATTTACAAGGGGCCGTTCAAGGAGGTGTTGGACGACGACGGCCATCGCATGGAGCGCGGCAAGCGCTATGCCATGTGCGCCAAGAC
>JBBRCD010000256.1:0-3759 GCA_038205245.1 Burkholderiales bacterium
ATGAGTGACACCAGGACCATACTTTTGATTGGCGCAGCGGGTCAGGTCGGCCGGGCTTTGCGACGCGATCTGGCGCCGCTCGGGTCCGTAATTGCACTGGATCTGCCAGAACTGGACATCACCGATTCGGCACGCCTGAGCGCCCTGATCCTGGCGCATAAGCCCGCCATTCTGGTGAACGCGGCTGCCTACACCGCCGTCGACAAGGCAGAATCGGACCCGCATGCGGCGCAGGCGGTCAATGCAGCGGCGGTGGGCACGATGGCTGCCGCGTGCCGACAGACAGGCACCTTCATGGTGCACTACTCGACCGAGTACGTGTTCGACGGTCTCGGCGACCGCCCCTACCGTCCGGAAGACCTGCCCAATCCGCTGTCCGTCTACGGACGTACCAAGCTGGCGGGTGAACAGGCGCTTCTGGCTGCCGCGCCGGCCGCATTGATACTGCGAACCAGCTGGGTGTTCGGCCTGCATGGCGGAAACTTCGTGAAAACGATACTGCGATTGGCGCGCACTCGGAATGAGTTACGAATCGTGGCCGACCAGATCGGCCAGCCGACACCCGCCGAGCTGATCTCTTCGGTCACCGCGCTGATCCTCAACCGGATGATTGCACAGGGTATGCCCCTGCACCGACCCGCGACGTATCACCTCGCCGCCAGTCGACCGGTGACATGGCATCAATTCGCCTGCACCATTCTGGAACAGGCACATGCGCTCGGTTTCGATCTGAAGGCTTCAGCGCGCAATGTGGTGCCGATCACAACCCTGGAGTATCCGTTGCCCGCGAAACGCCCCGCCAACTCGCGCCTGGATGTCAGTGCGCTTGAACAGGTCTTCGACTTGCGCATGCCCGACTGGTTGCCTTATCTCACCCGGATGCTCGAGGACCTGAAGCGCGGCGAGGCTGGCTGAAGGCGCCGCACACGCGCACACAGCTCTTTGTCTATCGAATGAATAACGCAACGGAGAGCAGCCGAGACATCAGCTGCGTGCAGTCACCATGATCCTCGTTACAGGCGGTGCAGGTTTCATCGGCGCCAATTTCATCAAGGACTGGCTGCGCCTGGAGTCCGAGCCGGTTGTCTGCCTGGACAAGCTCACCTATGCCAGCAACCTGCTCAGCCTCGCGGCCGAATCGACCCATCCCAGGTATGGCTTCGTGCGCGCCGATATCGGTGACCGCGGGGCCGTGCGTGCGCTGCTCGCACAGCACCGGCCCCGCGCCATCGTGCATTTCGCGGCCGAAAGCCATGTCGACCGCTCGATCGACAGCCCGGGTGAGTTCATCAAGACCAATGTCGAGGGCACCTTCTGTCTGATCGACGAGGCGAGGGGCTACTGGGCAGGGTTGCCGGAGGCCGAGAAACAGGCCTTCCGCTTCCTGCAGGTATCGACCGATGAGGTGTATGGCAGTCTGGGCATGAATGATCCGGCGTTCACCGAAACCACGCCCTATGCACCGAACAGCCCCTACGCCGCCTCCAAGGCGAGTTCGGATCACATCGTGCGCGCCTACTTCCATACCTACGGGTTGCCCACGCTCACCACCAACTGCTCGAACAACTACGGGCCGCTGCAGTTTCCGGAGAAGCTCATCCCGCTGGTGATCTTGAATGCGCTCGCCGGCCAGGACCTCCCGGTCTATGGCGACGGCAAGAACGTTCGCGACTGGCTGTTCGTGCAGGACCACTGCTCGGCGATTCGGACCGTGCTGGCAAGAGGGCGGGTCGGCGAGGTCTACAACATCGGCGGCAACTGCGAACGCACCAATATCGAGGTCGTCGAAGGTATCTGCGCGGTGCTGGACGAGTTGCGTCCCATGCACGGTGGCGAGCCATACAATTCGCTGATCAGGTTCGTCAAGGATCGCCCAGGACACGACCGGCGCTATGCGATCGATGCGAGCAAGCTCGAGGCCGAGCTTGGCTGGGCGCCCAGCAGCCGCTTCGACACCGCGCTGCGCACGACGGTCGAGTGGTACCTGAACAATCAGGCGTGGGTCGAATCGATCAAGACCGGCGCCTATCTGCAATGGATCGACAAACAGTACGGGAGCCAGGCTCGATGAAGGGGATCGTACTTGCCGGGGGTGCCGGTTCGCGCCTGTTTCCGGCCACGCGCGCGGTATCGAAACAATTGCTGCCGGTGTACGACAAGCCGATGATCTATTACCCGCTGGCGACACTGATGCTGGCAGGTATCCGCGACATCCTGATCATCTCGACACCCCAGGACACACCCCGCTTCGAGCAGTTGCTGGGCAACGGCAGCGATTGGGGCATCTCGCTCAGCTACACGGTGCAGCCCTCACCCGACGGCCTCGCCCAGGCTTTCATCCTCGGCGAGTCGTTCATCGCCGGCGAGCCCTGCGCGCTGGTGCTCGGCGACAATATCTTCTACGGGCATGACTTCGCTGGCGCACTCCAGCAGGCGGCAGCGGCCAAGGATGGCGCTACGGTGTTCGCCTACGCTGTTCGAGACCCGGAGCGCTACGGCGTGGTCGAGTTCGATGCGCATGGCAAGGCGATCAGTCTGGTCGAGAAGCCGGTCAACCCGCGATCGCGTTATGCGGTGACCGGCCTGTACTTCTACGACAAACAGGTGGTGGAACTGGCCAGGCGGCTCAAGCCTTCAGCGCGCGGCGAACTGGAGATCACCGACCTGAACCTGCTGTATCTCGAAGCCGGTGCACTGCAGGTGGTGACCCTGGGCCGGGGCTTCGCGTGGCTCGATACCGGCACCCATGATTCGCTACTTGAAGCGAGCACCTTCATCCAGACGATCGAGCGACGGCAGGGGCTCAAGGTGTGCTGCCCGGAAGAGGTGGCCTGGCGAATGAAGTTCATTTCGGACGAACAGCTGAATAAACTGGCACTGCCACAGAAATCCAGCGGCTACGGTCAGTACCTGCTGGATCTGCTGGAAAGCGGGATACGCTGACATGAAAGTCATCGAGACGGCGTTGCCAGGGGTCCTCATTCTGGAGCCCAGAGTGTTCGGCGATGAGCGTGGCTTCTTCATGGAAAGCTGGAACGCCAAGGCGTTTGCCGACATCGGCATCACGGCAAGGTTCGTCCAGGATAACCATTCGCGTTCGGCGAAGAACGTCCTTCGCGGCCTGCACTATCAGATCCAGCATCCGCAGGGTAAGCTGCTGCGCGTGCTGCAAGGCAGTGTGTTCGATGTCGTGGTCGACCTGCGCCGCAGCTCGCCGCATTTCGGGAAAGCGATCTCGGCGGAGTTGTCTTCGGACAACAAGCGGATGATCTGGGTGCCTGAGGGCTTTGCCCACGGCTTCCTGGTGACTTCCGACACGGCGGACGTCGCCTACAAGGTCACTGATTTCTGGGTGCCCCAATTCGAGCGCAGCCTGCTCTGGAGCGATCCCGCGCTCGGAATTGGATGGCCCTCGAGCGGGAAGCCTGTGCTGTCCGCGAAGGATGAATCGGCTGCGCGGCTTCTCGATGCAGAGGTGTTCAGTTGACCTCCCCCCCTCACCCACGCCGGACTACTATGTTCAACGAGATTCGGCGATGCAGCGCTTTCTGCCCCAGGCTGTTGCGGCCGGCACGAGGTAGAACATGAGCACCACCCTCATCTGGCTGATCGCCTCCACCCTCATCCTGCTCGGTGTCGCTGGTCTGATCCTGCCGTTGCTGCCTGGCACGGTGCTGATCTTCATCGGCGCGGCCTTCGCCGCCTGGGCGGAGGACTACACCCGAATCTCCGGCACCACCGTGGCCGTGTTGGCCGGCC
>JBBRCD010000257.1:0-3747 GCA_038205245.1 Burkholderiales bacterium
ATCCGGGCGGCTTCGGCGCGTCGCAGTTCGCTCTGCAGCGCGCCGTCGGCTTCACTGGCTACCCGCGTCGCCTCGTCCAGCGCCTCGGCGAGGCCAGCCACGCCTTCGCTGTCCAGCCGGCCGCGCAGCGTGTAGAGGTCGCGCTCGTCCTGACTGCGCTGTTGCCCGGCGCTGTGCACGGCGGCCTGCGCGCCATCGCGCATCGCGCGGGCGGCCTCCGGGTCGGCGGCGGCCAGAGCCTGGCGAGCGCGCGTCTGTGTCTGGCGCGCGGTGATCGCGTCGGCTGCGGCGCGGGCAAGTTGTTCGGCCAGGTCGGCGTCGGCGATGCGGGTGCGAGCCTCGGTCAGTCGAGCGCCGGCAGATTCCAGATCGTGTCGGGCGCGATCGAGCATCGCCTTGCTGCCGCTCAGGCTTTCGCGACAGACGGTCGCCCGCTCCTGCGCTTCGTCGAAGCGGTGCTGGGCAGTCGATCTGCGTTGCCGCGCGCCATCGGCGGCTGCGCCCGCGCGGGCCAGCGCGGCCTGGCAGGCGTCGACGGTTTCCGGGATCGCCCCCACGTCGTTGCACTGGTCGGCATACGCTGCCACCTGTGCCTGCAGCTCGCTGATCAAGCGGGCCAGCGCATCGCGGTCGAGATCGCGAAGGTGCTCGCGCACTGTCCGGTCGCACTCGGTGATCGTGCGTTTCGCCTCGATCAGCGCGATCCATGCACGCTCGGCGTCCTGCTCGTCAGTGACCCCCGCAGACGCACACTGCGCCCTGAACACACGCTCAGCAGCGTTCACGGCCTCGATCTGCGCTTCGGCACTGGTGCCGGGGTCGACATGAATCTCGATGAGGTCATCGATGCGCACCGACAGCGGCCCGGTCACTGCCCGGGCGATCGGCGCCCCGACCGGCACCGAGGTCGCTGCACCATCGACGGTGACTGCCACCGGCGCAAGCGCAGTCAGCGTGACCTTCGGCGCCGCCTGATCGAGGCGGGCCTGCGCGGTCTTGCGCGATACGTCGGCATTGCGGATCGCGGCGCGAAGCGGTTCGGTGAGCCGCGTGCCGGCAACGACTGCGCGCGCGCTCACCGCGGCGGCATCGGCTGCTGCCACATGCTGCTGGCGCTCGCGCAGCCTCAGCAGTTCGAACGCCTGGGTGCGAAACGCGAGATGGGCGCGGTGCAGGCGTTCGCTTGCTTCGCAGTCATCGGCCACCGCGGTGGCGGCATCGCGCTCGCTGCGCGCCGCGTGCAGCGCGGCGTTCACCTGTTCGTGCGCGCTGCTTTGCCGTTCATGCTCGGCCGAGGCGACTTCCAGTGCACGGATTGTTGCAGCAACACCTGTGATCAGCGCGCTGCGCTGCTCGCTCGCCTCGCGGGCGGCGATCTGCATCTGCTCGGCCGATCGGCCCTCACCGTCGGTGCGTGCGACCTCGCCTTCCAGCGCCGACACCTGCTCGAGCCGCAGGTCTGCCTGCCCGGCCGCGGCCTTCAGCCCGGCCAATGACTGCGCGCTCGTCACCCGTGACTTCTCGAGGGTGGCGACACGCGCGACATCCTGCTCGAGGCTGCTCAGTCGCTGCTGCAGCGCCAGCTGCGCTGCCTGCGCCTCGGCAGACCGGCTGCGCAGCTGGGTGAGCAGTGCCTTCTCCTTGCCGGTGTCGGTGTAGTACTGGCCGTACTCGCCCTGCGCGGCATCGAACAGCGCGTTCTCGCGATCGCCCCCCCGTGCCTGCCCGGCGGCGCGATCGAGGGCGTCGCCGAGCGCGCGCTGGTCATGCAGCTCCGGCAGGTCCGGCTGGCCGCCCTGCAGGATGCGCAGCGCCTTCCACAGCCCGGTGTCGACACTTCCCTCCAGGATCTTCTGGACGCGTTCATGCGCCGGCCGGCCGGACAGCGTCTCGGCCCTCGGCGCACTGATCTTCAGTTCGGTGCGCCGGTCCTTGTGGAAGCGCTTGAAGTAGGTGAACCGGTACTCGCCGATCTCGACATCGGCCTCGACTTCTGCACCGACATCGCGATCGACCGGCTTGGTCGCACGAACGCTCTTGTGACCGCTGTCGTCGAAAAACTCGAACAGGATGTCGATGCCGGTCATCAGCGTCGACTTGCCGGTTTCATTCGCACCGTGCACCAGCGTCACGCCCTCGGTGGCGAACTCGACCTCGGCGGCCGCGACGCCGCCGAAGTCTTTCAGCCGGATGCGGTGGATCTTCATGCGCTGCGCCCGGCCAGCCGCACCATCAGCGCCAGCGCATCGGCGGCGCGATCCCGGTCCGGGCCTGCGCTGGCGGCCAGCGCGCGCAGCTTCTCTACTGCAGTGGCGGCGAACCCCGCCAGCGCGAGCTGATCGAAGTCGGTGTTCTCGGGCAGCACCACCAGTTCAGATCGACTGTCGGAGCGAACGACCGCAGCAAACAGCTCACGCGCATGATCCAGCACCGCTTCCAGCCGTACGTGTGCGTTCAGACCGAGCGTGCCGACCAGCCCGAGCTTGATGATGGTGCGCGCCTTGTCGGGCATCGCATCGAGCACCCGCGCGAGCGCCTCGACGTCTTCTTCGGAGGTGAGTCGCGCCTCGTGGATCGGGAAGCGCCACGTGCCGATCGTGTGCGCGGTGACTGCGCACTGCTCGGCGCTCAGGTCGACCACCAGTACGTTGCCCGGATCGATTTCGCGAAAGTCGAACGCTTCATGGGTGCCGCAGTAGCGGATGCGCCCATTCGCTCCGACCTCGGTGCGCGAATGGCGATCACCCAATGCGAGATAGTGGTAGCGCCCCTCACGCAGCGCAGCCGTGGCATCGGCGACGCTGATCAGCGCCGGGTTGTCGAGGTTCGGCGCGCCCTCATCGACCGCCCCGTGTGCGACCATCACTCGCAGCGCTGCGCGAGCGGGCTCGAGCGAGGCCGCCGCAGCGGCGACCAGATCGCACAGCGGCCGCTTGGACGTCCACGGCGCACCGGTCACTTCGATGCCGGGACGCACTTCGATCGCATCGCCCGGCCGATCGAGCACGCGCACGTTCGGCGGGCAGCGCGCCTTCCACAACGCACTGGTGAACACGCTGCCGGCATCCAGCGGGTCGTGATTGCCCGGCAACAGAAAGATCGGCATCGGGATCACGGCCATCGCCTCGCAGGCCTTCAGCACCGTTCGGCGGTTCACCTGATTGGTCTCGAAAACGTCCCCGGCGACCACGATGAACTCGCACTGTTGATCGACCGCGAGCCGCCCGAGCTGGCGCACCCCCTCGAATCGCGCCTCCGACCAGCGCGCCTGCGCGTCGCCGCCCAGGAACGTGCGGGTGACGCCGAGCTGCCAGTCGCTGGTGTGCAGGAAGCGGGTGTGCATCGGGCGGTGTCCTTGGCGGATCGGCTTGAAGGGTGGGCGCTGGTGATTATGCAGAGACTGCAGGCTCACGTGATGAGGCAGCCGTCTAGCCCGCCGCCCGCTCCGGAAACAGCCCGGGCATCCACCTGCCCGCCAGCGCAGCCGGAAACGCCAGCGTGAGCGGCGCGCGTGCACTTTCGGAGCGCAGGACACCAAGCTCACTCAGGGAGGCAACGAAACGCCGCGCCTGGCGCTCTCCGGTATCGACGATGCCTGCCACCTCGCCGCGCGGGATTTGCCCGCGGTAGAGCAGGACTTCGACAAGGCGCACGCTCTTCTGCGCCAGCACATCGAGACGAACCTGTTCTTCGGCCCAGAGAAGAACGCGGGCCCGCAGCGCTTCCGGCTGCATCAGGCCTTCCATG
>JBBRCD010000258.1:0-3728 GCA_038205245.1 Burkholderiales bacterium
CTCGGGCAGCACCGGGGGAGCGCTCACGTGCCGCGACCGCCAGCGGCCGCAGCTTGCCTGACTTCACCATCGGGAGCGCAGTCACGACCACGTCGAACATCATCGAGATATGCCCGCCCAGCAGATCGTTGGTGGCGAACGCCCAACCCTTGTACGGGACATGCTGCAGCTTGATGCCTGCCACCGCCTGCAGCATCTCGCCCGCGAGGTGGTTGTCGGTGCCGTTGCCATTGGAGCCGAAGGTGAGCTCCCCCGGGCGTTTTGTGGCCAGCGAGATCAGTTCCTTCAGCGTCTTCACCGGCAGCGCCGAGTTGATCACCAGCACGTTCGGCGTGACCGCGATCTCGGTGATCGCAGTGAAGTCTTTCAGCGGGTCATAACCCGGCTTCGCATAGAGCGTGGGCGCGATGGCATGGGTGCTGACCGAACCGATGGTCAGCGTATAGCCATCGGCCGGTGCACGGGCCCCGAGTTCCGAGCCGATGGTGCCGCCGGCGCCCGGGCGGTTGTCGATCACCACCGGCTGCCCCCAGGTCTCGGACAGACGTTGCCCTACCTGCCGGGCCGCCAGATCGGTCACCCCGGCGGTTGGAAACGGCACGATGATGCGCACCGGCTTGGCTGGGTAATTGTCCTGCGCGACGGCGATGGTGGCTGCGGCGAGCAGCAGCGAGGCTGGCAGCACCCCGGAGGTGAACCTCCGGATCATTGTGAGCGTCAGTAAGCGAGTCGGCGGCCGCACTGGCGTGGGATTCGGCGTAGGCAGCGACGTCGGGGTCAGTTTGAACATCACGGGCACAGCATCTCCGATCACGGGTTTCGGCCTGACAGTCAATTGTATTCCAGCAGCAGCCGGTCGCCGATTGACCGGACTCGGTGCATCATGATTAAATCCGCCTCCCGATTATTCGGGCGGTTAGCTCAGCGGTAGAGCACTGCCTTCACACGGCAGGGGTCACTGGTTCGATCCCAGTACCGCCCACCAGGGCACCCGGGCAATGGGCGGTCACGGCCGACCCCACCGGTTTCGACCCCGTCCGGGCAGAGGACGTCCGGACGCGTCTCGTCTACATCGCGCCGTCGGTGGTCTTCGGGATGGATGGACTCTTACCTGCGAGCGCAGGCGAGGTCGGGCTGCTGATCGTGTTGCTCGACTCACCGATCCGGGCTTCCTCGAATCCGTTCTTCCCCTGCATGATGGAACGAATCGGGCAAGGAATCGGGCAAGGGATAGGCAGGCGCCCTCGATGATCGTTTCCACAACATGCGGACGATGACGAGGCCGGCAACCGAAGCGGCCACATGCTTTAGCGTGTGGCCACTGACGATCTGGTTGAACGCCATCACGTGCGCGTCCAGCGCTTCAAGGATTTTGCTGAACACATACCAGCCGAACACGAAGTACAGATCGCTGCCCCGGGTGTAGCGCGAGGGCGCCAGCCACGCGAGCATGAGCAGTCCGACCACCGTATAGCCCTGCAGAATGGCGTAGGGAAGCACGTTTCCCGCGCCAAGACGCTCGGTTGCCCGCCAGTAGACGACCGAGGCCACGCCGACCAGCAGCATCGGCCCGAGCAGTGCAAGCCCGGCACGTACACTTATCCGGTCAACGACCTGGCTTGCCACCAGCCCCATGAACGCGATGGTCATCGGCAGTCGGTCCCAGAACAGGGTCTCGTTGTCCGGGGCGAGGTGATAGTAGGTCGACCCTGGCGCGGTCAGCAGCAGTCCCAGGAAGAAGACCGCATAGGGCCAGCGCTCGCGGCTGGCCTCGAAACGGCCGCGGCCACCCGCGAGCAACGCCAGCCCGGCCAGACCGGCGATCAGAAAGCCGATGTTAGAAACGATGTTGAGGAAGTGCTCCACACCCAGGATGGCGCGCTGATCGGCGAAGTGGTGGTACTCCACCGGCTGCGGCACGGCCGGCAGCATCAGGGCTGCAGCGATGCAGATCACCGTGAACGCGATGAATGCCCATGCGGGTCGGGTCACGCCAACTGGCATGTCATTGATTTTGCTGGTGCAGGTAAGACCTCAGGCACCTACAGGCCGCCGGTCTCTCAGCGCAAGCCACCCGCGCACCACCCGGTAGATTGCCCAGATGCCGAGCAGGAACATACCCACCGCCCAGGTCGCAAAGCCGAGGAAAAACAGGAACACTAACGGGGCCGACACCAACAGCACCAGCAGCGACCAGCCCAGCGCATACCAGAAAGTACGGATCTGCCACCCGAAATGCGATTCGAGCCAGGTTCCGCGCGCCTCGCTTCGCTTCACATAATTGATCACCACCGCGACGATCGACGGCCAGCCGAAGACGAAGGCGCCGATGATGGTTGCCGCACCGAAGGCGCCGATCACCAGCGACAGCGCATGAAGACCGTAGACGACATGGGTCAGGGTGACCAGGGACGGGTCGGGTTCGAGGGTGCCCGCCCTGCCCGGGACGAAGCCTGAAGGCGGCCTGGGCAACAACTGGGATGCAGAGTCTGCGGCCATGGTCAGTCCTTCAACGCAGGTTCAATGCGGGTCTAACGTTGCTGCCCGAGCATGATGCTCAGGTCGCTCACCAGGTCGGCTGCGGCTACCTTGTCCGCAACGTATACCGGAATGCGGTGATCTGCGGTCGAGCCAGTGAGGAACACGGTCGACACGATCCGGTTCTGCACCGTGATCGCGATCACCTTGCGCAGGTGTGCCCGCAGCGCCCGATCGATCGCCTCGCGCTGGGCCGGGTCGACCTCCAGTCGGACCAGATCGACCAGGCTGGCGTCGTCATGGTGCAGGGTTGCACGCTGCAGCGTGACTGGCGCGAGCAAGGGCTGTCGGGCGACACAGTCCGGATCCGGATTGCCACGGGCCAGACCGGCGCTCCAATAGTCGAGACGGACCTGGTCGGCCGGCGCGACGCCGGAGAAACAATGCAGGTGGAAACCGACCACCAGCCGGTTCGGCTGGGCCTGCGCTGCCGCTGGGGGGATCACCAGCGCCAGAAGCGCGAAGGTCAGAACAAGTGTCGCCGTTTGAGATCTGGACAGGCGTGCCATCACGGATGCCTTGGTCGGGTGCCAGGGTTTCGATTCGGGAGGCGGAGGATAGCCGGTTTTCGCGCGGCCCTGCCCTGCCATGCCTGGCTCGTCCCGGGCAGACGTACAACCCGACGCGAGGCTCCCGCCGAAGTTCAGTCCTTCAGCGCGTCACGGCTGCGGTTGAACGAGGGAATGACGATCAACAGCATCAGCAGGGCGGCGGCGATCAGGAAGGTCAGACTGATCGGCCGCTGCAGGAACACCCACGCGTCCCCGCCCGACACCAGCATCGCCCGGCGCAGGTTCTCCTCCATTCGGCTGCCCAGCACGAAGCCGAGCACCAGGGGCGCCGGTTCGCAGCCGAACTTGATGAACATCCAGCCGAACAGCCCGAAACCGAGCATGAACAGGATCGATTGCGGCGAGTTGGTGAGCGAGTAGACGCCGATGCAGCACAGCAACAGCACGGTCGGATAAAGCAGCCGGTAGGGCACCTCTAGGATCTTGATCCAGATGCCGATCAACGGCAGGTTGATGATCAATAGCAGCAGGTTGCCGATCCACATGCTGGCGATCAGACCCCAGAACAGCTCCGGCTGATCGGTCACCACCTTGGAGCTGGGCACGATGCCGTGGATCATCATCGCGCCGGCCATCATCGCCATCGTGGCGTTCGACGGCAGCCCCATGGTCAGCAGC
>JBBRCD010000259.1:0-3713 GCA_038205245.1 Burkholderiales bacterium
TACCAATTTCGTCAATCTGCTCGATCTGTCGGCGCTGGCCGTTCCCGCCGGCCTGCGCGACGATGGCCTGCCTTTCGGCGTGACGCTGATGGCGCCTGCGTTCAGCGACCGGATGCTGCTCGGGTTTGGCGCCCGGTTACAGGCCGCGCTGAACGAGGTGGCCGGGGCCTGCGGTTTCCCGGTGCCAGAGGGTAAGGCGTTGTCGGCGCCGCAGCGCGTCGACGAGACTGCCGGCGCCTGCGGCGACGCGATCCACCTCGCAGTGGTCGGGGCGCATCTGTCCGGCATGCCGCTCAATCATCAGCTGAGCGATCGGGGGGCAAGCCTGATCGCGACAACCACCACCGCTGCCGAGTACTGGCTGCACGCGCTTCCGGGAACCGTGCCGCCCAAGCCGGGCCTGGTACGCGTCGGCGCTGGCGAAGGCGCGGCGATCGCGGTCGAGGTCTGGTCGATGAGCGCACAGGCTTTTGGTCGCTTCGTGGCCGAGGTGCCATCACCGCTGGCCATCGGCACGGTGCGACTGGCCGACGGCAGCGAGGTCAAGGGGTTCGTCTGCGAGCCGGTCGCGCTCGCCGGGGCGCCAGACATTACGGGCTACGGCGGTTGGCGGGCCTACTGCGAACAGGCGCAAAAGGGGAAGACATCATGAGCGACTCAGGCAACGCGGATTGGAACGCCTATGTCGACAGCATGTCGACAGCGATCGGGTTGCCGATCGCGGCCGACTATCGGGCCGGCGTGATCGGCAACCTCGAGCGTATGGCTCAGGTGGCCAAGGCGGTGAACAGTCTCCCGCTCACCGACACCGATGAGGCGGCCGGAGTGTTCCTGCCATGAGCCTGGACGATGATCTGTCCGGCGTCGGTGCGGCGCAGATCGCGCGCTCGGTCGCGTCAGGGCAAGTCTCGGCGCTGGAAGTAGCGCGTTCGATGCTGGATAGAATCGAGCAGCGCAACCCGACCTGGAATGCGTACACCGAGGTCACCCGCGAGCGCGCGCTTGCCGAGGCCGGCGCAGTGGATGTCGCCCGGGCGAGGGGAGAGCGCCTCGGGCCGTTGGCCGGCGTGCCCTACGCGGTGAAGAACCTGTTCGATATCGTCGGGTTGACCACGCTCGCCGGTTCCAAGATCAATCGCGACCGCGCGCCGGCATCGGCCGATGCGACAGCGATCCAGCGGCTGCGCGCGGCGGGTGCGGTGCTGACTGGCGCGCTCAACATGGATGAGTATGCCTACGGCTTCAGCACCGAGAACACCCACTATGGGCCGAGCCGAAATCCGCACGACCTGTCGCGGGTGGCCGGTGGTTCCTCGGGTGGGTCGGCGGCTGCAGTGGCGGCCGGTCTGGTGCCGTTCGCTCTGGGCACCGACACCAATGGGTCGATCCGGGTGCCGGCTTCGCTGTGCGGATTGTTCGGCCTGAAGCCGACCTATGGCCGCCTGTCGCGCGCCGGGGGCCACCTGTTCGTCGGCAGTCTGGACCATATCGGGCCGCTCGCGCGCACCAGCGAAGACCTGGCGCTGGCCTATGACGCCATGCAGGGTCCGGACGCCGCCGATCCGGTCTGTGCCCAGCGTACGACAGCGCCGGTGCTGGGTCAGCTCGGGCTGGGCATCGATGGACTGCGTATCGCGGTTGCCGATGGCTACTTCGCCCGCCCGATGGCCGACGAGGCGCGCAGTGCGGTGGCAGCGGTCGCCAGAGCGCTTGCGGCAACTGCTCGAATCGATATCCCGGAGGCCGGACGCGGCCGCGCAGCGGCGTTCCTGATGACCGCGATCGAAGGCAGCCTGCTGCATCTGCCTGACCTGAAGACGCGCCCGGCCGAATTCGATCCGATCATCCGCGACCGGATGCTCGCTGGCGCGCTTGCCCCGGCGCAATGGCTGTGGCAATCGCACCGGGTGCGCCGGTATGTGCGCGATCAGGCGATCCGGGTGTTCGAGCAGTGCGACCTGATCATCGCGCCATGCACCCCGATGTCGGCGCCGGCCATCGGCACCGAGTTCATCACACTGGAAGGCGAGAAGATGCTCGCGCGGCCGAACCTGGGGCTGTTCACCCAGCCGATCTCGTTCCTCGGCTGGCCGGTGGCCGCGGTGCCGGTGGCCGGGGTCAGCGCCTTGCCGATCGGCGTGCAACTGATTGCCGCACCCTGGCGGGAAGACCTTTGTCTGCGGGTGGCTGCCCACCTGGAGCGCCTAGGCATTGCGGCCGCACCAGTCGCAGCCGCTGCTGCGGCGCCCGGTCAGTGACCGGTGAGTGACCGGTGAGTGACCGGGCATTGTCTGGGGATGCAGCGACCCCTGACCGAAAACACCAATCGATGGAGCCACAGCGACGATGACGCAAGAGATCAACATTCCAGAGGTCCACGCGGAGATGACTGCTGTGTTCGCACGCTATGAAGATGCGTTGATCAACAACAAGGTCGAGATCCTGGACGAGCTGTTCTGGAACCATCCGACCACACTGCGCTATGGCGTCAACGAAAACCTGCACAGCTACCAGGAGATACAGGCGTTCCGGGCCAGTCGCCCGGCACAGGGTTTGTTCAGAACGCTGGAGAACACGCGGATTACCACGTTCGGCCGGGACTTCGCAGTCGCGAATACCGAGTTCCGGCGCCCGGCCAGCACAAAGATCGGCCGCCAGAGTCAGGCCTGGATGCGTACGCCGGACGGTTGGCGAATCGTGTCGGCTCATGTGAGCCTGATGCTCGACCCGCCGAAGTGAAGCACACCCAGTGAAGGACCCCCGATGACCGAACCCTTCATCCGCTTCCAGGATGTGAGTCTGCGCTATGGCGGGGCCGCCGGGACACTCGCGGTGTCCGGCGCGACGCTGGACGTTCCCGAGGGCGGCTTCGCATCGATCGTGGGCCCGTCCGGTTGCGGCAAGTCGACACTGCTCAAGATGGTGTCCGGACTGGTGCCGGCGACAACCGGCCTGGTGACGGTGGCAGGCAAGCCGGTGACCGGTCCACTCGGCTTCGTCGGCATGGCGTTCCAGAACCCGACACCCCTGCCCTGGTACAACGTGCTCGACAACGTGATGCTGCCGCTGCGCATTGTCGAGCCCTATCGCAGCACGTTTCGCGCGAAGTACGACGAGTACCGGGCCAAGGCCGAGGCGCTGCTGGAAGTGGTCGGGCTGAAGGGGTTCGCCGAGAAGAAGACGTGGCAACTCTCCGGTGGCATGCTGCAGCGGGCTTCGCTTTGCCGCGCGCTGATCCACGAACCAGCGCTGTTGCTGCTGGACGAACCCTTCGGCGCGCTCGATGCGTTCACCCGCGAGGAGCTGTGGGGCGTGCTGCAGGAACTCTGGATGGCCAGACGTCCGACCGTGATGCTGATCACCCATGATCTGGCCGAGTCGGTGCTGCTGTCCGAGACTGTCTACGTGATGAGCGCGCGGCCCGGTCGCATCATCCACGGCGAGGATGTGCCGTTCGCGCGTCCGCGCGGGCTGGACGTGATGTACCAGCCTGACTTCGTCGAGATGGTGCACCGGCTGCGCACCAGGATCGGTGACGCCCGCGCCGAAGGTCTCAGCGTCGCTTGACACCCACACCAGGACGACCGCCGATGCTCTCCAATCGCTACCTGATCAAGCTGTTTCCGCTGCTGTTCGTTGCCTTCATCTTCCTCGCCTGGGAACTGCTGGTGATCCTCACCGGGATCAAGTCGGTGATCCTGCCCAAACCGAGC
>JBBRCD010000260.1:0-3698 GCA_038205245.1 Burkholderiales bacterium
ATCCACATGCTGGCGATCAGACCCCAGAACAGCTCCGGCTGATCGGTCACCACCTTGGAGCTGGGCACGATGCCGTGGATCATCATCGCGCCGGCCATCATCGCCATCGTGGCGTTCGACGGCAGCCCCATGGTCAGCAGCGGGATGAACGAGGTCTGCGAGCCGGCGTTGTTCGCCGACTCCGGTCCGGCCACCCCTTCGATCGCCCCCTTGCCGAAACGGGTCGGGTCTTTCGCCAGCTTCTTTTCCAGCGTGTACGAGGCGAACGAACTCAGCATGCCGCCGCTGCCTGGCAGCACGCCCAGTGCCGAGCCGAGCAGTGTGCCGCGCCAGACCGCCGGTGCCGACTGCCGCCACTCCTCCCGGGTCAGCCAGGCGCGGCCGATATTCTTGATCGCATGCGGTTGGCCCGCCTTGATCCGGCGCTCGAGATTGGCCAGCACCTCGGCCACGCCGAACATGCCGGTGGCGAGGATCACGAAGTCGATGCCATCGGCGAGCATCGGCACACCGAACACATAGCGCGGGGCGCCGGTGTTGATATCGGTTCCCACCAGGCCGAGCAGCAACCCGAGCAGCACCATGGCCACGGCGTTGAGCACCGAGCCGCTGGCCAGCACGACTGCGGCCACCAGCCCGAAGACCATCAGCGAAAAGTACTCGACCGAAGTGAATGTCTTGACGAACTCTGCAATGTAGAGCGCCGCCCCGGCGACGATCAGCGTCGCCACCGTGCCGCCGATGAACGAACCGATGGCCGCGATCGCGAGGGCCGCACCTGCGCGCCCGTTCTTCGCCATCTGGTGACCGTCCAGGCAGGTCACCACCGAGGCGGCCTCCCCCGGCATGTTGAGCAGGATCGAGGTGGTCGAACCGCCGTACTGCGAACCGTAGAAGATGCCGGCCAGCATGATCAGCGCAGTCACCGGCTCCAGGTAGTAGGTGATCGGCAGAAGCATCGCGATCGTGGTCACCGGGCCCAGGCCGGGGAGCACACCGATCAACGTGCCGACGACTACGCCGATCAGGCAGAACAACAGGTTCACCCAGCTTAGCGCGACCGAGAAGCCGAGTACGAGGTTGTCGACCAGTTCCATCGCGGATCAGAACGGCCAGACCTGGAACGGGATGCGCAACACCCATACGAACAGCGCGGTCGCGCCAAGCGACAGCACGGCAGAAAGCAGGATCGCCTCCACCAATCGCAACTTGGGCTCGATCAGGCAGGCCGCGAACACGGTCAGCACCGAGGCGGCGACCAGGCCCAGCGTGCTGATGGACGCGGCGAACACGCCAAGTGCGCCGATGATGCCAAGCACCGCACGTGGAGAAATCGGCTCGATCTTCGCCGTACCGCTCGCCAGCGACTTGACCAGCGCGATCACGCCAAGCGCGACCAGCCCCAGACTGATCGCCATCGGGGCAAAGCCTGGGCCCATCTGTTGCGCGTCACCGACCTCCAGTCCCCGCCCGAACCACAGGCCAAGACCGCCGAAGACGATGAACATCAACCCCGCGCCGAGACCCTGCCCGGCGCGCGCATGCTCAGCCTGCATCGATTACTGCCGCTTGATGCTGTGCTCCTGCATAACCTTGCCCCAGACCCCCACTTCCTTGCGGATGAAGTCGGAATAGTTCTTCAGGTTGAGGCCCGGAATCGGCTGCAGCCCGAGCATGGCCAGACCGTCGGCTACCTTCGGGTCTTTGCCGGCCGCGGTGAACACTTCGTTCAACCGGGTGACGATGTTTGCCGGCAGGCCGGCCGGGCCGGCAAGCAGGAACCAGTTGGTCACCACCACGTCCGGGAAACCAAGCTCGCGTGCAGTCGGGATGTCCGGGAACTGCGGCGAACGGTCCTGCGAGGTCACGGCGATGCCGCGGATCTCGCCGCCCTTCAGGCCACCGACATGCGCGCCGAGGGTATTCCACAACGACACCACTTCGCCCGAGACCAGACTCGCTTGTGCTTCAGGGGCGCCCTTGAACGGCACATGGATCATCTTGATGCTGGCTTCGCCTGCGAACAGTGCGCCGGTGAGGTGGCCGACGCTGCCGGTGCCGCTGTTGGCAAAGGTGGGCGGTGTCTTCTTGGCGGCCGCCACATAGTCCTGCAGCGTCTTGATCGGCGACTTCGCATTCACAGCGATCAGAATCGGCGCGCCACCGAACATGTACAGGTAGGTAAAGTCCTTGACCACGTCATAGGGCGGCTTCTCGAACAATACCTGGGCGATCGCGGCCGGACCGGTAGTGGTCACCAGCAGCGTATAGCCATCGGCCGGCGCTTGCGCGACCACTGCGCTGCCGATCGCACCACCGGCGCCCGGGCGGCTCTCGAGCACGAGCTGCGTGCCAAGCTGCTTCTCCACCCGCTCGGTGGAGAGCCGCATGATCAGATCGGAGGTGCCGCCCGGGGTGAACGGGTTGACGACCCGGATCGGCCGCTCCGGCCACTTCGCCTGGGCGAGTGCCTGCCCCGCGATGGAAAACGACAACCCGACCAGCAATGCTTTCCCGATGACCTTCATTGACCAACCCTCCGGACGCCACGCGTTGTCAGAGATCGACGATCTCTGTATCGGGCGAAGCCTTGAGCAAAGACCGTTCCTGCGACCGCTTTGCGTCCCGCTGGAGGGCTTGGCATGCCTCCGGACTGACCCGGGCGCGACCCTTCGCGCACCAATTGAATGCGCGACGCACCGAATGAGGGCGTCAGCCCCCGGCAGGCCCGCCGAACAGGCGTCCAAGCGCAGGATCGATACCTTCGACCTTGCGCACCCCAGGCGAAGCGTAGCTGCCCACCGTCGGCTTCGGCAGCTTCAGCCGCACCAGAGACTCGGCCAGCAGGGTGGCGCAGCGGACGCCCTCGATGACCGGCACCGGCAACAGCGCCTGCAGATCATGCTGCCAGCCGGCAGCGACCGCGCCGGCCATCACGATGGCCTCTGCCCCGCGCTCGGCAATCGCATTCTCGGCCAGTCCGGCCAGCGCCCGGACCGCCCCTTGGGGGTCGGCCAGCGCCGCGGCCGGCCCGGCATCGATCGCCTCGATGCCGACACAGCGCGAGCCGAGGCCGTAGCTGTCGATCAGCTCGCCATAGGTTGCGATATGGCGCCGTCCGAAGGTGACCACGGCGAACTTCGCGCCCACCGTGCATGCGGTCAGGACCGCCGCCTCGGTCATGCCGACCACCGGGATCGGCAGCAACTCGCGCAACGCCGGCAGGCCGGTATCCATCGACACCGCGATCACCACCGCATCGCAGCCTGGCCAATGCTTGGCGGCGAGTTCGAGCATGCCGTGCTGGGCGAGGGCATGTTCGCTTCTGCTGCCGATCACCTGCGGGCCGAAGGTGCCGGTCGCGCTGATGATTTCAGTACCGGGTGCGGCGACTTCGCGGGCGGCTTTCGCGCACACGTCGGTGATCGCCTGGGTCATGTTGCCGTTGATGACGAGCAGTTTCATCGTGGAGGCACCGCGTTGAGCCAATGGCGTGCAATATCCCGGCGCTGGGCGAACCAGACGCTGGGGGCGTTCTTCAGATGATCGAGCAGGGTGCGCAGACCGGCCATGCGGCCGGCGCGACCGATGATCCGGATATGCAGGCCGATCGACAGCATCTTGGGCGCATGGATCGACTCGGCGTTGAGCCAGTCGAAGGCGTCGATGGTGTAGTCGGCGAAGTCGCTGCCGCGCAC
>JBBRCD010000261.1:0-3661 GCA_038205245.1 Burkholderiales bacterium
AAACCCGTACAGGTTCTTCAGGATCGTCACTGCATGCCGCTGCGCCGACGCCGACAACGGCCCCTCGAACGGCCGCCACAGCGGTGACCAACGCTCACGCCCGCGGTCGCCGCACCAGCGGCTTCGCGGCTGGGGGTCAGCCAGGAAGTCCCGGTACTCGATGCAGTCCTCGTTGCTCATCGAGGACAAGGCCTTGCCCTTGTGCGTGATAGCCCAGAGCAGGAATCGCTCGGCTTCCTTGCGATACGCGCGCTGTGTGTTCGACAGCGCTTGCAGCCAATCCATGCCCTGCTCGACGCCGGTGTTGAAGTCCACGGATTCTGCTAGCCGCGTCCACAGTTCGTGCTATCGGAATGGCGACGTAACTCTTTGATCTACAACGTGGTTTCGGCGCTGTAGTGCCGGAAGCGGGCTGTTGCCGCTTGGCAACACTTGGCCGATGTTTCGTCCAGAGTTCTTGCTAGCGCAGCAGGTTTGTCCGCTAATCGCGCTATTGCGGCATCGGAGACTTCCTCGATGGCCAATGAAGATCGACCGACCGAGCGAGAGATTCGCATCGCGCGGGTGCTCAGGCCTCTGGGCACGAAGCCGATGACGCGCAGCCAGGCAGTAATGGCGGGCAAGCTGCTCGGCTTGCACTGGACCAGCGTGTATCGGCTACGGCGGCGCTTCCTGGGTGAGCCGGTTGCCAGCTCGGTAGCCCCGAAGCTTCGCGGCCCAAAGCCAGGCGACAAGCGTGTTGCGGCGCCGGTCGAGCAAGTCATCGCTGACGTGCTGACACGATGGCTGCCCAAGCAGCGCGAGCTGGCCCACCCGCAGCTCGACACCTGGATGGAGATTCGCCGGCGCTGCTTGCACGCGGCCCTGCCAGCCCCTGGCCGTAACACCGTAGCGCGCCGGCTTGTCGAGCATCGTGACGCCCAGGCTGCGTTGCTGGCCGACGAACCGGGCGCCCAGATCCCGCCTGGCAACTTCGTGGCCGCGGTGCCGCTTGAGATTGTCCAGATCGACCATACCCAGTCTGATGTCGAGGTGGTCGATGACTGGTTCCGTCGAGCCATCGGTCGCCCCTGGCTGTCGGTGGCTATTGACATCGCCACCCGGTGCGTCGTCGCCATCTACGTTGCGATGGAGCGCCCCAACGCCGGCACCGTCGCCTTGCTTCTCAGCCGCGTTGTGCTTGCTAAGGAGGCGTGGCTGGCCACGATCGGCGTTGACGCCGATTGGCCGATGCATGGCCTGCCCAAGGTGCTGCACCTGGACAACGCCGCCGAGTTCAAGAGCCGCGCCCTGCGAAGCGGCTGCGGCCAGTACGGCATGGAGCTGATGTACCGGCCGGTTGGCAGGCCGCAGTTCGGCGGCCATGTCGAGCGGATGAACCGAACGCTTATGCAACGGCTCAAGGGCTTGCCGGGAACCACGGGCAATTCCACGGTAGGGCGCAAGGCACGCCAGTCCGCCGATCGCGCCGCGCTGTCCCTGACCGAGTTCGGGCAATGGCTCACCTTGGAAGTGGCGCAGCGCTATCACCATAGCCCGCATCGGGGCCTGATGGGGGCCACGCCGGCGAGCGCCTGGTCCGCACTCTCGCAAAACCACCCTCCCCGCCTGCTGCCACCAGGCCCGGAGGAGGCACTGCGTTTCCTCGTCCGATTCATGCCAGTGGCGTCGCGCACCATCCAAGGCGATGGGTTGACGCTGTTCCACATCCGGTACTGGCATCCGATCTTCGCCGCATGGCGCATCTCGCATCGCAAGGTGCTCGTGCGTTACCACCCGGAAGATTTGTCCCGCATCTTCGTCTCAAAGGACGGCAAGCAGTACCTGGAGGCCAGGTATGCGGACCTGCGCCGCCCGCCCATCTCGCTGTGGGAGCAGCGCGCGGCGCTGCGGTTCCTGAGGGCGCAGGGGCGGCCCGATGTCTCGGAGCGATTGATATTCGCCGCCATCGAGAAGCAACGCCATATCGTCGCCGCCGCCCGGCGCGAGACCAAACACGCCCGCCGTCAGTCCGACGGCAACAAGAGGCCATCGAAGGGACAGCAGTGGGCGCCTCCGGCACAGCCCGTGCCGTCCACGTCTGAAGTCGACTACAGCCGTCCCGCTGAGCCATTCCCCGTTGAGATCTGGGAGACACCATGGCACAAACGTTGAGCCACCTGTGCACGGCGACGCGCGCCGAGGCGATGTTGGACCATCGCACGCGCATGCGCTCACTGCAACGCGACCGATGGATCGACTATCCCCGTGCCACGGAGGCGCTTGCCCGACTGGAACGTTTACTGAACGCCCCCGAGCGCGAGCGGATGCCATGCATGGCATTGCACGGCGACTCCAACATCGGCAAGACGCTGATCGTCTCGAAACTGCGCCGTGAGCATCCAAGCACCTTCGATGAGCTCAAGGGTGTGGAACGGCGACAGATCGTTGCCATGCAGATGCCGGCTACGCCGGATCAGCATCGCTTCTACGCCGCTCTGCTGTTCGAACTCGGCGCACCGCACAGCGCGACGGCCAGCCTGACCACGCTGGAGAGACTTGCTCGCGACCTGTTGCGCCGGATTGCGCCGCGGATGCTGATCGTCGATGAGGTCCACCACCTGCTGGCCGGTGGTCACCGCGAACAACGGGCTTCACTGAACCTGCTGAAGTATCTGGCCAACGATCTGAAGTTCAGCGTCGTGGTGGTAGGCACCACCGATGCCCTGCTCGCACTGGAGACGGACGCGCAGATGCGCAGCCGCTTCACACCCTTCGAGATCCCGCGCTGGCGAGAGAGCGACGAGTTCAGAAGGCTGCTCAGCGCCTTCGAGCGTGTTCTGCCCCTTCGCAGGGCGTCGGACCTTGCGCAGCGGCCGGTGGTCGAGTTCCTGCTGGCGGCCAGCGGGGGATTGACTGGGGAGATCTCGCGGCTCCTGAACGAGGCGGCAGAGCTCGCGATAGGCGACGCCAGCGAGCGCATCACCATGAAACATCTCGAACATGTTGGGCAAGTGGCCGTGTGAGCTGCCGGCTTGGCCGGTGGCGCCAAGGCCATTTGCGGTAGAGCCAATAGGGGGCTGGCTCGGCCGCGTTGCCGCGCGCTACCGGATGAGCGTTGATGAGCTGGCACTTCTGTACGGCCTTGAACTTGCCTTCGATCGTCCCGGCAACGCATGGCTGCTCGTCGGCCGGATAGGCGCAGCAACTATCGACAGCCTCGCAAGGCTGGCGCGCGTCGATCCCGAGAGCCTCGACGCCATGCAGGGGCCGGCTGGGCCAGGGCAATCGACTCATCTCGCCTACTGCCCGTCCTGTCTGTTCCTGAACCCACTGGACGTCACTGCGCCCTGCTGGAGGCAAGAGTGGTTCGCTGGGCCGTCGAGCGGGTGCGCCATCCACGCTCAACCATGGGCCTACCTGTCCGTGACGTCACTGCGAAAGTGCGACAACTTTGACAAGCTGCTGCGCGTCATAAGTCGGCACGAGCGTCGCCGGCGAGCTCAAAGAGGGGTCATGAATCAACCGCGCTAGCATTAATAGTGGACCTGATAGCAAAAACTGTGGACTTCAACAGCCTGTGCAATACCCGGCAAGCGCGTCAAACAGTTCGGCCTCCGTTACTTTCGAGAAGCGGGCCTGAAACGCCCCCGACTGGATCACATGCTTGCAAGGGTCTGCG
>JBBRCD010000262.1:0-3660 GCA_038205245.1 Burkholderiales bacterium
GGCGCCTCACCCGCGGGGATAATCGGGGACGGACCCTCAGGGTCTGTCCCCACGGCGCCTCACCCGCGGGGACAACCGGGGACGGACCCTCAGGGTCTGTCCCCACGGCGCCTCACCCGCGGGGATAACCGGGGACGGACCCTCAGGGTCTGTCCCCATCGCCCATTGACCGCCAGGCGACGATGATTTCGCAGCAGCGTTCCCGGCGCGAGTCGTGGTTCAATGCGGTATCCGAAAACCAGAGTCGGTGTTCACCGACCGCCCGCGCTCAGAGAGCGTCACGTCCGAAGGAGATGTCATGTGCTTCAAGTTCACGCCCGGCCGCGCTGATGCCGTAGCTGTTTTCGTCCGAAGCCGCGTTTCAACATGCCTGCTGGCTGCGCTGTTGCTGTTCGCAGCATCGAGCACAATGGCCCAACCGTTTCCGTCCAAGCCGGTGCGCATCGTCGTCGGCTTCGCCCCGGGCGGCGGCACTGACTTCGTCGCGCGGATGATCGGGCAACGGCTCAGCGAAATCTGGGGCCAGCAGGTGCTGGTCGAGAACCGTGCAGGGGCGGCGGGCACCATCGGCGCGGACTTCGTCGCCAAGGCGCCGGGTGATGGCTACACCCTGCTGATGGGCCATGTGAACTCGAATGCGATCGCGCCAAACGTGTTCCGCAAGATGCCCTATGACACGCTGAAGGATCTGGCGATGGTCGCCTATGTGGGCTATGTCCCGAACGTGCTGGTGCTGCATCCATCGCTGCCGGCGAAGTCGGTAAAAGAGCTGATCGCGATCGCCAGAGCGCGCCCGGGCCAGCTCACCTTCGCATCATCGGGCACCGGCAGCACCCAGCACCTGGCGGGCGAGATGTTCATGAACCTCACCGGCGTGAAGATGGTCCATGTGCCGTACAAGGGCAGCGGGCAGGCGATCCAGGACCTGATCGGCGGTCATGTCTCGATGAACTTCGACACCATGCCGCCGGTGCTCGAGCACATCCGCAGCGGCAAGCTGCGCGCGCTGGCGGTCACCACTCCGCGCCGCGCTTCGCAGTTGCCGGACGTGCCGACGCTGGAAGAGCTCGGACTGAAGGGCTTCGAGATGACCAACTGGTACGGCCTGATGGCGCCGGGTTCAACGCCGCGGGCGCTGATCAACCAGATCAATGCCGATGTGAACCGGGTGCTGAAGGAGCCGGCGATCCGCGAAAAGCTGCAGGCGGTGGGTACCGATATCGGTGGTGGCACGCCCGAGGAGTTCGATGCCTTTCTGCGGACTGAGCTGGCCAAGTACGCACGTCTGGTGAAGGCCACCGGCGTAGTGGTGGATAACTGACGGTCGGCAGCTGAGCGCGGACGACTGACGGTCGGCAACTGAGCGTCCACCTCTGGCCCAGGATCGCTGAACCGTCGCGCAGCCCGCAGCCGGGTTAGCCTGCTGCTGCCTGGTCAGCTCTGGCTTTGCCGTCGCTCGATCGTGATGCCGAGTTTTTTCACGGCAGGCATCAGGTTGAGCTTGGCCAGGCTCAGCCGCAGCCTTGGCATCCTGAACTCGGCGAGCAGCGTGGTTGCGATCAGTTCAGCCAGCGTCTCCAGCAGTTTCGCCTCATGCCGGTCGAGGATCGCGCGCACCCGCGCGACGACCAGGCTGTAGTCGATGGTGTCGTCCAGATCGTGACTGTCAGCAGCATGCCGGCCCGGCAGATCGAACTCGATGTCCAGTTCCACCGCCTGGGTCACTTCGCGTTCCCACGGATAGACGCCGACCAGCGTCTGGTGCCGCAGTTCGCGGATGAAGATGGTGTCGGGGGTGGTGTAGGGGGGAGTGACGATCGGCGTGAGCGCAGGGTCGTTTGGGGTCATGGTCCGGCTGATGTTAGCGAGCATTCCGGACGCGCGCTACACTCAGTGAATGTCCGGAGTGTTCGCTGACGTGCTGACCGTCGCACTGATCGTTGTTGTCGCCTACCTTGTCGGCTCGATCTCGTTCGCGGTGATCGTCAGCCGCTGGTTCGGCCTGCCCGACCCGCGCAGTTACGGGTCGAAGAACCCTGGCGCGACCAATGTGCTTCGCTCCGGGCGCAAGGCGGCAGCGATCGCGACTCTGGCTGGCGATGGGTTGAAGGGCTGGCTGGCGGTCGTGCTTGCTCAATGGCTGGCGCCACGTTACGGACTCACTGACACCACGATCGCGCTGGCTGCGGTGGCGGTGTTTCTTGGGCACCTGTACCCGGTGTTCTTTCGTTTCATCGGTGGCAAGGGCGTCGCGACTGCGGCTGGTGTGCTCTTTGCCCTGAGCGCCTGGCTCGGCCTGGGTCTGCTCGCGGTATGGCTGGTGCTGGCGGTCGGACTGAAACTGTCGTCCGTGGCGGCGCTGGCCGCCACCCTCGCGGCGCTGCCGCTCGCCTGGTGGCTCGGTCTGCCCATGGTCTATCTGGTTGCCATCGGCGTGATCGGTGTGCTGCTGGTGTGGCGGCACCGGGCGAACATCCAGAAACTGCTGGCCGGGACCGAGAGCGGGTTCGGTGGGCGCGCCCGCCCTGTCAAGGCAAAGGCTGAGGGCGGTCGGGATGGTTCGCAACAGCATGGAATCGAGCCATGAATCTGATGAGTGTCCAGGGCTTTCAGGCGAAGATCGAGTACGACCCGCAGCAGGACCGGTTTCGCGGCGAGATCCTCGGCTTGAACGGCGGCGCTGATTTCTTCGGACGAAATCCGAAGGATCTGCGCACCGAGTTTCGCAAGTCGCTGTCGGTATTTCTGGCGGTGTGCCGGGTGAAAGGCATCGAGCCCAGGCGCAGTTTCTCAGGACGATTCAACCTGCGTATTCCGCCGCAACTGCACGAGCAACTGGCGATTGCTGCTCAGGCCGAGGGCAAGAGCATCGACACGCTGGCGCAGGAGGCGCTGCAGGAGCGGGTTGCGCTGATCGAATCAGGGTCCCACCAGCGAATCCAGCGCCCAGCGCGGACGCACCGTGAACCCGTGATCGCTTCCGGCCGCGCTGACCTGACCGGAACGCAGCCGCAGTGCGCCCGCCCAGGCGATCATCGCGCCGTTGTCGGTACACAGTGCCACCGGCGGATAGACGACCCGCGCACCGCATCTGCGCGCGGCGGCATCCAGCTTCTCGCGCAGCCGGGTGTTGGCGCCTACGCCACCAGCGACCACCAGCGTGGACAGGCCGGTGAGCTCGAGCGCAGCCACTGACTTCGCGGCCAGCACGTCGGTGACCGCTTCCTGGAACTCGCTGGCGATGTCGGCCACGATGGCAGGTGGAAGGGGCGATCCTGCAGCTTGAGTTGTGCTGGCTGCAGCCGATGCGCCCGCCTGCCTGCTCTGCGCCTGCACCAGCATCATCACCGCGGTCTTCAGCCCGCTGAAGCTCATCTCCAGATCATCGCTATGGAGCATCGGCCGCGGCAGCTTGAAGCGACCAGCCTTGCCACTGAGTGTCGGAAGTCGGATATGGCGAATCTTCTCGAGGTTCTGGAGGTGATTGCGGCTGGACAGGTGCCTACAAAAAACATTGGGGAGAATCAGTGCACCAAGATCATGACCGGTGCAATGCTTCCTGTTGGTGCCGATTGTGTTTTGATGGTTGAGGATACCGAGCAGGTTGGATGTAAGCACATCAAGTATAAAAGCGATAAGGTTAAGAATAATATTTGCCTG
>JBBRCD010000263.1:0-3651 GCA_038205245.1 Burkholderiales bacterium
AACATCCAGTTCAGTGCGTTATCGAGAAAAATCGGAAAACCGGCGTGCAAAGGAAAATTCGAATCCGCTAATGCAAAAGAAAATGAAATCCAGCGTGCACCGTCGTCATGTGCAACGATCAACGGCGTTCCTCCAGGCGCGCTTGCCAGAACGATTGTTGAACCTTCTCGTTGGTTCTTCAAATCAACGGAGGTTGCACGATCGACACTCAGGTCGAGCAGAGAAATGTTGTCCAGCAACGGATGAGCGGCATCCCAAGTGCTGACGGACACATTGGCAATGCCTTTGCTTCGCGGCGGCAGCCAGTCAGCGCTGGATGGCAGAAACAACAGCGCCGGAACATGGGGACGCACTTTTGGCGCATAACGGTCGAATACGACCGCATCGAAGGCCCGATCATCGACGTATTCCCGGGGGGTCATGACAGTCAGGCTTACGCGCGGCTGAGACTGCAAGGATTTTGCGAGAAAAGCATTCCCAGCGCTCACCAGAGCCACGCGCATGACACGGTGGCCCGGTAAGCTGGCATACGCCACGTCGTCGACTGCAAGGCCGTCTCCGGGCATCGTGATCGATGCACGCACCGGGCCGCCGTCAAAATCAGAGACGTCGAACACCTCTTGGCGCTGGCCGCCGGCTTCGATGGCGACCGTGCGGGCCACGCGCTTGCCGCCGATCCCGACAATTGCCAGTTCAATGCTCTTTTCGATGCCGCTGGCATTGACCACTTCAACATACGCCAGATAGCGCCGCGGGTGTGCCGGCAGACGGCGCAGTTCGAAAGCCGTGATGCCAGCGTTCTCCACCGATTCGAAGACAGTTTCCAGTCTGGCTTGCGCCGGCACCGGGCCGGTTGATACGCCGTCAGTAATGAACACGGTTTCGGTATCGGTTGATTGCTCCGGCAATGGCACGACCGGCGCAAAGCCGTGGGTGACGCGTAGTTTCGCCAGTTGCGCTAGCGCGTCGTCACGATACAGAAAACCGGGCGTGGCGATGCGGCGCATGGTATCGGCAAGCCATACCTGCGTCCCGGCGGAGCGTGCTCCGATCACGGACCGAGCCTTGGTCAGGGCATGATCCCAGCGCGTGGCGCCATCGGTGGTCCGCGTGGCCAGGGTCGCCGAATCGTCGACAATAACAATGAGCTTCAACTGGGTGCGATCAGCCGCCGCTCCACGCGGCGGTACCAACGCGCTTACAAGCGCTGTGACAATGAGAGCGGCGAGCAACAGGGTTATCCACCAGCGCAAGCGGTCGGGTTGCGGATGGCTCTCACGCAGCACGCGCTCCCATACCAGGCTGGACGGAACGACGATCGTGCGTGGGGGCGGTTTGAGCCAGTACAGCAAGGCCACGACGCCGATGCCGGCAGCAAGCACCAGGAGGTAAAGTGGCCAGGTCGCTGCGATCATCGCAACAAACCTTCGTCGCGCAACGACTTGAGCATCAGCTCCTCGAACGGCGCCTGAGTCGATGCGCGCAGGTATCCCCAGCCATGGTTTCTGCAGAAGCCTTCGATTTCTGCGCAGTAGCGCGTGAACGTCTCGTGATAGGCCTTGATCAGATCCGGCGTCACCAGCGTGCGCATGGAGTCGCCGAGTTCGGAATCGACCAGCAGCACTTCATCGGCCAGCGCAGGTTCGTCTTCGTCCGGACTCGTCACATGAATGGCGAATACGTCATGCCGGTACTCGCGAATCGCCTGGAAACTAGGCTCGAATCCCTGCCGGTCGAGGAAATCGGAGATCAATACGACCAACCCTCGCGTGCGCCGTGCGCCCAGGAAACTGCGGAATGCGGGCAGGAGGCTCGTGCCTCCCGCTGCCTGCAGACGTTCCAGGAAATGCAGCGATCGCCAGACCTGATTCTTGCCGCGACGCGCGGGCATTTCCTCGACAACGCCGTCGGCAAACGCCACCAGGCTGACGCGATCGTGATTGACGAGTGCGATATAGGACAGCGCGGCGGCGAACCTGCGGGCGAAATCGAACTTCGAGGGCGAGCCGAAATCCATCGAACGGCTGACGTCGACGAAAATATACACAGGCAAATCGGCCTCTTCCTCGAACAGCCGCAGGATCAGGCGATCGAGCCGGAGGTAGGTTCCCCAATCGAGATTGCGGGTGTCATCACCTGGGGAGTAGGGGCGATAGTCGGTAAAGACCATACCCGAGCCCGTGCGCCGCGACCGGTGATGACCGCGGAGGTGGCCGGCGACGGGCCGCCGCGTAAGCATCGACAGATGCTCGAGCTGGCGAAGAAATGCTTCGCTGAACAGCACGTTTTCCTGGATCAAGTGCATTTCCTCGATGCGGTGGCGCGATGGGCGCCGTTGCGCATGGCAGGTGTCGTCATCCCCCGGGGGCGGGCACCCAATCCAGGATTCTCGCAAGAATTGTGTCGGCATCCAGGCGTTGCGCTTCGGCCTCGAAATTGAGCAAGACGCGATGACGCAACGCGGGCAATGCCACGGCGCGGACATCGTCTCCGGATACGTACACGCGGTCGTTCATTAGCGCATGTACTTTGGCACCGAGAATCAGCGCCTGCGTGCCGCGGGGACTGGAACCGAAGCGCACGAACTTCTTTGCGGTTTCGTGCGCCTGGTCCGATTCCGGATGCGTCGCCAAGGTCAGCTTGATCGCATACTCCTGTACCGGCCGTGCGACCGGAATCGCGCGCGCCGTTTCGCGCATCTGCAGGATCTGCCCCTGCTCGAGCACGCGTTTGACCGAAGGCTCTGTCAGCCGCGTGGTCCGGTCAATAATCAGGTTCAGCTGCTCCACGTCGGGAAAATCGAGCTTGAGCTTGAAAAAAAACCGATCCATCTGCGCTTCGGGCAGTGGATAGGTGCCTTCCATCTCAATGGGGTTTTGCGTGGCCAGCACGAAGAAGGGCTGATCGAGCGCATGCGTATGGCCGGACGCCGACACGCTGTTTTCCTGCATGGCTTCCAGCAAGGCGGATTGCGTTTTGGGTGTTGCCCGATTGATTTCATCCGCCAGCACCATGTTGGCGAATATCGGCCCGCGCTGAAATTCAAACGATTTGCGGCCTGTGTCGTCTTCCCGGACGATATTCGTGCCGATGATGTCACCGGGCATCAGGTCAGGGGTGAACTGGATGCGGGAAAACTTCAGGTGCAGCACATCAGCCATGGTTTGCACCAGCTTGGTCTTGCCTACACCCGGGATGACTTCGAGCAGCACATGGCCGCGCGCCAGCAGGCAGGTCATGACGCCGGTGATAATCTCCTCATTGCCGACAATCACGCGTGATATCTCGTCGCGGACTCGAATAAACTGTTCACGGAAGTCCTCGATCTGTCGGTCAACGGCCACGGAACTCATTTTTTCTCGCTTTCGTGCAGGTTCAGAAAATAATTCTTGACGACAGCCTTTTGCCGGATCGGTACGCGATCACGCTCGCCCGTACCTTCGCGGTCATACGCGGCGCGCGAACGTACGTCCTGCACTTGCAACGACGATTTTTGCTCGCGAGTGGCGGAATAAAACCAATCCTGTTCGCCTTTACCATTGGTCTCCTCGTCCAAATCGTCTTTTCGCGCGAGGGTTTCAAGTTTGAGCTGCGCATCGAGCCGGCGGGTCGCGACCCCCTCGAGTGGCAGCGCCGGCGACTCTCCCGAAG
>JBBRCD010000264.1:0-3573 GCA_038205245.1 Burkholderiales bacterium
GACCTGGCCGCGTATGCGGAAGTGAAACAATTTCCGATCATTCCGTGCGACCTGTGCGGTTCGCAGCCGACGCTGCAAAGAAAGCAGATGAAGGATTTAATGCGGGACTGGGAGAAGCGTTATCCGGGCCGCGTTGAATCGATCTTTCGCAGTCTGCAGGATGTGCGGCTATCGCATCTGATGGATCGCGGCCGGTTTGATTTCACGGCTGTTGCCGCAACAGGGGTGGCCGACGGCGATGGTGATAAAGCATTTGATTCAGAAGAGAAATTCTCAAATTTCTCGAATTCAGAGTAGGCGCTAACACTCCGTACTTTTCGCTTTAAAGTGAAGTTTGTCAAAATAATTTTGTCATGGTAAATTCTCGTCCTGAGAAGAAACCATGAACTGCGCTGACCGTCTCGTCGCCCTGTTTGGCTCCCAAGCCGAAGTGGCGCGCCAATTCCGCCTCGACCGTGCCGTCGTCAATAACTGGGTGAAATCCGGTTACGTGCCGGCGCGCTGGGCGATGGAAGTCGAGAACGCCAGCAAGGGCCAGATCACCGCGGCCGAAGTCTTGAATGAAGCCACCGCCAGAAAACCGCTCCGGATGAAGTCGCGTCCGGACGGCGAAAGTTTGTTCGGATCGCCACTCACAGGGAACGACACCATGAATGACTTTATGCCAGCCAAACGCATCAACTCTTTCCATCCGCCGCAGCGGACGCTGATGGGGCCGGGCCCGACCGAGATCCATCCGCGCGTGCTGACGACGATGAGCCAGCCGGCGATCGGTTATCTCGACCCGATCTTCGTCGAGATGATGGAAGAGCTGAAAACGCTGTTGCGCTATACCTACCAGACCAAAAACCCGCTGACGTTTCCGATCTCGGGCCCCGGCTCGGTCGGCATGGAGTTCTGTTTCGTCAATCTGGTGCGGCCGGGCGACAAGGTGATCGTGTGCCGCAACGGCGTATTCGGCGGGCGCATGATAGAAAACGTCGAGCGCTGCGGCGGCACCGCCATCATCGTGGAAGACGAATGGGGTTCGCCGATCGATCCGCACAAGGTCGAGGACGCATTTCGCAAGAACCCCGGCACACGCATCCTGGCCTTCGTGCACGCGGAAACGTCAACCGGCTGCCAGTCGGATGCCAAGACGCTGGTCGAGATAGCCCACAAGCATGACGCGCTCGCCATCGTAGATGCGGTCACCTCCCTCGGCGGTACGCCGGTGCTGGTCGACGAATGGGGTATAGACGCGGTTTATTCCGCGAGCCAGAAATGCCTGTCGTGTACGCCGGGCCTGTCGCCGGTGTCGTTCTCTGAGCGCATGGTTGCCGACGTCAAGGCGCGCAAGGACAAGATCCATAGCTGGTTCATGGACATGAATTTGCTGCTCGGTTATTGGGGTGCCTCGACGCGTACTTACCATCACACCGCGCCGACCAATTCGCTCTTCGCGTTGCATGAAGCACTGCTGCTGATCCGTGAAGAAGGCCTCGAAAACTGCTGGGCGCGCCATCATCGTCATCATCTCGCGTTGAAGGCCGGTCTGGAAGCGATGGGCCTCACGTTTCTCGTCAAAGAGCAGTACCAGATTCCGCAAATGAACGCGGTGCGCTGTCCCGCCGGTGTCGACGAAGCGGCAGTAAGGAAGACCCTGCTCAATGAGTTCGGTATTGAAATCGGCGCAGGCCTCGGCCCGCTCGCCGGCAAGATCTGGCGCTTCGGCTTGATGGGTTACTCGTGCCGTCCCGACAACGTCATGCTGTGCCTGTCGGCGCTGGGTTCGGTGCTGTCGGACATGGGATTGCCGGTACACGTCGGCGATGCGGAGTCCGCGGCGCACGGCGCTTATGCGGCCATGCATGCCACTGCCGCGCAGGCGAAGAAAAAGAGCGTAGCCAAAGCCGCCTGACGGCAGGTTGCGCAGCGGCCGCTGCCCGCCGCGCTATAATTCCGCGCTGTGAGCGCGCTGTTTCAACCTTTACCCCCTCATGTGCGTCGCTGTCAGCGGCAGCACGCGCTCGAACTGAGCAATCGACTGCCTCGCAGGAGGGCGGCGTGATCAAGACCATGGGCGATCGGGCAATAACGGTATTGCCTTTCGCCGTCGCTACGATCCATTACTGCAGCGTTGCATAGCCACAGGGCAACGGTGACACGCGCATTGCTTTTCCTGTTTCTGGCACTCCCGATCTGACATGAGAGTGATAGACGAAGAGCTGGCGCGTAAGCTGGTGCGCGAATTTGCGCACGGGTTGGACGTTGGATTCGATCCCGCTACTTCTCATGGCAGTCAGCGCGAGAGTCTGCGTAGTCTCGGATTCGGCTGGCTGTATTTCGCGCTTGCACAAATTATCGAGCCCCGACGCATTCTGGTTGTCGGTTCCGGGCGCGGATTTTCCGTTGCCTGTTTTGCGCTGGGTATCGAAAGAAATGCCGATGCGCAGCTCGTCTTCGTGGATCCCGGTTATGCGGTTTGGCCGGTGGAAGGCAGGACCGACGCCGCGGCCGGTCTGTGGAAAGACGCCACGACCACCGCGTCGCATTTCGCCTCGTCGCTTGGCCTGCACAACGTCCGCCATCTTCCGCTGCGTTCCGACGAGGCATTTGCACAGCTGCGCCGCGAAAGAGAGCGGTTCGATCTAGTATTCATCGACGGCGAGCACAGCTATAAGCAGGCCTCCGCGGATTTGCGTTCCGCGTGGGAGCTGCTTTCCCCGAATGGCCTCCTGATGGCCCACGATGCCCATTGCCCGGACTGGCCGGGCGTGGCGCTGGCCATCGCGTACTTTGAGGCCAGACACGCAGAAGCGCAGGCCTTCACGCTGCCGCTGTATCCCGGAGTAGCCCTGATTCAAAGGCGCGTCTCACTTCTCACCATCCGTCGCGCGACCGCGGAGGAGAACGAACGGATCAACCAGTGGCGCCGGCAAAGCGAAATCACCGCGCGCCCCCTTGGCGATCCCGACGATCCGCGGGTTGGCATCGATTACGAAGATCCTCGCATCGGTCTTTTCTCCATCCTGGAAGATGGCGAACTGATCGGCGGTGTAGGGATGAAATACTGCACCTTTACGGAGCCCGGGGCAGACAATTTTCAGCCTGACGACAAACAGCCGCTCGCCGGCTTCCTTACGTACGGTGCCGTCATCCGTCCCGACAAACGCGGACGCGGCCGCTTTCAATTTATCATCTTGGAGATGCTGCGCTGGTGCGGTGCCGACGGTTACTATTTCATTACCGCCGATCCGATTTCCGAGGCGGGCGGCATGTTGCAGCACCGGCGGGTCGGCGACACCCCCGGCTATGTCGCCTACCATAGGACCTTGCGCAACAAAAGCAGCGGCACAGAATCGCAAATCGAGAATGACAGCTTGCGTCGTGAAATCGCGGGATGGCGTCGTGAACTCGAACGCAGTCAGCGCGCATTGTCCGCCGTCCTCTCCTCGCGAAGCTGGCGGGCGATTGCGCTGTTGCGCCGGATTCTGAATTTACTGCGACGCGGTTGACCTGGCTGTGCCCGCGATGCGCCGTGGTTGGTGCGGGCGCGTTGCGCTTCCTCCGGGTGCTGCTTGGGGCGGCTGG
>JBBRCD010000265.1:0-3505 GCA_038205245.1 Burkholderiales bacterium
GGCGGAGACCGAGCGCTGGGCGCCGATCATCCGGCAGATCGGGCAGCAGTGATCCGACGAAGGTGAAGATGCGTGATCAGTACGCGTCCGACCACTACGGTCTTGCCGTCACGCCAGTTCTGACGCCGCATTCACGTCTTCTGCGCGGCGCTACCCGGCGCGGTCGGCTTCGGGCGCGTTGGTACTGCCCCGCCGCGGCACGGGCAGTTGTTGAAGGTCGCGTTTTTCGATCCAGGCTTCCGCGCTTGCCTGTCCGGCGCCGACCTTGCCTTGCCCGTGGCGCGCAGCTGGCCACCGGACACAGCCCTGGATTTGCTCCTCTCCCGCCTTGTTGCTGGCACACTGGTACACGCTTTGCATGCAGAGCTGTCATTCAGGGTCCGCCGCAGCGTCTGCCGCCATAAATCAGAGAAGGGATAGAAATGAGGGTCATTTCGGCACGCCGTTCCCGAGACCGTGACACGAAAGTCCGGCGGTCTCGGATGATCGTGCTCACAGTGCTCGCGTCTGGTGCACTTCCGGCGCTTGCTCAGACCTATCCTGCCAAGCCCGTTCGGATCATCGTCCCGTTCGCTGCCGGTGGTTCCGCGGATACGCTCATCAGGCAACTCACGCCCCATCTCGCCGAGGGTTGGGGGCAGCCGATCATCGTCGATGCACGGCCGGGTGCCACCGGTTCGATCGGCGCAGATTTCGTTGCGCGTCAGGCTGCGGACGGCTACACGCTGCTGATGACTTCGAGCGCGTTCTCGACCTCTCCCGCGCTCAACCTGAGTCTGCCCTTCGATATTTTCAGGGACTTTGCTCCGATCGTCGGCATTTCCAACGCGCCGCAGTTGCTCATCGTCCATCCGTCGCTGCCCGTGAAGTCGGTCAAGGATCTCGTGGCTTTTGCAAAGAAGCGCCCGGGCGAACTGGGCTGGGCGACGGGAGGCATCGGCTCGACCGGCCACCTGGCGGGTGCAGTGTTCAGCGAACTCGTCGGCGTCCGGCTTATCCATGTTCCCTACAAGTCCAATCCCTTCGCCAATGCGGACGTCATTGCGGGGCATGTACCGATCATGTTCGATCAGCTCTCGACGGCGGCGCCCCATGTACAGGCGGGAAGGGTGCGCGCGCTGGCGATCACTTCGGGTACGCGCAACGTCCTTCTTCCCGCCGTTCCCACGATGACCGAGGCAGGATTCGGCCAGATCCAGACCAGCATCTGGCAGGGGTTGCTCGGGCCGGCAGGGCTTTCGCGCGAGGTGATCGTGCGAGTGAATGCCGATGTCAACCGGATCCTTGCGCTGCCTGAAATCCGGGAGCGACTGGCGAAGCTTGGCTTGGATGTGTTCGGCGGCGCCCCCGAGGCGCTGGCGGCACGCATGAAGGCCGAGTTGACGACTGCGCGCGACACCGTAAAGGCGACTGGCATCAAGCCCGAATAGACGCGGCCGAGTAGACGCTCTGCCGCGATGCGGCACGCCGATGGTATATACCTGATCATGGCTTCGATACGGATTCTTGGCGAAGAAGATGTACGTGCGATCATCGACACCGATCGCGCGCTCGATCTCGCCCGACGGACGCTGCTCGACCAGGCATCGGGTCGCAGCTACCTGTCCTCGCCCCCGGCGATGACGCTCGATGCCAGCGAATTCGGTTCCGGCCGGTTCAAGTTCAAGGCGGCCAATGTGGGGCACATCGGCTATGCCGGCATACGTCTGATCTCCCGGCGTTCGGCGATCGACACCAGCGCCTGCAACTACACGGCGCTCTACCGGCACGGGGGTCTCGAGTTGTCCGGTCTGGTGCCGGAACTCTGGACGAGCCGTATCCGCACGGCCGCGTTTGGCGCGGCGATGGTCGAGCATCTGTGCAGGCCGGGCCCGCTCGTGGTGGCGTTGTTTGGCACCGGGCGGATCTCCACCGAGATCGTGCCGATGCTTGCCAGCGTCTTGCAGATCTCCGAAATGCGGGTGACTTCACGGCGCGCCGAGTCGATGGCTGACTTCGTCGGCAGGGTCGCGGCGCACCTGCCTTTTCCCGTCCGGGTCGAGCCGGAGGCGGCGCGCGCGGTCGAGGGCGCGGACCTCGTGATTACCCTGACCGAGTCGGCGTCGCCGCTGGTGCAGGCCGGACAGCTCAAACCCGGTGCCGTCGTGTGCTCGATGGGCGGCAAGAACGAAGTCGACTATGCGGTGTTGGCCGAGGGCGCCCGTCTGGTCGTGGATGACCCGGACTTTGCGTCAGAGGTCGGCGACGGGGGCGCCTGGATACGGCAGGGCCACCTGACTCGTGACGGTTTTCTCGCGCGTATCGATGCACTTGCCTGTGAGGTTGCGAGCGGCGCCAGGCCGGCCCGATGTGCTCCAGACGATCGTGTGGTGGCCATCGTGCAGGGGATGGCGATCGGCGACATTGCATTCTCTGCTTTCGCCCTGCAGGAGGCCGAGCGCCTGGGCCGGGGCAAAGTGATCGACCTTCCCTAGCCCGACCTTGCATAGCCCGAATTCCCTAGCCAAACCGGAGATGTTCCGATGAACCGTCTGTCTGCCTTGCCGCTCGTTGCGCTGTTGGCTGCGCTGCCTACCCTGGCTGGTGCCCAGGCCTTTCCGGCCAAGCCGGTGCGCCTGATTCTCGCCTACCCGCCAGGCGGTTCCACCGACACGCTCGGAAGAGTCGTGGGCAACGCGCTGGCCGACATCTGGGGGCAGAACGTGATGCCCGACAACCGCCCCGGCGCGAGCGGAAACATCGGTACCAGCCTGTGCACCAGGTCGCCGCCAGACGGCTACACGATGTGCATGGTGTCGGTCGCTCAGAGCACGGCTTCGCGGATGTCGCCGAACGCAGGCTACGACTCGTTGAAGGATTTTTCCCATGTCTCGCTGGTGGCCAAGGTGCCGATGGTGCTGGTGGTCCATCCTTCGCTGCCGGTGAAGAGCGTCAAGGAACTGATCGCGCTGGCCAGGAAGAACCCGGGGGCGATGAGCTATGCATCGAGCGGCGGCGGTGCCAGTCCCCACCTCGCGGCCGAGCTGTTCAAGCAGCTCGCTGGCGTCGACATCCTGTCGGTCACCTACAAGGGCGCCGGCTCGCAGTTGACCGACCAGCTGGCTGGTCGTATCGAGATCTCGTTCGCGCCGGCCGTCGGCTTCGTGTCCTTCATCAAGGAAGGTAAGCTCCGGGCGCTGGCCGTGACCACCCGGGAACGGTTTGCGACCTTCCCCGATCTGCCTACCATCAGTGAATCGGGCCTCGCCGGCTACGATGCGAGCTCATGGCAGGGACTGGCGATGCCTGCCGGCGTCCCGCGCGACATCGTCAACAAGGCGAGCGTCGATCTGAACGCGGCGCTGAAGACGCCTGCGATGCGCGACCGGATCCTCAGCCTGGGGGCGATACCCACCGGGATGACGCCCGATGAGTTCGCGGCGTTCTTCCGCTCGGAGTCGGATAAATGGCACAAGGTCGCCCGGACGGCGAAGGTGATCGAGTAAACGGGTCCGGTCATGGCAGG
>JBBRCD010000266.1:0-3504 GCA_038205245.1 Burkholderiales bacterium
CTGCCAGGCGGTGCCTTTCACCGCGTACATGGTTACGCCACCGGTCTTGATGTCGCCTTTCTCGTCGAACGAGATGGTGCCGGTGACGCCTTGGCGCTCGATCTTCGCCAGCGCATCGAGAATCTTGCCCGGCTCGGTCGAGTCGGCCGCCTTCATCGCGTCGATGATCGTCCAGGTGGCGTCATAGGCGAACGGGGCATAGATCTGGATTTCGCCGAACTTTGCCTTGAACTTCTCGGCGAACTTCTCGCCGCCAGGCATCTTGTCGACTGGCAGACCCGGCGAGGAGGCGATCACGCCCTCGCCAGCCGCGCCGGCCAGCTTGATGAACTGGGCGCTCTGCGCTCCGTCACCGCCGAGCAGTTGCGAGGTCACCTTCAGCGTACGCACCTGCTCGGCCATCGGGCCGAACTGGGCGTCCATGCCGCCGTAGAACAGCAGGTCGGGCTTCTTGCCCCGGATCGTGGTCAGGATCGCGCGAAAGTCAGTCGCCTTGTCAGTCGTGTACTCACGGCCGACCGGCACCACGCCGGCAGCCTTGACTGCCTTCTCGAACTCGTCCGCCAGCCCCTGCCCGTAGGCGGTGCGGTCGTCGATGATCGCAATGCGCTTGCCGCCCATCTGCTTCACCGCATACTCGCCGAGCACCTTGCCCTGCTGCAGATCGTTGGCGATCACCCGGAACGCGGTCTTGAAGCCCTGCGCGGTGTAGGTCACCGCGGTTGCCGACGGTGACACCTGCGGGATGCCGGCGTCGTTGTAGATCTTCGAGGCAGGAATGCTCGCGCCCGAGTTCATGTGACCGACCACCGCCGCCACCTTCTTGTCGACGAACGACTGCGCGACCACTGTGGCCTTGGTACCGGAAGCCTCGTCGTCTTCGGCGACCAGTTCGAACTTGATCCGGTTGCCGCCGATCACGATGTTGGCCGCATTGGCTTCCTCGATGGCGAGCCGGGCGCCGTTCTCGACATCCTTGCCCAGGTGCGCCTGCGGCCCGGTCAGCGGTGCGGCCACGCCGATACGGACGGTGACTTCAGGCGGCGGTTTGGGGGCTTCGGCGACCGGCTTGGGGGGTTCTTCCTTGCTGCAGCCAGCGACGATCAGCGCCGCGGTGGCGATGAGTGCGAGCGATCTGCCCGCGCGTTGAAACAGGTTGGCCATCGTGTTCTCCATTGCTGGGCTGGGGGGAACCCTGGGGGGCTGTGACGGTTGCACTCGATCGCCATTATCGCCGACCCGCTCTGAACGCGTATCGTCGATGAGGCGAAGACGATCAAACGAAAAAAACAAACAGACACGAACAAACAAAAGCCGGCCACTGGGGCCGGCTCGGTTCAAGTTACTTCACGATCACCTGCAGCTGTCACCTGCACCCGATCACTTGTAGGTCAGGATGTAGCGGACCATGGTGCGGATGTCGGCCTGCGGGATGTGTTTGTGGGGCGGCATCGGGATCGGTCCCCAGACACCACCACCGCCATTGAGCACATGGCCGACCAGCTTGTCCTCGGCGCCCTTGACGTTGCGGTACTTGTTGGCGACATCCAGATGGGCCGGCCCGACCAACTTCTTGTCGACCGCATGGCACGCAAGACACCCGCTCTTTGCGAGAAGGTCTTTGCCAGCGGTTGCACTGGCTGGTGCGGCTGGTGCGGCAGGGGCCTTGGCCTGTGCGAAGGCACCGCCGACCATGCCGGCCGACAGTATTGTGGCAAACGTGAGCGTTCGAAACAATTTCATCGTGTTCTCCCTGAAATATCCGAAATAAGTATAGCCGACAGTCTGCGGCTTGCGAGCCGTGTTGACTCTGTTTGACCGGGGTACCGCCAACAACGCAGCCACTGGCGCTGCCGTTGACTTTGCGTTCGGCTGCGCTGCCTGTCCCATCCCCGCGCCGGGCTGAACGCGCACGGTCCCATCGATCAGACCGGTCAGGCTTCGCTCAGCAACGATTCATAGATGAACGACTGCAAAAAGCGCTTCTGCTCGGCATCCATCTCCACGAACTCGACACCGCAGCTGCGGAAGCGGCCGTTGCCGTCTTCGATCTCCCGGGCGTTGCGGATCAGCCCGGGCACCTTGAAGGTTACCGGCTGGCCGTCGATCTGCAGGCGGAACGCCACCTCGATCGTGGCGCCGACCAGCGCGAGTTCGCGCGGCGCATGCAGCAGGGTGCCGGCGATGCTGATGTCCTTCATGTTGCAGGTCGCGCGGGCGCGCTCGCCGTTCAGACCGACCGAGGCGATCGCACTCAGTCCGACCCGGTACGCCTTGCGCACCGTGGTCGCGCGCACCTGCGGCGGATGATTGAGGTGCAAATAGGGAAACGGTGTCAGCTGGCACTTGAGGACCGAGGCCTCGAACGCATAGGCATGCTTGCCGCGCAAGGCCTTCAGCCTGAGTACCTGGCCCTCTCTCAGAAAGATCATCCGTCCCTCGATCTGAGGGTGGGTGATCAGTATGCTGCGTTTGTCGACGGCACCGATCAGACGCACCGGGTAACGGTCCTTCGAGCCATCGTCGAACCGCACCTGCATCGGGTCGCCCATGCGCAGGTTGGATTCGCCGAACCCGATCAGACTGTCCTCGCCCACCGTGCTGGTGGCCCGGGCGGCCGGGAGGTCTTCCACGCCGGGTCCGACCCGCTCGGATGCCTGATTGGCCGCGATGAGCCCGGCCTGTACCGATGGCCGGTAGAGCATGCCCTGTCCCTTGCCCGCAGCCTTGTCGTCGCTGCTGAACATGCCACTGGTGCGCAGCGCGTCGAGCACCGACTCGGACTCGATCACGCAGCCCCGGCTGAGCAGCAACACACGCTCACCGTCGAACACCGAGTAGGGGATCGGTTTACCGAGCTGCAGGTCTTCCTTGCGCAGCGGCTGCAGTGACATAAGAGATGCCGGCCGGTGAGGTAGCGGCGGCTTCCGGGTTCAGGGGAACCTCTATCGGCGCGCACTGCCCGCACTTTAGGCCGCGCAGCGCCGTTTGCTCCGGTCAACCGTCGAACCGGTCGGTCACTGCTCCCCGGCTGGCGGTCGATACCAGATGGATGAACTTGGCCATCAAGCCGCGGGTGTAGCGGGGCGGTGGCGGCGTCCAGCCAACTTTCCGGCGTGCAATCTCGTCGTCATCCACGTTCAGCTGGATCAGCAGCCGGTCGGCGTCGATGGTGACCGAATCACCCTCGTGCACGAAGGCGATCGGCCCGCCGACCTGTGCTTCCGGCGAGATATGGCCAACCACCATGCCCCAGGTGCCGCCGGAGAAGCGGCCGTCGGTGATCAGCCCGACCGAGTCACCCAGCCCCTGACCGATCAGCGCGGCAGTCGGCGCCAGCATCTCCTGCATGCCCGGGCCACCCTTTGGCCCCTCATAGCGGATCACCAGCACGTCGCCGGCGACGATCTTTCTGGCCATGATCGCTTCCATGCACTGGTTCTCGGAATCGAACACCCGCGCCGGACCGGTGATCTGGCGCTGCTTCAGACCGGACACTTTTGC
>JBBRCD010000267.1:0-3465 GCA_038205245.1 Burkholderiales bacterium
GAGATCGCGAACGTCGCGACTGCCTTCACTGCCCGGTTCATACGGCGCGGCGCGCACGCAGCCAATGCCGGGCCTGGCGTCCGGCCGCGCGCGGCGACCACAGCACCCATGACCCGACCAGCAGGCCGACGCTGGCGAACACGACCTTGGCCGGGTCAGCCAGTGGATAGCCGAGCGGCGTCCAGTAGAGCAGCAGCGAGGCCACCACCACGACCAGCGCCATCGCCCGCCGCGCCCAGGACCTGCGCCACCAGCGCACGTGGCCGGCCAGGGCGGCGGCTGCCATGCCACACAGCCAGCCCAGCGCGCCGCCGAACAGGATATCGAGCGGCCAGTGCGCGCCCACTGCGACCCGCGACAGTGACACCAGCACCGCGAACAGCAGGGTCGTCCAGCACAGGCAACGCCAGCCGCGCCCGCGCGGCGCCGCGGCGAACAGCAGGGCCGCCACCCCGAACACGGTAAGCGCATGCCCGGACGGCAGCGAAAACGCCTGCAGCACCTGCCCGATCACCTCGATCTGGTCCGGCGCGAGCACTGCGGCTGGCCTGGGCACTTCGGCCATGCGCTTGGCCACGCGGATCGCCAGGCCAGCGATGGGCGCGAACAACAGCATCGCGGCGAACAGTCGGGGGCGGGTAGCCACCAACCAGACATAGAGGGCGAGCAACACCGAGCCGTGTCCGAGAATGGTCGTCACCGACCAGAACGTCGCCTGGGACGACACGGCGCCGCCATTGAGCGCGAGGAACAGGGCGATGTTGTTGCCAGCCACCATGACACCGGCTGCCGCAACGGCGAGCGCCACTGGTGGTGCCCAGAGCCAGGCGCGTCGGGTCTGGCGCCGGACTCGCACTTGCACGTGTACGCCGGCGGCGCTCAGTGGCGTGCTCAGTGGCGTACTCAGTGGCGTACTGGCTGGCGTGCTCGATGGCGTGCTCGCTGGCGTACTGAGTGGCGTGCTGACCGGGGTGCTGCCTGGGGTGCTGCTCATCGGAGAACCGCCTGGTGGCGAGGAGCCTCGCCACACCGGGCCGTGCATCAGGGATGCCGGATTATCCGCTGAAACCGGGCGGCGGACCGCCCGCCTTGCTCAGGCAGCGCGCGGATGCCCGGGTTTGTTCGCTGCCCAGTACTCCGGCGACGCCTTGGCCGCGGCCAGCGCTTGCGCGCTCTCGAAACCGGGCGCCATCGAGCCCTCGGTACCGGCCAGATACTGGTGATGGTCTATGTTCAGCAGGCGCAGCCAGCTCTGCTGGCCGTAGGTCAGGCCGATCGCGCAGCCAAGCTCGACCAGCTCGGCCTCGCTGAAATTCGCATGCATGCGTGCCCAGAACGCGTCGTCGCTGTCGATGCGCCAGATGATCGCCTCGGCGTAGGCGAGCGCCGCCTTCTGCCGCGCGTCGTACTTGGTCGACTTCTCGAAGTTCATCAGATCGTCGTACGTCGATTCTGTAAGGCCCTCCTGCGCCCCCTTGATCGAGCGCTGGTTGCCGCAGAACTCGCAGACCACCGAGCGCGACACATAGACCCGGCACAGCTCCTTGATCGCGTGCTCGAGCACACCGTTGCGAAACACCTTGTCCCAGGAGTCGGCGAAAAACCAGAAGCAGTCGGGCACATGGGCGCGCACCGCCGAACTCTCCGGGCGCGGGGTACCGTCGCGGGCGCAGCGCTCGAGTTCAGACCGCATCGCCGGGTCGGTGATCTGGTCGAACGGGACATAGCTGATTCGCTGTTTCTTCATGACCGACTCCTGGATCGAGGCATGCAAGTGGATAGAATCGCGAACTGGCGACCGCACCAGCGGCTCCCTTCAAGTCTGAACGCAAACTCGAACCCGAACCGTAGCCTCGCTTTATCTCAATGTCAAGACAACCTGAAAACGATGCCGTAGCCAGATTCGTCGCCCAGTGGCGTGCATCGCGCACCGACCTGGACCCGACGTCGACCGAAGTGATCGGCCGCATCAGCCGCCTGTCGCGTATCTTCCAGCGCCGCGCGGACGGCTGGCTCGCCGGGTACGAGTTGACCTGGGAGACCTTCGCGGTGCTCGGTGCATTGCTGCGCCAGGGCCCGCCTTACCGGCTGACCCCGACTGCACTCTATCGAAACGCTCTGCTCACCTCCGGGGCAATCACCAACCGGATCGCGCGGGCCGAGGCGATGGGCTGGGTCACCCGTGAACCCGATCCGGACGATGCCCGGTCCAGTGCAGTCCGGTTGACCCAGAAGGGTTTGAAGCTTGCCAACCGGGTGATCAAGCAGCACTTCAGCGAACAGCAGAAGCTTCTGGCGCCGCTTGGCGCAGCAGACCGTGCCCAGCTCGCCAGATTGCTGTCGCAGCTGGCGGCCCATCATGAGGGCGAGGCCGCCGAGGTCGGGGTCGGGGCAGGGGTCGGCGCTGCGGTCAGGGTCAAACCCGCAGCAGCCAGCCCGGCAGGCAAGGCGATAAAGCGATTGCCGAACGCCCGGCCAGCGCGCGCATCAGCGCGGGCCGGGCGCTGAGCCAACGCGGTATGCAGACCAGGATCGACCCCGGCATGCTGGCGCTGCTGTACGTGTGCCTGAGCCTGTGCCTGCTGGCTGCCGCTCAGCCGTTGCTGGCACAGGGCCGCCCCCAGGTCGGCCGGGTCGAGCAGGCGGGCGGATTGGCCTGGGCAATTCCGCCCGGCGGCACTGAGCGAACGCTCGCCACCAGCGATCCGATCTTCGAGGGCGATTCGATCATCACCGCCAGCGATGGCGAACTGCTGATACGGATGGTGGACGACGCGGTGATCGCGGTGCGCGCCAACACCCGCTTCACCGTCACCCGCTATCAGTTCGCCAGCCGGGAACGGGTCAAGGAGTCGGCCAGCCTGCTGTCGATCACCCGCGGTGCACTGCGTACCGTGACCGGCCTGATCGGCCGGCAGAACCCGCGCAACTTCCAGGTCGGCACCACCACCGCGACCATCGGGGTGCGCGGCACCGACTTCGAGACCGTGGTCATCGAGGAGGACACGCCCGACGCGCAGGCCGGTACCTACCAGAAGGTGAACACAGGCGCGACGGTGGTCACCGACCTCAAGACCGGGCAGACGCTCGATGTGGCTGCCGGGCAGGTGGCATTCGCTGCGCTCAATCTCGCTGCCGCGGCGCAGGGCCTCGGGCTGCTCAACAACATACCCGCGGTGTTCCGCCCGGGCCGCTACGACAACCTGTTCCAGGCGGCTGCCGACCTGCTGCAGCGGCAATTGCTGCAGCAGGTGCCGGGCAACCTGCGCCAGTTCGTTCCCAATCTGCCCGGGCTGTTCGGCCGCTGAGAGGCAGTTACGGCGGGAGCGTTACGCCGCGCTGTGGACTGCCTTGCGCCGCCAGGCCGCGAACATGCCCAGCAGACCCGAGCCGAACAACCAGGCGGCGGCGGGCACCGGAATCACGGACGTTCCGGCGTTGATGCCCACGGTGAACCCGTAATAG
>JBBRCD010000268.1:0-3455 GCA_038205245.1 Burkholderiales bacterium
GCCGCCGTTGCCGGTCAGGAAGACCTGGCGACCGGACGCCCAGCAGTCGCGCAGTTCCTCTGCCAGCAGCGCGGCGGCGCTCCAGTCGGCGTGGGCGAGCACCTGCTGCAGACGCGAGGCGTAATCCGCGTAGGTGTGAACTGCACCGGGCAACGGTGCGTTCACGAAGCCATCCGCTTCTGCATCCACTTCAGGTTGTGGAATTGGTCGTCGTCCTTCAACACACCACTGTGGTACTTTTCGGCGACTTCCCGGATCGCGTCCTCGACCGTCTTCTTCGGCCGGAACCCGGTGGCGAGCAGCTTGTCCGAGTTCACCCGGTAGGAGCGCGGGTCGTTCGACGCGCTCACGACCACCTCGGCCTCGGCATGGTGGGTCACCCGCTCGGCGATGTCCAGGATCGACATGTTCTCGAAGCCTGCGTTGTAGACGCCAGTGTGCTCCGGGTGGTCGAGCATGAACATGTAGACATCGGTGATGTCGTCGATATGGATGTTGGGGCGAGTCTGCTGGCCGCCGAACACGGTGATCTTCCGCTTGGTCAGCGCCTGCATCGTCAGCATGTTGACCGAAACGTCGAGTCGCATCCGCGGCGAGTAGCCGCACACGGTTGCCGGGCGGATGATCTGCACCACCATGTCGTCCGCGTACGAAAGCAGCACCCGCTCGCTGACCATCTTGGTCTTGTTGTACTCGGAGATCGGCTTCAGTTCGAGATCTTCGGTGATCTGGTCTTCGTTCTTGACCCCGTAGACGCTGCCTGACGAGGCGTAGACGAAGTGGCGAACGCCTTTGCGCTTCGCCTTGTCCGCAAGTTGCATGGTCGCCAACGCGCTGATTTCCCAGGTCAGCTTGGGGTCAAGGTCGCCGCAGGGATCGTTCGCCACGGACGAAAGATGAACGATGCCATCGATGCCGGAAAGATCGATGGCATCGATGTCGCGAACATCGCCCTCGATCACGACAAGGCGCGGATTCGGCTGCAGGAAGTTGCCGAACCACATGATGTCCAGAGCCATCACGTCGTGGCCAGCGGCGAGTAGTTTCGGGACCAGGACAGTGCCCTTGTAGCCGCAGGCGCCAGTGACGAGTAGACGCAAGGTGTATTCCCTCAGGTTGGGTAGCTGGTCGAGTCAGACACTATGAGTCCGTGTTCAAGCGTGATGAACCTGTTGCAGCTTCGCTGGACAAGACCCATGTCATGGGAAGCCAGCACCATGATCTTGGCGTCGTCGACGCGCGACTTGAGCCTGCGCGCAGCCTTTTCGCCAAAACTCGCGTCGCCGACGCTCAGCCATTCATCCATGAGAAGGATATCAGATGACACGCTGGTTGAAATCGCGAAGGCCAGCCGCATGAGCATGCCGCTCGAATAGGTGCGCATCGGCATCTGGATGTAATCGCCAAGCTCGGCAAAGTCGCAGATGTCGTCGACCAGGTCCCGGGTCTGTATCTTGGAAAGTCCCATCAGCGCTGCCCGCAGAAAGATGTTCTCGTAGCCCGTAGCCTCGGTGTTAAGGCCCAGCGTGATGCTGAGCATCGCGGCCACGCTTCCCTGGACCTCGATCGAGCCTGTCACTGGCTCATAGGCGCCGGCGAGCACGCGCAGCAGGGTCGACTTGCCCGAACCGTTGTGGCCGATCAGCGCCACGCGGTCGCCCTCGTTGAACTCGAACGAGACCTTGTCGAGAGCGCGGATCACGACGTGGTCGCGGGAGTCCGTGGCCAGGATCCCGCCGGTGGCGGCGCGCAGCACCGAACGCTTCAGCGACTGCTGGCGCCGGCCGTAAACCGGGAACTCGACGACGACATCGCGGGCGATCGCCAGGGCCATGAGTCAGATCCAGAACGGGATGCGGGCGCGAAACTTGGCGAATGCGTACATTGTGACCGTCCAACCTAACAGGGTAATCACGCCGACCACCGCCCAGGACTGGCCGCTGATCCCCGCGCCCATCAGCGGCGAACGGATGACTTCCATGAAGTGGTAGATTGGATTTATGAGCGCAAACCATCGCCAGTCGCCCAGCATCTCGATTTTCCAGAGGATTGGGGTCAGGAACAGCCCCACTTGGAGGATGCTGTTGACGAACTGGGGAATATCGCGGAAGCGGGCAGAAAGCATGCCCATCACCAAGCCCACCCAGAGCGCGTTAAACAGCAGGACCACCACCCCGGCGATCGACGTCAGGAGGGAGCTATCGAATGGTGGTGGCGAAAAGACGAGCACTGCGAACACGATGACGCTGTTGTGGGCGAACATCAGCGTGTTCCTCCATACCACCCGTACCACATGGAGGGTCAGTGGCAGCTTCATCTGGCTTATGTAGCTTTCGGCGCTGATGAATGACTGGCAGCAGTCGGAAATGAGGCCTGCAATCAGTTGCCACAGTACGAAGCCGACAGCGATGTAGGTAAAGAAGATGCCGAGCGGCTGGTTGAGGAGCTTGGAATAGAGCGGCCCCATGCCGGCGACCATGCAGCCGGTACTGATAGTGAGCCAGAAGGGGCCGAGTATCGAGCGCCTATAACGCTGCTGGATCTCCTGCCAGGCCAGCATGTGCCAGATGCGCACTTGGAGCAGCCCTTGGCCGACATCGAGGAAGGCGCTGGCGAGGGCCGGTCGCGACAGGGCAGTGCTCATCTCGCCGCACGGGGCCGCGCGCCCGGCATCGGAGGCGCCATGGCCGCGGACTCAGGCCCTCCCGCGCGCCGGTCGCACAGGTATGCGGCCGGGCGACTTTGCGCGTGCGTGCTCTCCATTCTCGTATTATAGGGCCATCGACGTATTGTAAGTTGCGATGAGCATCGCGGGGTAGCTGCGGCGGAAGGCGGCCGAAGCAACCGCGGTTGCGCCTTAAGAGCGAGGCCATGCGGATTCTTGAATTTCTTCGGTTGGCGCGGTTGCGTGTCCGCGGCGCCGCCTGGGCCAGCGCGTGGCGCGTGATCCGGATCGGCACGCTGCTGCGCTGGGCGCTGTCGCCCTATCGCAGCCCGCGCGCGTCGGGCGGACGCGGGCTGGTGGTCTACGATTTCTCGAGCCAGCCGGTCAGCGTAGGCGACCTGCTCCTCGCACGGGTCGCGGCCGAGTGCCTGCGCCTGCGCGCGCCGGGGCAGCGCGTCGACATCGCATTCATCAGCGAATCGGCGGGCATTGCCGACGCTGCTGCGTCGATCGACGAGGTCGGTCGGGTGCTGCAGGCCGTGAGGCTCGATCCGGAACTGGGTAACGTCTTTTTCTTCGGCGATCGCGAGGAATTCGAGCGTTTCCTGAGCACGCTGCCGCCCGCGACGTCGATCTGGCCGTCTCCCGCCTACTACGTCTCCGGGCAGTATTCTTATTACTTGCTCTGGAACGAGTTGCTATACGACTGCTTTCATCGATACCGCACGCTCCCGCACCTGCGGTCGGCACCGCGCGCGCGCGCCTGGGCAGAAGGCTTCGTGGCCGGGCA
>JBBRCD010000269.1:0-3450 GCA_038205245.1 Burkholderiales bacterium
TAGCTGTCCACTTCTGCCTGCGACGGCACCGGCAGGTTGATGCCCTGCTCCATGCGCAATCGGCGCAGGTCGATTGCGCCGGCGAGGCGGTCGGCCTCGGCATCGGTATCGGCGCACACCGCGAACACGGTCAGCAGCGCCTGAGGCCTGGGCTCGCGCGGTGAAGGCCGGTACTGGCTTCGGTAGTCGCGCATGACCGCTTCGCCGCCGTGTGCACTGATGAAATGGGCGAACGAAAAGCGCAGGCCCAGATAGGCTGCGAGCGCACCACTGTAGTCCGACGAGCCGAGCAGCCAGAGCTCGGGCGAGCTGTCCCCGGCCGGTTGCGCGGTGACCTGTCCATAAATGTGGTCAGCCGGCAGCGTGCGGTCGAGAAACCCGACCAGATCGACCACCTGCTGTGGAAACGCCTCCGCGCTCGGGTAGCGCCCGTTGCCGACTGCCATCGCCGTGCGCTGGTCGCTGCCCGGGGCGCGTCCGACACCCAGGTCGATGCGTCCGGGAAACAGCGCCTCGAGCATGCGAAACTGCTCGGCCACCTTCAGCGCACTGTAGTAGGGAAGCAGCACGCCGCCAGTGCCGACCCGAAGCGTGGAGGTCGCCGCCGCCACCCGCCCGACCAGGATCTCGGGGCAGGGATCGGCCAGCGCCTGGGTCGAGTGATGCTCGGCCAGCCAGTAGCGCGAGTAGCCGAACGACTCGGCGGCCTGGGCGAGTGCCACTGTTTCGGCGATCGCCTGCGCCGGCGTATGGCCACTGATGATCGGGGACTGGTCGAGAACAGAAAGTTTCATCGCCCGATTGTAGCCGCAAGGTCGCAGCCGAAGCACACGCCGGACCGTGCGTCGGCAGGGCAACGGCGGCGATCATGGCCGCCCGAGGAAGCTGTACAAACTGCTGTTGCCGTCGCGCGCGCGCCCGTAGGCGACGTAGAACGGGCCGAGCGGCGAATCGATCGCGACGAACAGCGATCCGGACAGCAGGGTGCCTCGCGGCGAGGCGGTGAAAAGTTGTCCGCTCATCTGACCGACTTCGACAGACCCGCCGACGAAACCGCCCTCGAGCAGGCCCCGCTTGATCAGCTGATCATGCTACACGACACGGCCGTACTCCAGCGACTGGCCCAGAAGCTGGCCGGAGCGGTAGCCGGACTGCTGCAGGAAGCCGCCGAAGCGCACCAGGTCGCTCGATCGGCAGCGGCGAGCTGCCGATCGAGCCGCTTCCGCGGAAATTGAGCTGGAAGGTGTGTGTGCCTCAGGACCGCGCAGCGTTGAAGTCGCCGTCATAACGGTCGTACTCGGGGGCTGCGCCGATCGACTTGCGCGAACTGAACAGATTGGCCGCAAGACTGTAGCTCTCGCGCGGAAAACGCCGGCAGGTCGCGGCGCCCCGGGCGATCCAGCAAAAGCGTAGGGGTATCGAGCTTCTTCACCGCCCGTTCCATGTCCTGGACCGACATGCCCGAGGCGTAGGCCGCGCCGACGATCGACCCCATGCTGGTTCCGGCGATGTAATCGATCGGGATACGCAGTTCCTCGAGTACCTTGAGCACGCCGATAGGGGCCGCGCCACGCGCACCGCTTGATCGGCGCCGTTACGATTGCCTGCTTCCGGGGCGCCTGCTCACCGGCGCCCCTGCTGAATCAACCACGGACCCGATGACCAACTCATCGAGCACCTGAGTGAGCACCCAAATGAGCAACTCAGTGACCAACTCGACAACCCACTCATCGGCCAACCCAGTTGGCAGATCACGCCTTTATCCACTCGCCCGACTCACTCGCCGCCGCGCCAGCGATCGATCTCGCGCCGATCCCGCTTGGTTGGCCGCCCTGGACGCTCGGCCCAGCCACTGGTCTGGGCCTTGCGATCGGCCGCCTGGGCGGCGCGGCGGGCGATACTGGCCTCGGTCTCGCTGTAAAGGGTGCGCGCGACCTCGGCCGAACCGCGCTTGTCGGCAAGGGCAGTCACCTGCACCGACCATTCGAACTCGCCGATCCGGATGTCGATCGCATCGCCAAGCTTTATTTCTTTCGCCGGCTTCACCCGCTCGCCATTGGCGCGGATCTTTCCACCGGCCACCGCGTCCTGAGCGAGGGTGCGGGTCTTGAAGAAGCGGGCAGCCCACAACCACTTGTCGATACGGACACTCACTGGCGGAAAGGGGCGACGGCAGGCGCGCCGACAGGCGCGGCGGCGGCACTGGCGAAGCTGCGGATGCGCGGGTACGCTTGGACGGACATGCAGTGCAGGATAACAAACGAACCGCGTCTTTTCCGCGGTGGCCCGGGCAATCCTTGACCCGATCACCCTGAGGCGCAATGGAGGCGACGTGAAACCATCCTCACCACATTCGATGTTCCGTTCGACATGGATCGGGGCCGCAGTGGCCACACTGGCCGCAACCAGCAGCGCGGCCGGCGCAACCTGGCCCGACAAGCCGATACGCATGGTCGCGGTGTCGGCACCCGGGGGCAGCACCGACATCCTGGCTCGCGTCTACGCCCAACGGCTGTCGGCGCAGCTCGGCCAGCAGGTGGTGGTAGACAACCGCGCCGGTGGCGGCGGCATGATCGCCTCCGAGCTGGTCGCACGCGCCGACCCGGACGGCTACACGCTGCTGTTCACCCACACCAGTCACTCGGTGCTGCCCAGCCTGCATGCGAAGCTGCCCTACCACCCGTTCAACGACTTCACGCCGATCGGTCTGGTCGCATTGACTCACAGCGTGCTGCTGGTGCATCCGACGCTGCCGGCAAAGACGGTCCGCGAGCTGATCGAACTGGCACGAGCACAGCCGGGCAAACTCAACTATGGCGCTGGCAGCACCGGTGCTTCAGCACACCTGGCCGGCGAGCTGTTCAAGCTGATGGCCAAGGTGGATATCGTGCATGTGCCGTACAAGGGGACAGCAGCGCAGCTGGGCGCGCTGCTTGGCAATGAGATCCAGATGAGCTTCTCGACGGTGCCGGCAGCGATGGCACATATCCAGTCCGGGAAGCTGCGCGCGCTGGGCATCGGCAGCCTGCAGCGGATCGTCGCCCTGCCGGATGTACCGACCATCGCCGAAGCCGCGCTGCCGGGCTTCGATGTGAGCGCCTGGAACGGCGTGCTCGGCCCGGCACGCATGCCGGCACCGGTGGTGACCCGGGTCAACCGGGAACTGGCGGTGATTGCGAAGAACCCGGAGGCACGGGAGCGTGCGGCCGCTCAGGGCACCGACCTGGTGAGCGGGACACCGGAAGCGTTCGCCGCGCACATCAAGTCACAGATCGCCAAGTGGGCGAAGGTGGTGAAGGCGGCGGGGATACAGCCGGATTAGGCTGTAGTTGCAGCTCGCACACACACGATCGCCTCCATTGGGCTGTGCCTGTTGGTGAGTCCGCGCGCCAAGAGCGGAGGCATCGGCTGGTACCGGGTCGAGCTGGCGCGCCGCCCTGCGCTGCTCGT
>JBBRCD010000270.1:0-3427 GCA_038205245.1 Burkholderiales bacterium
CGGAACCGCAAAGATGTCGCGATGAACACCGCCCCGCTGGACGCCATCTATGTCCTGAACGTCAAGGCGTTCGACGACCGCCTGCGCTCGATCACCCGGCAGCTCGCGGCTTTCGGGCTCGAGGCCGAAGTCATCCATGCCTGGGATATCGAGGACATCTCGCCTGAAGTGGCTGCACGCTGGTTCGACGCGGCTGCGCAGGGGCAGGCAACCACAACCACAACCATAACCATAACGACAGCGACGACGACAACGCCGCCGCTAACGATGACGCCCGCGCAGCGCTCCTGCGCACTGAAGCATGTCGAAGCCCTGCAGCGCATCGTGGCGAACGGTCATCGTCATGCGCTGGTGCTGGAAGACGATGCGATGCTCGCGCCAGACTTCCTCGACGGGGTCAGGCGGGCGCTTGCCGAAGCGCCGGGATATCCGGAGGCCTCGGTGATCTACATCGGCAGCGGTGGCAATTTCTATACGCCTCGCAGCCAGCGCGAACTGGGGCGCAGCCTCTATCCGGGCGCGCGCGGCAGATTCACTGACTCCTACATCATCGGCGCGACAGCGGCGGGAATGCGGCTCGACTGGATGCAGAGCCGCGGCATCGAGCGCTCGATCGACAACCAGTTCGACATGATGGACCGCGAGCTGGGCATCCAGTTGCTCTGGCTCGAGGACCCGGTGGTCGAGCAGGGCAGCAAGAACGGCCGCTTCGTCACCGCCATCGACCGACCGCTGCCGCGCTGGCGGCAGGGGCTGCAGTTCCACTGGGAAAAGCTCCGACGCAAGTGGCTGTACCAGTTGTGGCGTTGACCGCGATCGATCTGCCGGCGACCAATTGGTCACGGCAGACTCTCACCGTCGCCCGCGTCGCCGCGCTGTTCGTCGCCGTCGCTGCCGGCATGTCTACCGCCGCGACGAGTATCGGGGCGGCGGTGTTCCTGATCGCTTTTGCTGTATCCGGTCGGCTGCCGCGCGCGGCGGCGTTGTCGTTCGACACCCTGGCCGGCAAGGCGATATTGGCCTTCCTCGCCTGGGTGCTGTTCTCTGCGTTCTACAGCGAGGCCGGAGTGCTCGCCGGGGTACGCGATTTCTGGGCCTGGCGCAGGCTCGCCTTCCTGTTCATCGCGTTGCCGCTGTTCGTCGATGACCGCTGGAAGCTGCGACTGTGCGTGGCGCTGACGGTCACCTCCGCGGTGGCAGTCGTGGCGTCTTTTGCCATGCATGCGCTCGCCATCGAGGGGCGGGGTAACGGCATCGGAGTCTTACTGACCAACCACAGCACCCAGAGTTCAGTGTTTGTCGTGGCCGCTGCATGCAGCGCTTTCCTTGCCTGGCAGGCGCGCGGCTGGCAGCGCGCGCTGTATGCCGCAGTGGGCGTCGCGCTGGTCGTCAACGTGTTGTTCTTCGGGTCCGGTCGCACTGGCTATCTGGCGGTGATCGGCGTCACCCTCTGCGCGGCGATCATTGCTGGCGGATGGCGCCGGGCGTTGCAGGCTGGTGCTGCGCTGACACTTGTGCTGCTGCTGGCCTACGCGGCCTCGCCGGTTTTCAGCACGCGGATCAACCAGACGATCGATGAGGCGCGGCAGGCCGCGCAGGCGCAGCAGATCACGTCGGTGGGCATACGAATCGTGTTTGCACGCAATACGCTAGCCCTGATCTCCGAGCGGCCGGTGTTCGGCTACGGTCTGGGTTCGTTCAAGCCGGTCTACGCTGCCTATGTCGACGAGCGGTTCACCGGCGTCCTGGCGACCCACGCCGGCGACCCGCATGGCCAGTACCTGTATATCGTCTTCGAGCAGGGGCTGGTCGGACTGGCGTTGTTCGGGCTGATGATCGTGTGTCTTTACCGTAGCTTTCCGGCCACCCCCTACGGGCTGCTCGCCGCCTGCGCGCTGACCGCGTGGTGCGTGGGCAGCCTGTTCAGCTCGCACTTCCGGACGTTTCCGGATAGTCACTTCTATGCGTTCTTCATCGCGGTGCTTGGGGCGGGCGCAATGCGGGCGGCGGTCGAGTCGAGCGGATCAACCATCGCCAGGCCAGGCAAAGCGGGCGCCTGAAGGCCACCCGAAGGCCACCCGAAGGCGGCGCTATGGCGCTGGCGTTGCCCGCGGTGGTTCCTGCAGCGCTGATGGGGCCAATCGAGAAAACTCACGGTGAGCTGCCGCTAGCGCCTCCGGCGTGCCGATGTCCCGAAGATAACCATCATTGGGGTGGGTGGCGATCCGGCCGAGGTAGCGCGGGATTACGTCGGTGCTGAAGTCGATCACCGACTTTCCCAGCCCCGCCAGGAAGGCGACCACCGACGGCTCCACGATGTAGACCGCGCCGTTGGCCACGCGGCCCGGCGGGTTCTCCACCTTCTCGTGGAAAGCGACGACGCGGTCCAGGGCGTCGGTCTGCACGATTCCGCAGGTAGATGGCGTATCCGTGATGAATGTCATCATCGTGATCTCCACACCCGGGGCGCGGCGACTATGCGCATCCATGAACGACTTTACGTCGAACTGGCAGAGATTGTCTGCGTGTGCGACCAGGAAAGGGCCAGATTCCAACGTTGCTCGATTGGCCAGGATGGTGCCGCCGGTGCCTAGCAGTTCGGGTTCACGCACGAGATGAACCCGCGGTGCCCAGCGTGAGGCGGCAACGAATGCCTCGACCTGCGAGGCAAGGTAATGGGTGTTGACGATGGCTCGCTCGAAGCCACGATCGAGCAACAGGTCGAGCCAATAGCCGAGTAGCGGCCGGCCATGAATCTCGATCAGGCACTTCGGCGTGTGCTCAGTGAGCGGGCGCAGTCGCGTGCCTAACCCGGCTGCGAGAAGCAGGGCGTTCAAAGCGAGAGTTCGAGCGACAGCTCTTCTGCGGTAAGGGGCAGATTGCCTACCCGGCTTACCTGGCACGCTGCCGCGATTGAACCGAGGTATGCCGCTTTCCATACGTCAGGCTCGATGGCCAGCGCCATCGCGGTGCAGATGAGCAGGCAGTCGCCGGCGCCGGAGACGTCCTTCGGTGCGGTATTGAATGCGGGCAATTGGTCGGTCACCCGCTCGTCACCGACTGCACCGTGTGCGTGGATCAACAGGCCTTCAGCGCCCATCGTGATCAGCACATGATCTGCTCTTGCCTTGGCACGAAGCGAGTCCGCCAGTACCACAAGGCCGGACGAAAAGTCCTGCATGGCCAGCCGTGCTTCGCGTTCGGTCGGCTTCAGGAGATGCATATCGCGGAATCGGGAAACATCACCCATCTGCGACGATGCCTGGCTATCGGCAGCCATCATCAGACCGCGCTCGCGGCCGTAGCGCGAAAGCCGGTCGACCAGTAACTGGGGCATGAAACCTTTGTTGATGTCCTAAAACACACGAATGTATGCCTCCTTAAACGCCGGCAAAATGGGGTCGAATAGCTCGTAAATCTGCTAATG
>JBBRCD010000271.1:0-3395 GCA_038205245.1 Burkholderiales bacterium
CCGCCCCCACCGCCCCCACCGCCCCCACCACCCACGAAAGAGTTCAGCCCATGCAGACCAGTGTCAGTGTGATCAACGAGCGGGCGAAAATATCGCTCTCAGGACGTTTCGATTTCAGCGCGCATCGAGACTTCAGGGCAGCCATCGACACCCAGATCAAGGCCGCTGCGGTCCAGGCGATCGAGATCGACATGGGCAGTGTGGATTACCTCGATAGCGCTGCACTTGGCATGTTGCTGCTGCTGCGCGACCAGGCCAACAGTGCGCGCAAGACGGTGATCCTGTCGAATTGCCGGGGTGTCGTGCAACAAATTCTTGATATCGCCAACTTCCAGAAGCTGTTCACCATTCAGTAGACGCTCACCGCGCGGCCAGCCTGCCAATCGCGATGGATATTGCTTCCACATCCAGGACGCTGCCACCCACGCCGACGCCCACGCAGCCTGGGCGTCTGTTCAGTTCGGCAGCGAACGTCATCGTGCTGGACATGTCGTCTGCAGTGCGTCGCCAGTTATCTGGATTGGTCAAAGCCACCGGCGCGAGCATCCTCGACATCGAAGACGCTGGATTGGCTGCACTGGCTGCTGACCGGGGCGAGGCCGAGGTCGTGTTCTGCGGGGTTGGCGAAGGCGGCGCTCTGCTGCGCGAGGTGGCTGCACGCCGCTCGCGCCGGCAGGACGCCCGACCATGGGATCTGGTGGCGATCGTTCCGGTGTCGGTCTCCGACTCGGTGGTCGAGTCGCTGGACGGCATCGCGGATGATTTCCTCAGCATGCCGATCGCCATGGCCAAGCTGCGTGCGCGGATGCGGCACTACGCCAGGTCCAGAAGCTACCTGAAGAAGCTCGAGGCGCAGCAGGAAACGCTCAGGCGCTACCAGGATGAAGCCGAGGAGGAGCAGCGCATCGCAAGTCACCTGATCTCGCGTATGGATACCCACGATCCAGTCGCCGAGCGGCTGACGCGTGCCTGGATTGCACCGGCCCACCAGCTCAGTGGCGATGTGGTCGCTGTCGCACGCGCTCCAGATGACCGGGTCAACCTGCTGCTGGCCGACGGCACCGGACACGGGCTGGCGGCGGCGATCTCGGTGCTGCCAGTCACCGAGGTGTTTCACCGGATGACCGAGCGCGGCTTCGATGTGCAGACCATGGTCGCCGAGATGAACCGCAAGGTGCGCAGCTTCATGCCTGCGGACCGGTTTGTCGCCTGCGTGGTGGCATCGATCGACATGCGAGAGCGCCATGTCGATGTCTGGAACGGCGGTTGTCCGCCGGCCCGCCTGCTCGACGCCGACGGGCAGGTGCTGCGGATCTGGCACTCCCGCCACCTGGCGTTGGGAATCCTGGACGGGAGCGCGTTCGACGCCTCGGTGGAGCGGGTTGCCTATCGCGCGCAAGCGCAGGTGGTGCTAGTCTCCGATGGCATGGCGGAGGCCGATGGATTCGGCGGCGGACAGCAGTTCGCCGATGCAGCGATGCTGGAAGCCCTGTCCGGACCCGCCGATGGAAGGTTGACGCGTGTCGTGCGCAGTCTGAACGTATTCAGCGGCGGTAAGCCGCTTCGGGACGATGCATCCATCGTGCTTGGCGACTGCCTGCTCGCGCCGCCAGCGGATCCCGCTGCGGTGCCTGAGCCCGGGCGGGCGGCGACGCCGTCGCACTGGCTGCTCGAGTTGCGTCTCGGCCCTGACCAGTTACGCCGGCTTGCCCTGGTACCGTTCATCAGTGGCACCCTCGATCAGCTCGGCGTGCCGCGGCACGCGCGCAGCAACCTGTTCTGCGTGCTTGCCGAGTTGCTGAACAACGCAGTCGATCACGGACTGCTCAAGCTGGAGTCCTCTCTGGGGCTGGGTGAGGCGGAGCACGAGCGCTTCATCCAGGCACGCGCCGAGCGCATGAGCGCGCTCACCTCAGGCTCGCTCTGGATCCGGGTCGCGGCCGAAAGCCGCGATGGCTCACCGTTTTTGCAGATCGAGGTCGAGGATTCCGGGACTGGCTTCGACGTCGGGTCGATCATGCCGCCCGGACCGGTCGGCACGGCCAGTGCCGGTGATCGCACCAACCGTGGTCTGGCGCTGGTGCGCGCACTGTGCGAAGACCTGCGGTTCGATCAGGACGGCCGCCGGGTGGTCGCGCTGCTGCCGTTGCTGCCGGCCCCGTAGTTGGCAGGCCCGGGTTTGCAGGCCGCGGTTCGTAAAAGCCGCGACAGACCTTGAGGGTCTGTCCCCGGGCCGCTGGCGCCGCCGGGCAGCCGCCGGTCAGCCGCGAAGGCGGGGACAGACCCTGGGGGTCTGTCCCCGGGCTGCCAGCGCCGCCCCGAAGTAGCAGAAGTCAGTCGCAGAAGTCAGTCGCAGAAGTCAGTTGCCCGGCGCGCCTGTTTTCACTACAGTGCGCGCCTCGTTCAACTTCGGACTGCGACGATGGCGGCACAGCGGATTGATGGCAAGACCCTCGCCGAACAGGTACTGGCGGCGTGCAGGACTGAAGTGCAGGCCCTTGCCCTGGGCGGGCCCGGCCCTGGCAGGCAGCCGGGGCTGGCAGTGATCGTGGTCGGTGACAACCCGGCCTCGCGCGCCTACATTCGCAACAAGGTCAAGGCCTGCGCCAGCGTCGGGGTGCACTCCGAGGTACACGAGTTTCCTGCCGAGGTGAGCGAGGCGCAGGTGCTGGATCAGGTTCGGCGATTGAATGCGGATCCGGCGATCCACGGCATTCTGGTGCAACTGCCGCTGCCAGCGGGTCTGGACGAGGCTGCGATCCTGGCCGAAGTGTCGGTGACCAAGGATGTGGACGGTTTTCACACGATGAACCGGGGTGAGCTGTTCAGCGGGCACACCCGGTTTCCGCCATGTACGCCGGCCGGCATGATGTGCATGCTCGAATCCATCGGCGTACCGCTGGCCGGAAAACACGCCGTGGTGGTGGGGCGCAGCAATACCGTGGGCAAACCGATGGCGCTACTGCTGCTCGGCCGCGACGCCACGGTGACCATCTGTACATCGAAGACGGTCGATCTGGCCAGTCACACCCGGCGCGCCGACGTGCTGGTGGTCGCGGTGGGCAGGCCTGGCCTGGTCACTGGCGACATGGTCAAGCCCGGTGCGATCGTGCTCGATGTCGGGATCAACCGCACGGCCGACGGTCGCCTGGTCGGCGATGTCGATTTCGAGTCGGTACAGGCGGTTGCCGGCTACGTCACGCCGGTCCCGGGGGGCGTCGGACCGATGACGGTGGCAATGCTGGTGGTGAATACGATTGCTGCGGCGAGGTAGCCAGCAAGGTCGCAGAGGCGGGGACAGTCCCTGCAAAGGCGGAGGGCGGGGACAGACCCTGAGGGTCTGTCCCCAGTGTAAGGGGTCACCCTCGTGGCCTCTGCCTCTGCAAAGGCGGGGA
>JBBRCD010000272.1:0-3308 GCA_038205245.1 Burkholderiales bacterium
CGATCGGTGCCCGTGTTCTTGGCCAGCCAGCGTTGATAGATGCCCGTAGACGCCGGGCCCTGGTTGCCACCGCTGAACATGGTGACCTTGCCCGCATAGCCATGGGCTTCGAGGTACCGCGCCAGGTAGTCTTGGGTGCGGCGTGATTCCGTGAAGATCACCGCCTTGCGGGCCGCACCCATCGCGCCCATGCGCTCGAACCCTTGCTGCAGCGCCGACAGCAGCGCATGGGACTTCTGGTCTTCGCGGATGCTGCGTGCCAAGCGCAAGTATTCGTCCAGCTCGGTCAGTTCTTCACGCACCAGGGCGTAGTCGACCGGCGGCGAACCGTCGCCGGCTGGAGCCACGGGATCGGCCTCTTCCAGAAGTTCCTCGTCGAGATCTTCGTCTTCGATGAGCTGCTGGATCCACTCCTCGTCGATGGTCTGTTTGTCGAGCAAGCGCTGCAGGCGCGTGCGGATGGCTTCCAGTGTGGCCACCACCGCCGCGGTAGACGACGCGAGCAGCTTGCGCAGGATCAGCCCGACAAGATGCTTCTGCCGGCTGGGAAAGCCGTAGCTGAAATCGCGCTGCAAGTAGGCCGAGATCAGCTCATAGAACTGAACTTCCTCTTCGGCCGGCGAGAACGGGGTTGTGAGCGCGTGGCGCTGGGTATACGGCACGTACTCCAGCACGTCGCGCCGCAAGGTGCGCTTGATGAAAGGCTGCAGCCGGCGGCGAAGCGACTGGATGTCGCCATCAATGCTGCTGTACTGCGAACGGAAGCTGCGTTCGTCACCAAAGATCTCCTCGTCGATGATCGACGTGAGCCCGTAAAGCTCCATCAGAGAGTTCTGCAACGGCGTCGCTGTCAACAGCAGCTTCTTTCGCCCCGCCAACGCGCGCTTGAGCGATTGCCCGGTTTCATGGCTCTTGCGGTGGGCATTGCGCAGCTTGTGCGCTTCGTCGATAACCACCAGATCCCACGGCACGGCACCCAGTTGGGCTTCCATGCGAGCCGCGAAGTGGATGGACATGATGCTGATGACATCGCGATCCAGCGGGTCGTACGTTCCGCCCTCGCGAAGCAAGTGCCAGGTGCGTGCGTCCAGGACCTCGGTTGGCAGATTGAACTTGTCAGCCAACTCCTGCGCCCACTGCTTGCGCAGTGAGGCGGGACTAATTACAAGCAGGCGGCGTCGACGCTCGGCCCACAGTTGGCACAGCACCAGGGCGGCTTCAATGGTCTTGCCCAGGCCCACCTCATCGGCGAGCACCACGCCCTTGCTCAGCGGGTTGTTGAGGGCGAACAGCGCGGCGTCGATCTGATGCGGGTTCAGGTCGACACTGGCATCGAACAGGGACTGGGCGAGGCGATCTTCCTCTGAAGCCGCGCGGCGCCGCGTGAGTTCCCATGCGAAGTACTTTGCGTGGTGTGCCGTGGTTCCCGCTGCTTGAGCATCACTATCGACTGCGCCTGCCATTTCCCATCCCTGCTTCTTCGTGATTTGAGGACCGCAGCGATACGCATGGCCTAGGGCAACACTGGCACGTCACCAAAGTTCGCCAGCTTGCGCTAAGTGGGCTGCAATCCAACCGCCCGCGCCATTGTGATTCCAGGCGTGGCGACTCTTGAACGAGTGGGCCAAAATCAGTCAATGAATCAAGCCCCGCGCCTCGATCTCCGCCCAGGTGTCACCGAACCGGGAGTTCTGATGAATTCGCGCCGCGAGGGTGAGGCCGGCGATGCAGCGTCGGTCGACCCGGACGACAAGCACACGTTGAAGGCGCTGCCGTGCATGTTCTCGGGCCTGCACCTGCTGGCCATCACGTACACCACGTTCCGGCAGATTGATCTGACGATGGACACCGGCGCTGATTTCAGCGCCGAGCAACAGGCGGCGCTGGAGATGCAGGAGAAGTAGTGCCTGGGACCGTCGCCGGTCCGGCTGTAGTCCAACCGCTCGAGCGAGCGGCGATGAAGATGTCCGTCAAGGCACCGTGATCACACCGCGCGCCACGCCGAGGCTAGCCAGGGTTGCTGTTCGGGGGGAAGCCCGTAGGGGCGAAAGTAGTGCTCCAGCTCGACAAAGCCGGCCGCGGCCATGTAGCGGCGCCATGTGGCGAGATCGTGAAAGGCGCCGAAGCGCTCGCCTTGCCAGCCCTCTTGGCCTTGGCCTCGTGGGTTGGAACTGAACAGAACGCCGCCCGGCTTGAGCGTTGCATGCAAGGCGAGTAGCAAGCGCGGAAGCTCCGCGCTCGGAACATGAAACAGTACGGCGTTGGCGAACACCCCGTCGAACTTGGCTGTCGGCAGGTCCAGTGCCAGCAGGTTCTGCTCCCAGACGACGCAGCCGCTGTGCGCGCGCGCCAGGGCCGCAACCTGTGGAGCGCCTCCAAACCGATGACCCTGTGGCCCAGTTCGGAGAAGGCCTTGAGGTCTCGCCCAGGGCCGCAACCCAGGTCCAGGATGCTCAGCGGCGCAGCGCTCTCGATGTGCCGGAGCAGCGTCGCGATGTTCTGGCTGACATCGTGGTCACGGGTGCCTTGCCAATAATCTTGGGCGCGCGTGTTGTAGTGCGCCAGCGTCGAGGCGGAAAGGTGATCGAGTTCTTCGCGCGTCAGCGGCATGGCCGCATGTTGCATCAAGTGCCGACCTGCGATTCGAGCGGCACAAGGCGGGCATCCAGGCCAACCGATTCGTCCTTGAAATACGGCTTTCGCTTGGTGCCCTCGCTGTAGGAGATCTACAGCCCGATGCCCTACAAGGCCGCCCGCGAGATGGAGGTGGAACTGGCCATCGGGCTGCGTGAGGCAGGCTACGGGGTGTGGCAGGCCTGACCGCTGGATCGGCTCAGACCAGCAGTCGCCTTGTCGACGCCCGATCCCGAAATCCCCCTCACAAACGCAGCATTCCCAACGGCCCCGCCAAGCACATCCGCCTACCCTTCGGCTACGCGCTCAACAGAGCATCCGCCCGCAGCCACAGCCCCAAGGGAGGCGTCATGTTCTCCGCCTTGCAAGTCGCCCGCCAGGACCAAGCCGCGAATCCCAACCAAGGCGCTCTGGACGCGGAGCACCCGGACACCATCGAAACCCGCCTCTGGCTCGAAGAGCACGAGTGGCTGTACAGCCTGCTGCGAAGCGACAACAACGTCTCGCCGACGTTCCGCTTTCCAGACCTGATAAGCGCCTGCGTTTCGGTGGTCTTCCTGCACGACGATGCCGCAGCGCGCATCTTCGACTTCCTGGGCACGCAACTCGTCCTGCGATCGCCGCAGACGCCACGCCGACGGGAATCGATGTGGCGGCAGCAGTACGACCTGCTG
>JBBRCD010000273.1:0-3298 GCA_038205245.1 Burkholderiales bacterium
ATAGTCAATCTGGGAATTGGTGCGAAGGATCCGGAAAAACCCGGCTGAACCGGGCCCGGCACTTCCGTTATCTATGCCAGTGGCCAGCTGGGCGGCGGACGTTCGCCGTTCGGATGGCCACTGGCACGAGTCGCCCCTGACGAGCGAGTCGGTTCGTCTTGTCCCTCTACCACGCGATGCGCTGGCATGTGCGCAAACTCCTTGCATGGGAACCGGGAGATCTCCACCTTGACCACCGGCGCCCCCATAGGGTTGGTGGCCCGCATTGGGAAGGCGAGAAGCCAATGCCAATGATGTACGGGGTGGAAAAATCAGACCCTGCCGTAGTAACTATGAAGCCTGCGCTCGATGCTTTATCGGTCGGGATCACGCAAGCGCGGGTGAACTAGATACTGGCCAGTATGTCCGCCGCGCCACCGACCGGGAACCCGACCAGCAACCGGATCGGCTTGACCGGCCACTCCTGCGCAAGCGCCGCTTCGCCCGCAGCGAACAGGACAACCGCGGCCAGCGCGCCTGCCGTGAATGTGCCGCGGTTTCCGACAGTAGATGCTCGCATCGACACTCGCTTCAGGGGTGGGGGCTGCCGCGCGATCAGTCGATCGTGCAGCGTTCGAGCGTACCGGGATCGGGGTCAGCCCCGAGGCCCGGCAGGTCAGGCACCCCGATTGTGCCATTCGCGACTTCCGTTGTGCGGCGCAGCGGGTTTTCACCGAGTTCCACGAACGAATACTCGATTGGCGTACCCGCCTCCAGCAGCGCATGGGTCAGGTGCAGCGTGGCGAGCAGCCCGGGCCCGAAGTAGGGCGAATGCGCGACCACCCGCACGCCGTGCTGGCGCGCCACCTCGACCACGTCCACGAAACCGCTGACACCGCCGATCTTGGTCACGCTCGGCTGGGCGATGTCGACCGCGCCGGCCTCGAACATCCGCTCGAAATCACCGGCGCTCATCGCGTTCTCGCCAGCCGATACCGGGATGCCGCAGTGACGCCGCACCCGCGCCAGGGTCGGAAAATCCTCCGGCGGCCAGACCGGCTCCTCGAACCAGGCCAGGCCCTGCGGCCGCACGCCGTCGGCGATCGCCAGCGCTTCGTCTCCGCTCCACGGGCAGTTGGAATCCATCATCAGTGCGGCATCCGGGCCGGGGGGCGGGCGCGCAGCCGCCAGGGGGGGCCCGGGGCTCTCGTGCAGCTTGATCTGGCGGAAGCCCGCGGCCACCGCGCGCGCGGTGTTGGCGTACACCAAATTCGCATCGCCGTAACGCAGCAGGCTGGCATAGGCCGGCAGCTGCACACCTTCGCCGGCCGCGCTTCCCCGTGCTGCCGGCAGCGCCGCCAGCAGCTTCCAGAGTGGCTGGCCAGCGCGCTTGCCGGCGAGATCCCAGAGTGCGATATCGAGCCCGGAGAGCGCGAACATCACCGGACCGGTGCGCCCGAGCAGATGCAGCTTGCGGGCGAGGTCGTTGCGGATGCCGGCGATGTCGGCTTCGTCGCGGCCGACCGCCAGCGGGGCCACCAGGGTGTGCAGCGCGGTACGGGTGGACGGCCAGACCGCGAAGCCGAACGCCTCACCCCAGCCGACCAACCCGTCATCGGTCTCGACCCGCACCAGCAGCATTTCCATCTGGCGCGGCTTGCCGCCGAACATCGGTTTCGGACCACCCATCTCGAATGGCAACGTGACTGCAACGGTATCGACCGAACGGATCGTCATCGGCTGTGTCCTTCCCGGCGCGGCGCTGCCCTGTTCCCCATGATCTATTCCGGCTTGGCGCCGGAATCCTTCACCACTTTCGCCCATTTTTCGGTCTCGGTGGCGATCCAGCTTCCGAACTGTGCGGGCGTGCCACCTGCCACGTCGAAGCCGAGCTCCTGCAGCCGCTCCTGCGTCTCGCGCCGCTGCAGGCCGCGCATCACTGCCGCGTTCACCCGCTGCAGGTAGTCCTGCGGCAGGCGCGCCGGACCGACCAGCCCGTTGATGGTCGCCGCGTCCACGCCGGGAAAGCCGCTTTCGCCTAACGTGGGCACGTCGGGCATGCCACTGAAGCGCTTCGGCGAGGTGATGCCGAGCGCACGCAGCTTGCCGGACGCCGCGTGCTGCCGGCCGCCGCTGGGGGTGGTGAACACCATCGTGATCTGCCCCCCGAGCAGCTCGCCGATCGACTGCCCGGCGCCCTTGTAGGCGATGTGCTGGATATCGATACCGGCCACCGAACGCAACTGCTCGCCGGCAAGGTGCACGGCCGTGCCGTTGCCGGCCGATCCGAAGGTGAGCTTGCCCGGCTGCGCCTTGGCCAGCGCCACGAGTTCCTTCACGCTGGCCGCGCGCACTGCCGGATGCACCAGCAGCACCAGCGGCGAGGTCGCCACCAGCACGATCGGCGAGAAGTCCTTCAGCGTGTCGTAGGGCAGCTTGCCGAGCAGGCTCGGGTTGATCAGGAAGGCCGCATCGATCATCCCGATCGTATGTCCGTCGGGCGCGGCCTGCGCGACGATCTGGGTGCCCAGCGTACTGCTGGCACCGGGACGGTTGTCGACCAGCACCGTCTGGCCGAAGGCCTCGGACACGAACGGCGCAACGATTCGCGCCAGCGTGTCGGTGCCACCGCCGGGCACGTAGGGGACGATCATGCGAATCGGCCGCGTGATCTTCGTTTCCTGCTGCGCCTGTGCCGCGGCAGTCGGCGCGAGCAGGAATACTGCGGTGGCCGCGGTCAGCCAGCGGGTCGGGACGAGGTGCTGTGCCAGTCGTGGGTTTGCACCCATCGGGTTCTCCTCCGCGGTTGGCGGGGCCTGCCGGCCCGCTCCGCATGGCCTGTCTTGTGGTTGTCTGTGGTTGCTTGCGGTTGCTCGTGGTTGTTTGTCGTGCGCGTTTGCGTGCGGGTATCGGCAACGTACTCATGACCAGCATAGTTTACGCGCGCCGGCACGCGCACCGGGCAACGCGCTTTGACTACAATGAAAGCAGGGCGCACGACACCAACGACAATCCGAAAGCCTGGGGAGGAACGATGCAGTCACAAACACCGTCGATCGATACGTGTGAAACGCGACACCGGCTGCAAGTGAATAGTACTTTCAAACGCCCTCACCCCGCCAAGAGCCACCGCCCTCCGGCCGCAAGCCTCGCGCCGATTCGCCGCGCGCGCAACCATCGGCCCCGGATCAGCCAGCCAACCTGACCGGGCTGCGCCAGAGGACCCCTGAATCCCTCGTCCTGACCCACACCCCGATCGTCGAGCGCAACACGCCCCGCCCCGCGGTTGCAGCGCCAGCACAGGGTGTCCTCTCGCTCT
>JBBRCD010000274.1:0-3228 GCA_038205245.1 Burkholderiales bacterium
ACCATTCGGATGGGCTGGACGGGCTGGCCAGCGGTGAGGCGCTGATGAGTTTTGCCGCCATCGGTTACCTCGCCTTCCTGTCCGGCAACGCGCAATGCCTGGCCTTCGCCGCGGCGGCCGCCGGCGGCATCCTGGGCTTTCTGCGCTACAACACCCATCCGGCCCGGGTGTTCATGGGTGACGCCGGCAGCCAGTTCATCGGCTACACGCTGGGCGTGATGGTGGTGCTGCTCACCCAGAAGGTGAATCCGGCGCTCAGCATGGCGATTCCCGCGCTGCTGATCGGCCTGCCGATCATCGACATCATCGCGGTGTTCGCCCAGCGCATCCATGGCGGCATGAACTGGTTCAAGGCGACCCGCAACCACATCCATCACCGGCTGCTGGCGATCGGCTTCCAGCACTATCAGGCGGTGCTGATCATCTACACCATCCAGGCGGTGATGGTGGTCAATGCAATCAACCTGGCCTATGAGGCCGACCTGGTGATCATCGGCCTCTACCTTTTGCTGTCCGCGCTGGTGTTCGCGGGGCTGATCGCAGCCGAGCGCAGCGGTTGGCGGGCCGACATCGGGGGGCGCAAGTGGCTGGTTCTTGGCATCCTCGATTCGATCCATGACAGCGACGTGGTGGCGGTGCTGCCGCGCTGGTTCGTCACGGTGTCGATACCTGCGTTCCTGGTCGCGGCCACTTTCGCGGTGGATGCACCGGCGCGAGACTTGACTGTCGCATTGGGGCTGATTGCAGCAATGCTGTTGGCCTATGTTTTTCTACGCAAAGGGTGGCAGGGCGAGTACCTGTCGCGTCTGGCGGTGTATGCGCTGGTGCCGTTGCTTGTCTGGTCATGCGAGCTGAACTGGCAGGTACACGGCAGCGGGCCCTGGATGTTCTCGGGCTATTTCTTCGGGGTGCTCGGCTTGTGCGTTCTGATGGCGGCGAAGTTCGCCTCGGATCGTGACCAGTTCGCGCCCAACACGATGGACTTTCTTCTGGTGCTGTTCGTGCTGATCGCCGGGGTTGTCCTGGGTTCTGGCGCCAGCGACACGGCCAGGCTGGGCAGTCTTCTGGTGCAGATCGTCGTTCTGTTCTATGGCTGCGAACTCATCATGCGGATGAGTCGCGCCGGTGCCGACCTGCTGGCCGCGGCCTCGGCCGTCTCGGTGGCGCTGATCGCGGCGCGCATCCTGCTCTGACACCCAATGATTCCAACTATCTGCACAGGGAGTAACCGATGGCACCCCAGAAACCCAACGGCAAGGTCGCGCTGATCACCGGCGTGACCGGCCAGGACGGCGCCTATCTCGCCGAGTTCCTGTTGAACAAGGGCTACACGGTGCATGGCATCAAGCGCCGCTCGTCGCTGTTCAACACCAACCGGATCGACCACTTGTATGAGGATCCGCATGTGTCCGATCGCCGGTTCATCCTGCACTATGGCGATCTCACCGATGCGACCAGCCTGATCCGCATCGTGCAGCAGGTGCAGCCCGACGAGCTCTACAACCTGGCCGCGCAGAGCCATGTGGCGGTGTCGTTCGAGGAGCCGGAGTACACCGCCAACTCTGACGCGCTGGGTGCGCTGCGTCTGCTGGAAGCCATCCGTATTCTCGGCCTGGAGAAGAAGACCCGGTTCTACCAGGCCTCGACCTCGGAACTCTACGGTCTGGTGCAGGAGATTCCGCAGAAGGAAACCACGCCGTTCTATCCGCGATCGCCCTATGCGGTGGCCAAGCTCTATGCCTACTGGATCACGGTCAACTACCGCGAATCCTACGGCATGTATGCCTGCAACGGCATCCTGTTCAATCACGAGTCACCGATCCGCGGTGAAACGTTCGTCACCCGCAAGATCACCCGCGCGCTTGCCCGCATCAAGCTCGGGCTGCAGGACTGCCTGTACCTGGGCAACATGGATTCGAAGCGTGACTGGGGCCATGCCCGCGACTATATCGAGATGCAGTGGCTGATGCTGCAGCAGGGTGAGGCGGAAGACTTCGTGATCGCCACCGGCGTACAGTACAGCGTGCGCGAGTTCGTCGAGATCGCGGCGAAGGAACTCGGCATGAAGATCAGCTGGACGGGCAAGGGGGTCGACGAGGTCGGCCATGACGCCAGTGGCCGCAAGGTGGTCGCGGTCGACCCGCGCTATTTCCGGCCGGCCGAGGTCGAGACCCTGCTCGGGGATGCGACCAAGGCGCGCGAGAAGCTGGGCTGGACACCGCGCACCACCTTCGCCGAACTGGTGAAAGAGATGGTGGTCGAAGACCTGCGCTCGGCCGAGCGCGACGAACTGATCAAGAAACATGGCTACAAGGCGTTCACCTTCAATGAGTAAGCTGCTCGATCCCGAGCACCGGATATATGTCGCCGGCCATCGCGGTCTGGTCGGCTCGGGCATCGTGCGTCGGCTCCAGGCCGGGGGCTACAGCAACCTGCTGTTGCGCACCCATGCCGAGCTCGACCTGTTGGATCAGCGCGCCGTGGCAGCCTTCTTCGCCGAACACAAGCCCGATACGGTGGTGCTGGCCGCAGCCAAGGTCGGCGGCATCGTCGCCAACAACACCTACCGCGCGCAATTCATCTACGAGAACCTGACGATCCAGAACAACGTCATCCACAGTGCGTACATGAACGGGGTGCGCCGGCTGCTGTTCCTGGGTTCAAGCTGCATCTACCCGAAGCATGCCCCGCAGCCGATGAAGGAAGCGCACCTGCTCACCGGCACGCTGGAGCCGACCAACGAGCCCTACGCGATCGCCAAGATCGCCGGCATCAAGATGTGCGCGGCGTACAACAGCCAGTACGGCACCGACTACATCGCCGCAATGCCGACCAACATGTACGGGCCGGGCGACAACTACGACCTGCAGAACTCGCATGTGCTGCCGGCGCTGATCCGCAAGATGCATGAGGCGAAGCTCGCCGGGCGTGGAGAGGTCGAGATCTGGGGGTCCGGCGCGCCGAGGCGCGAGTTTCTCTATAGTGATGATCTGGCAGATGCCTGCGTATTTCTGCTGGAAAACGCCAGCGCAGCGCAACTGGGCGAGTTCGTGAACATCGGCTGCGGCGAAGATGTCACGATCCGTGAGTTAGCCTCGCTGGTCGCGAAGGTGGTGGGCTTCGGCGGCCGACTGGTGTATGACGCGTCAAAACCCGACGGTACACCACGCAAACTGCTCGACATCGGCCGTATCCGGGCGATGGATTGGGCGCCGAAAGTGCCGCTTG
>JBBRCD010000275.1:0-3207 GCA_038205245.1 Burkholderiales bacterium
GTCGACGAGTGCACGCAGGTGCCGGCAAAACATTCATGCCGGTTGGCGGCACCCCCGAGGATGAAAGAAATCTGTGCTCCGGAGGGCTGTGGTCAGGAGGGGCCAGGCTCCTTTTCCCACGCACGCATGCGCCAGGGCGCCTTCCCGCGCGGGAAAAGGAACCTGGCCCCTCGCTCACGCGCAGCTGCCATGCCGCCTTCGATCCAGAGTCTTTCACGTTAAGGAGCACGTTAAGGAGCCTGGCCCCTTTTTGCTGGACAAAGCCGTCTCCGATCTGACCCTGATACGGCTGAATTCAAGACAGTTGCTGACCCCGTTTCCGGCAGTCTCCGGAACCACCGGCTTCAATGTTTCGTCCGACCAGGCGAGCCGGGTGCCGCCTGCATGCGACCCGCAGCCACCCTGTTGTCCGAGGTCGGGGCGGCTGCGCCGGGTTTCAAGCCACCGGCAGGGTCACCTCGACCCGGGTGCCGACCCCGTCGGCGCCCTCCCCCAACTCGACCTGCCCACCATGGGCGAGCGCGATCTCGCGCACGATTGCGAGGCCCAGCCCCGCACCCTCGGTGCCCGTGCCGAGCACCCGATAGAAGCGTTCGAACACCCGCTCGCGTTCGGCCTGAGCCACCCCGGGGCCGTTGTCCTCGACGGTCAACCGCGCGGCGGGATGGTCCGGGTCGCCGGTTCGCCGCACACCGACTGTCACCGCGCCTCCAGGAGGCGTGTAGCGCAGCGCGTTGTCGATCAGATTGGCGAGCATCTCGGTCAGCATCACCGGGTCGCCCGTGACCATCAGCGGGGCCTGTGGCTGGCCACCCTCGCCCCGGTCGCCGCCGGTCGCCCCAGGCAGCGCCTCGAAACCCAGATCTATCGAGCGGGCGAGTGCCTGCGGCACCCACTGCGCGGCCGCCGCGCGCGCCAGTTCGATCAGGTCGAGCGGGCGCTGGTCGAGCTGCTCGGTACCGCCGGGCTCGGCGCGGGCGAGCGACAGCAATTGGTTGACCAGACGCGCGTTGCGCTCGGTGGCAAGGTGGATGCTGGCCAGCCGCGACCGGGTCTCTGCCGGATCGACCGCACGCTGCGCGAGTTCCACCTGGGTCTTCAGGGCCGCAGTGGGCGTGCGCAACTGGTGGGCGGCGTTGGCAATGAAGCGCTGCTGCGCAGCGAGCGTCTGCGCCACCCGCGCGAGCAGACCGTTGAGCGAGCCGACCAGACGGCGCACCTCGGGCGGCGCATGTTCCTCGGTCACCGGGGTTAGATCGCGGCTGGACCGACTCTCGATCTCCTTGCTCAGCGCATCCAGCGGCGCCAGCCCGCGCCCGACCGCGAACCAGATGATGCCCGCGAGCATGAACATCAGTGCGACCTGCGGCAGCAGGATCGCCGCCAGGATGTCGCGCGCCATCTCGCGCCGGTCGATCAGGGTCTCACCGACCTGCACCAGCGCCTGACCGGTCAACCCGCCGTCCGAGATCGAAGACAGGCTCACGTCAAGCGCCGCGATACGCACAGCCTCCCCGCGATACTCGGCGTCGTAATAGCGAATGGTGCCGCCGATCTCGTCTGCCGGGCGCATCACGGTGTTCGCCGGGGGCACCGGCATGCCGCGATAGCCCATCACGAACGCCCCGTCCGGACCAGACACCATGTAATACACCCGATCGCTCAGGTCGGACTCGAGCACCTTCTGCGCGATGCGCGGCAGGTCGACCGCGACCCGGCCGGCCTCGACGCGCACCTGACCGGCCAGCGCCAACGCCGAATCGAGCAGCGCGCGGTCATAGGCGCTGGTGGCGAATCGATAGGCGATCGCATAGGTGACATAGGCGCTGGCCAGCCAGACCACCGCGATCGGGAGCAGCAGCAAGAGCAGCAACTGGCGGCGCAAGGGTGCATTGCTCAACATGCGCGCGCTTCGCCAGCGTGGGCGCGCAGGGCAACGCAGTTCATCGCGTGGCCCGGGTTCACCCCTGGGCGCCCGCGTCGACCGCCGGCGCCGGCAGCTCGAGCAGGTAGCCCAGCCCGCGGATGGTGCGGATACTCACCAGGGTCGGCTCGAGTTTTCTGCGCAGGCGGTGAATGTAGACCTCGATCGCGTTCGGGCCCGGCTCTTCCCCGGCGCTGTAGAGACGATCGGACAACTGGGACTTGCCGACCACCTTGCCGGCACGCAGCACCAGCACCTCGAGCACGCTGTACTCGCGCGCCGACAGCTCGACCGGCAGCCCGGCCAGCGTCACCCGCTTGCCCACGGTGTCCAGCGTGAGTTCACCCACCACGAATTCCGCGCTCGCCGCACCCTGACCGCGGCGGATCAGTGCGCGCACCCGCGCCTCCAGTTCCGGCAGGTCGAACGGCTTGCTCATGTAGTCGTCGGCACCGAGGTCAAGACCATCGACCCGGTCCGACATGCGGTCACGTGCGGTCAGGATCAGCACCGGGGTGCGTCCGCCGCGCCGGCGCATCCGCGCCAGCACCTGCAAGCCGTCAAGCCGGGGCAGACCCAGGTCGAGGATCACGCAGTCGTAGTGCTCGGTGAGCAGCAGGGTGTCGGCCGCCTGCCCATCGTCCAGACAGTCGACCGCGTAGCCCGCCTGCTTCAGCGATCGCGAAAGGCCTTCGGCCAGGAGCGGCTCGTCTTCAACGATCAGGATGCGCATGGCAGTTCAAGTGGAATCATCGTCGGATACCTCTGACCGAGCACGAAAATTCGGCGTAAGGGCGAGTGCGTACCCCGCAGCGGGTCACTTCCATGTTGCCATCGGCCAGCAAAGAAGTGCAAATCGTAACCCCATAGGGGACAGACCCCGAGGGTCTGTCCCCACCCGGCACGAAACCTTGGAAAACCACGGGGACAGACCCTCAGGGTCTATCCCCCCGGCAGGGTCTATCCCCCCGGCAGGGCTATCCCCCCGGCAGGGTCTGTCCCCCCGGCAGAGCTATCCCCCCGGCAGGGTCTGTCCCGCCGGCCTGCCCCCCAGGCAGGCGATCCCGGCCGCGCTAGAATCACCGCTTCTGCCTTCGAATCGCGCGCAAGCGCTGCGCCTTGAGCACTCCGCATCCCGCAGCGAACCTGGTCATAGGATTCGCTGCCACCACCCAGGCCATGATCGCAATCTGCACTGCCGCCCTGCCAGCGCTGGCGCCGGCGATCGCACGAGCACTCGGTGTGGATGCCTCACTGATCGGCTACCAGGCGAGCATCGTCTT
>JBBRCD010000276.1:0-3204 GCA_038205245.1 Burkholderiales bacterium
GCTTCGTCTCTGACCAGCAGCCTCGATCCCCCGGCAGTCCCGCCGGACGCGATCACCTGGTCACGACCTCAGGAGCGCTCATGCCTGCCAACCGTCCCGCCCCCCATTCCGCTGCCCACACCGTATCGCCGCAAGTCGTCATCGCCCCGCTCAAGCCGGCGTTGATCGCCGGGCTCGCGCATACGCTCCCGGTGCTGGTGCGGGTGCAGGCACCCGATGCCGACCCGTCGGTCACGCAGATCCGGCGGCCGTATCACCTGTCGCTGGTGATCGACCGCTCGGGCTCGATGTCCGGCCAGCCGCTCGCCGAGGCGCTGCGCTGCGCGCGCTATATCGTCGACCGGCTGGTGCCCACCGATATCGCCTCGCTGGTGGTGTTCGACCATCGGGTGTCCGTGCTCGCGCCGGCGCAGCGGGTGGGTGACCGGCGTACGCTGCATCACCAGCTGGCTGGCGTGCAGTGCGGCGGCAACACCGACCTGCACGGCGGCTGGGCGGCCGGTGCAGACTCGCTCGCAGCCGGCGCGCGCGCGGCGGCGATCGCGCGCACGATCCTGCTCTCGGACGGTAATGCGAATTCGGGCGAGATCACCGAGCCGCGGCTGATCGCCGATCGGTGTGCTACCGCAGCGGCGCATGGGGTCTCCACCTCGACCTACGGGCTGGGGCACGACTTCAATGAAGCGCTGATGGTGGCGATGGCGCGTGCCGGTGGCGGCAACCACTACTACGGCGAGACCGCCGCCGACCTGTTCGAGCCGTTCGCCGAAGAGTTCGACCTGATCTCGAATCTGTATGCGCGCCAGGTGCGGCTGTCACTCGCCCCGTGCCCCGGCGTCGGGATGACGGTGGCCAATGACTATCCGGTCGAAGCGCGCGCGGGCGTGCCGGTGATCAGCCTGCCCGACGTGCCTTGGGGCGCCGAGGCCTGGGTGCTGGTCGAGCTGTCGATCCCGGCGGGCTTCACGCCGGAGCCGGGCATGCCGCTGCTGCAGGCCGGCGTGACCGGCGTGACCCTCGACCAGGCGCCGATCGCGTTCCCCGAGGCCGCACTCAAGCTCGGTGCCGTGTCCCCCGACATGTGGGAGGCACTGACCGCCGACCCGCTGGTGCGCTCGCGCCACGCCGAGGTCGGGGCGAGCCGGCTTCTGGAGCAGGCGCGTGCCGCGGCGGGTGTCGGCGACTGGGAACGCGTGCAGGCGGTGATCGATGAAGCGGGCCGTCGCTTCGGCGATCAGCCCTGGGTGCAGCAGGTGCTCGCATCGCTCAACGAGATCGCGCAGCAGCGCAATCAGGCGAGCTTCAGCAAAGAGTCGCTCTACTCGGCGCTCAAGATGCGCACGCGGGTGGCAGCGAAGGACGAGCAGCGCCATGGCGCGCTACCGGAGTCGGCCGTGCCGAGGTTCCTGCGCAGGGAGGGCAAGCAGGGGAAGAAGGGCACGCCGCCCGGGGCGCAGTAAGGCGCTCAACCCGAAGGCGGCGCGAACATCGTCTGCAGTGTCTGCAGGGTCACCGCAAGCGTAGGCGCGCGCAGCGACCCAAGACGCTTTACCAGCCGGCTGCGATCCAGCGTGCGTATCTGGTCGAGGACGATGAGCCCCTGTTTTCCCTGGAATCCGACTGGCACTCGAAAGGCGGCGGGACGCGATCCGGTCGTCATCGGTGCGACGATCACGGTGCGCAGGTGTTCGTTCATTTCGTTGGGTGAAATCACGACGCAGGGTCGGGTCTTCTGGATTTCGCTGCCGACGGTCGGATCCAGTTGGGCCAGCCAGATGTCGCCCGCCTTCACCAGACGAGTTCCTCATCGTCCTCGTTAGCAAACTCAGGCCAGATCAGAGCGTCGTGACCTGCGTCCGCCACTCGCCTGGCGTCTTCAGCCCAGCCTTCACGGGGATTGCGACGCACTGGACGAATCTCGATCACGCCATCGCGAACCTGCAGGTCGGCGGTGCCTTCCAGTCCGACCTGACTCAAGATCGGCTTGGGGATCAGCACTCCCTGTGAGTTGCCCATCTTTCGAATTGCGACTTCCATGGCTTTCTCGTTGTTTGTAAAGTAAGCACAATGGTAGCACGGCCATAAGGTTCGACCAAGGCGCGCGGGCGCCTGACGGCCGAGCAGCGGTTCTTGTGGGCATCGCTTGGCGCGATCGCGCCAAGCGCGATCAGGCGCGCTTCAGCCATATTGGCTGCGGCATTCGGTTTCGACGGTCGAGCGCTGGACTTGCACCCTGCGACCGCCCACGCGCGATGGTGCAGGTTTATGCCGTTAAGGTAGGATTTCGGCGTGCGACCGGCCAGCGGGCTGCGCGCATGCTCCGTTTCGTCTGTTCAGCCTTTTCGGTCCCACCTTCGATTGATCGGCCTGCCATGGGCGCCATCGAGTCTCCGACCCAGCTCAAGTTGACCATCGACCAGTTTCGCCGAATGGCCGAGGCAGGCGTGTTCGCGCCCGATGCGCGGGTGGAACTGATCAACGGAGCGGTATACGAAATGGCGCCGATCGGCAGTCTGCACGCGGGCATCGTTCATCGACTGGCCCAGAAGTTCACGCTTCGACTGGGCGAGCAGGTGATCGTTGGCACGCAGAGTCCGGTGCAACTGCCCGCGGACAGTGAGCCACAGCCGGATCTGATGCTGTTGCGTGCACGCCCCGACTACTACATTGCCTGCCATCCGCTGGCCGCCGACGTCCTGCTGGTGATTGAAGTGGCCGACAGCTCGCTGCGCTTCGATCGCACGGTGAAGGCCGCGCTCTACGCGCAGCGCGGCATTGCCGAGTACTGGGTGGTCGATGTCAACGCGCGGACCATCGAGGTGCATCGAGATCCGGCGCCGGCAGGCTATGCGCAGATTCATCTGCTGAGCGGGGATGCGTCGATCGCTCCCGCCGCGCTACCCGACTGTCGATTCACGCCAGCCGAACTGCTGGGCTGATAAAGCGTTGAACGGACGCCAGTGCGCGGCGTCGCGGGTGCGCTCAGGCTGTCCCGGCATGGCTGAACCCCGAGCATGCGAAGGCCGGCGCGGTCCTGCCGAATAGGCAGCGTCGATCCCACTTATAGAAGTTGCTGGCTTGACGCGGGGCTGGCGCTCCCATAGCGTTGGGCTCCAACAGCAACACGCAGCGCGCTCCGGAGGAGCATGGACCCGAAGATCGCAGTACTCGGTACCGGCGCGATCGGCAGCAGCATCGGCGCCG
>JBBRCD010000277.1:0-3074 GCA_038205245.1 Burkholderiales bacterium
GATACGGCACGATCATGCGCAGCTGGCGCGCTGGCTGCGGTTGCGACCGGCCAGCCGGCCACAACCGCAGCCAGCGTAAATATGAAGCTAAGTGCGCGAGTCGGCACTGCGGCTCGCGTCGCAGCCATCGACGAGCGCTCAGACATAGATGGCCATCACCGGCAACGCCGATTCACAATCGATCAGCACCACCTTCTTCATGCGGATGCGAAATCCCTCGGCGGTATCCTTCAGCAGCAGCCGATAGCGGCCGGCAAACCAGCGCGGCGCCTGGCGCCGGTACTCGGCCATCTGGAACACGGCATGCACGATCAGCAGCCTGTCGGGGTCGCGTGCCGGCTCGATCTCGATGTTGGTCACGCTGTGCGCGGTATGCGACACCGGTGTCTGGATATGGGCATCCGGATGGCGCAGGCGCCGGATTCGCGAGGCCATCACCGCCCGGTCATCGTAGAACACCGAAACCACTTCGTCCGCACTGGTCTGGTCATGGCGTGACGGCATCCAGTACACGCCATCCTCAGTGAACAACTCACACCAGGCTTCGAACTGTCGCTGATCGAGCAGCCGCGCCTCCATGAAAAGGAACTGCTCGACCCGGTGGTTCAGCTCGCTGTCGGAGGCTGCTCGCAGCACGTCACTCATTGCCCTGCCCTCCGCACATGTACGAGATCCAGTTGCGTGCGTACTGATTGCGCAAGACGAACTCCGATGAGCCCGGGCCGCGCCGTCCGTCCTGCCAGGGTTCATCCTGTCCGGCATAACCTTCGAACAACACCCAGTCAGAAGCGGCCGTGGTCAGGCCGCGCTGCGCGCGCTCGAACACCTCGACATCGTCGGTCTGGATCATCGATGCTGCCGAGTGCGTTGCGCTGAGCGAACGGATCGCCCGGCGGTTGAGCTCCTCGGGCGCGCCATCAAGCCAGATCGGCCAGATATTGATCTCGGTGCGATCGACCGCGATCGGTCGCACCACCCGGATGTGCTGACCGAACGCCTGAAACGTGAGGCTAGGGTAGACCACGCTGTTGAACCGGTCATAGGCAAGAATCTGTTCGGTGCGTTCCACGCCGTGGCGTTTCTCCAGCATCAGCCGGTATTCACGCACCAGCGGCCCTTCCATCACCGTCTCGGCAGGCGGGCGCCCCTGATAGCCGTGTCCGTAGTCGAAGCCGACCAGACCGAGCGCATCCCAGTCGATCATGCGCCCCTCGTCAGTGAGCAGTCGCGGACCGCCGCCATAGCGGCCGAACTGGCGACCGTCCTCATCGACGGTCGAGACATGGGCGAAGCTCGCATGCGGCAGATCGACCGCGTTGTCGATCTGCAGCTTCCAGTTGGCATCGATCACATAGCGGTTCACGCCTGCCTTGAACGACACCGTACCTTCGGGTGCACGATCGGCCAGATCGTCGATGCTTCTTCGGATGCCGTTCAGATACTGGTCCAGCGACGGGCCATTGGCAGCCAGGCTGGCGAACACGAAGCCGCGATAACTGCCTGTGCGGGCCACCCGGCGCATCGAGTAGCCGGCGTCACCGGCGGTGACCGCCTCCGGGTAGGCCTTGCGCAGGGGCACGCCGGCGAGCACGCCGTCGCTGCGGTAGGTCCAGCCATGGTAGGCGCAGCGGAAGAAGCGCGCATTGCCTCGCTCCAACGGGCAGACCTCGACACCGCGGTGGGCGCAGCGGTTGAAGATCACATGGAACTGCCCGGCTGCGTCACGGGTCAGCAGCACCGGTTCGTTGCCGATCCGGGTGGCAATGAAGTCGTGCGGCTTCGGCACCATCGACTCATGTCCGACGAACACCCAGGCGGTGCCGAACAGCCGCTTCATCTCCAGTTCGAACAGGTCCGGGTCGACATAGAGCTTGCGGTGCACCCGGCCCGGCTGCACCAGCGTGCGCAGCCGCTCCGGGGTCCAGTACTCGGAAACGCTCGCTTGCAGTTCACTCATCATCGACTCCCGGAACACACAACATAATCCATAGGGAAGGTGGCCTCAGAATCGCAGCGTCGGGCCGCCACGCAGTGCCACCGCGCCATTCCGACGCCTCACTGCGTCGCCTGCTCGATCAGTTGCAGCAATCGCACTGGCGACACCGGAGACTCGTGAATGCGCACCCCAAGCGGCAATAGCGCATCCTCGATCGCTCCGATCACTGCCGCGGTGACCGGAATCAGCCCGGTCTCGCCGACACCCTTCGCACCCAGCGGGTTGGCCGGCGTTGGCGTCTCGGTCAGGATCACTTCGATCGGCGGAATGCCTGGCGCCGTGGGCAGCAGATAGTCGGCGAAGTTGGCACTGAGCGGCTGCCCCTGGTCATCGTAGTGCATGTACTCGAACAGCGCGTTGCCAATGCCGTGCACCACGCTGCCATGGATCTGGCCTTCGACCAGCATCGGGTTGATCAGCCGACCGCTGTCCTGAAGCGCGATATAGCGCAGCAGCGACACTGCACCGGTCTGGATGTCGACCTCGACCTCGCACACATGGAATGCGTTGGCATAGACCAGCGACTCGGTATGGAAGTGATGGGTCGCTTCCAGCCCGGCAGAAAAGCCGGCGGGAAACGCATAGCCGGCCACACCGCGAAGTTCGCCAGCCACCGAGCCGAGCGTGAGTCCGGTCTTCTCGCCATGGCGATGCACGATCGCACCCTGCTCGATATCGAGCATGCTCGGCTCGACCTCCAGTCGTGCCGCCACCAGTGCGAGCGCCTTGCTGCGAACGTCGCGCGCGGCCAGCAGCACCGCCGATCCGGCGGCCAGTGCCTGCCGGCTGGAGTAACCGCCATGCCCCAGACCCAGGCGCTGGGTGTCGACCGTATGAACGTCGACACGATCAAACGCCACGCCCAGCGTCTGCGCACACACCTGGGCGAGGGTGCTGCGGATGCCCTGGCCCATCTCGTGCGCCCCGGTGTTGACTGTCACCTTGCCCGATGCGGCCACCCGGACCAGTGCAGACTCGAACGGTCCGCGACCGGTACCCTTGACTGCAGCGGCCATACCCAGGCCAAGGTAGCGGCCCTGCGCGCGCGCCGCCGCCTGCCGCTGCCGGAACTGCTGAT
>JBBRCD010000278.1:0-2993 GCA_038205245.1 Burkholderiales bacterium
CTGATGATGGGATTTCTCGAACTCGGCCACACATCGCGCTATCTGTTGCACGTACTGGGCATCGCGCTGGTCGTGGCGCGATTGCTCCACGGCTATGCGCTGAGCTTTTCCGACCGCTCCCCATTTGGACGCACCTGGGGAGCGGGTTTGACATTCGTCGTGCTAGGCGCAAGCGGCGTGCTCTGCCTGCTGCAGGGTATCCGCGGGCTCGCATTGTTCTAGCATCGGCTGGCCCCGGCAGTAGACCGGCACGCGTCGAACATATCGGCGCCTGTCGACGCCGGATGCCGGACTGAAAGCGCCGCGGCCGAAACGACCGGGCCGTGTCAGCTTGCGAAAAGCTGCGCGACCGACTGAGCGATGGTCACCTTGCGTTTGCCCACATGACTTCTTCGCCGCGTTCGGCGGCGCGCGTCAGCAGTTCGATCAGGGGGAACGCACGTTGCTGCAGCGACACCTGGATCTTGCTCAGATTTTCGTCATCGCCTGTGGACGATCCGGATTGCGCCGGCGGGCTGGTCGCCATATGTGCTTTCAGGCGGCTAAGCGCGACCGGTATGTCTGCGGCAAGAATCGCGCTGGGCACCGTGCCGCTGTGCCCCATCAGCTTGAGCAGATGAACGGCAATGGCATGATCCATGATGAAGCTTCCTGCTTCGCTATCGAATTTTACGAGCATGATGACAAGAGGGTATGCGAGTATGGGTAAAGGTTAGTTGGCGTTTCGAACAAAAAGGTTCCGGGCGGCGCTTCAGTGCCGCACCCTACGCCTTCATGATTAATTGCTTCCGCACCTCAGTTTATAAGGTAAATTATGCGAGCGAGCCAAGTCGCTTCGGGGAGTCCCAATAAGTGGCATTGCCGCAGGAAACGCAAGACATTCTAAACCGCGTTCCGGAACTTGTCCCGGAACTGCTTCATTCATTTACGACAAACAGCACCGGATTGATCGTGGCCGCTGCGCTCGGTGCGATGGTGGCGGCGATCATCTTCATCCGGGCTGTCCGGAAAACGCGATCCGCGAAAGCCCGTCGCGACGCAGCGCCCGCCACGAGCCGCGACGAAAGCGCGATGATCGTCCAGGAGCCGTATCAGGCCCTGTTCCAGAACAATCCGGTTCCGACGTTCATTTGTGACACGCGCAAATGGCGTTTTCTGGAAGTCAATGAAGCCGCGGCCAGCGCCTATGGCTACACACGCGAAGAGCTGCTCAGATTGACGCTGCCGGAATTGGGGCAGGCTGAAGATGCAGAACGCCTGGCGGCGGCACTGGCCAATTCCGGCGACCTGGGCGCCTGGCGCCACAAGCGCAAGGACGGTGTGACCCTCGAGGTGGAATTGGCCGCCTACCGCCTGCAGTTCGCGCGGCAGCAGGCGCGCGTGATCGTTGCCCGCGATGTCACCCGGCGTACTCATACTTACGAAATGATGTGGCGGGATCTGGAGCGATTCGACCTGGCCGCGAAGGCGACCAATGATGCATTGTTCGACTGGGATCTCGGCACGGACCGGTTATGGCTCAGTGAGAATTATGCGCCGTTGTTCATGCCCGGCGGCGCGCAGGGCGTCAACACGATGGCCTCGTGGTTCGAACACATCCATCCTGATGATCGCGCGCGGGTCCAGGAGCAGTTGCTCGGTGCGGTCAAATCGGCTGACCGGCAGTGGAGCGACGAATTCAGGCTGGTGCGCGACGAACAGACCGTCGCGCATGTCTTTGCTCGCGGTCACGTGAGTCGCGCCGAGGACGGCACCGCGCGCAGGATGAACGGCGTCCTGCAGGATATCAGCGCTCGCAAGGCGACCGAGGAGCGAACCCGTTTTCTGGCCGACCATGATGAACTGACCGAGTTGCCCAATCGCGGGCTGTTCCGGTACACGCTGGATGGGGCGCTGCAGCGCGCCGCGCGCACGGGCAAGATGTTGTCCATTCTGTTCCTGGATCTCGACCGTTTCAAGAACGTCAACGACAGCCTGGGCCATGATGCCGGCGATGAGGTCTTGCGCGCCGTGGCCGAGCGCCTGGTGGCCTGCGTACGCAAGGTGGATATCGTTGCGCGCTTTGGCGGGGACGAGTTCGCGGTATTGGTCGAGGGACTGACCGCGGAAGATCAGGCCAGCACCGTCGCGCGTAAAATCCTGGAAACGCTTTCAAAACCGATGATCCTCGCCGGGCGCCAGTACCGGCCGGCGACGAGCATCGGCATCAGCACTTTTCCGACCGACGGAGGCGATGCCCAGTCGCTCCTGAAGAATGCGGATATCGCGATGTATCGCGCCAAGGAAGAGGGCCGCGGTACCTTCCAGTTCTATTCCGAGCAGCTGAACACGCATTCGGTCCAGCGGCTCGAATTCGAATCGAATTTGAGCAACGCGCTTGGCAACCGCGAATTCGTGCTGCATTACCAGCCCAAGATCGACCTTGCGACCGGGCGCATCACCGGACTGGAAGCGCTGATCCGCTGGGTCAGCCCGCAACTCGGCTTCGTACCGCCGGGGGATTTCATTGCCATCGCCGAGGAAACCGGCCTGATCGTGCCGCTCGGCCGCTGGGTCGCGCAGACCGCTTGCGTGCAGAACCGCGCCTGGCAAAAAGGCGGGCTGCCGCCGATGCGCATTGCCATCAACATCTCCGCGCGGCAGATGTCGGACAAAGGCCTGGTCCAGTTCATCGTCGAAACGCTCAACAACACCGGACTGACAGCCGCATCGCTGGAGCTGGAAATCACCGAAAGCGCCGTGATGAGCAATCAGGAGCATGCGGAAAAAGTGCTGAACGAGCTGAAGGATCTCGGATTTCACCTGACCATGGACGACTTCGGGACGGGTTACTCGTCGCTGGCTTACCTCAAGCGCTGTCCCTTCGACAGTGTGAAAATAGACCAGTCCTTCGTGCGCGGAATTCCGCAGAGCAAGGACGATGAAGCCATCGTCGAGGCGATCATCGCCATGGCGCACAGCCTGCAACTCAAAGTCGTGGCGGAGGGCGTTGA
>JBBRCD010000279.1:0-2946 GCA_038205245.1 Burkholderiales bacterium
AGCAGCAGGTCGATCACGATGATCTGCATCACCGCGACCCAGAATTCCGGACTTCCAAACTCCACTTCAGCCCTCCATCAAAACGTGGTTGATGTCGACGCCGTGGGCACGCGCCTGCTGCATACGTTAGGCGCTGCTGAATGTCAGCCCACTGTCAAATTGTATCCGATCGAATCGCCGGCGGACAGACTGACTGACCGGCGGACTGCTTGCGGCGTCGCGAAGCCCGCGATGCGCCGTGCGGTCAGAACAATCCGATGACCTTGCCGTCGTCGGTGATATCGATCTTCTCGGCCGATGGCACCTTCGGCAGCCCCGGCATGGTCATGATGTCGCCGCAGACCATCACGATGAACTCGGCGCCGGCCGCGAGTCGCACCTCGCGCACATTGACCATGTGGCCGGACGGCGCACCGCGCAGCGAGGCATCGGTCGAAAACGACGACTGGGTCTTGGCGACACATACCGGATAGTGCCCGTAGCCACCATCCTGCAGTTCCTTGATCCGGTTGCGCACCTTGGTATCGGCGGAGATATCCGCGGCACCATAGACCTTGGTGGCGATCTTCTTCATCTTGTCCCACAGCGTGTCGCTGTCCTCATAGACGAAGGTCGGCTGCGACTTCTGCTCGCAAAGTTCGACCACGATTTTCGCCAGCAGCGCAGCGCCCTTGCCACCGTCGGCCCAGTGTGTGGCAACCACCACCTTCACCCCCAGCTTGCCGATGCGATCGGACAGCAACGCCATCTCGGCGTCGGTGTCGGCGGTGAAGCGATTGATCGAGACGACGCAGGGGATGGCATATACCTGCTTCACGTTGTTGACATGGCGCTCCAGATTCGCCAGGCCTTTTTCGAGCGCAGGCAGGTTCTCCTTGTTGAGATCTTCCTTGCCGACGCCGCCGTGGTGCTTGAGCGCACGCACGGTCGCCACGATCACTGCGGCGCTTGGCATCAGCCCAGCTTTGCGGCACTTGATGTCGAGGAACTTCTCGGCACCCAGATCGGCACCGAACCCGGCCTCGGTGACCACGTAGTCGGCCAGCTTGAGCGCGGTCCGGGTGGCGATCACGGTGTTGCAGCCATGAGCGATGTTGGCGAACGGCCCGCCATGGATGAACGCCGGGTTGTTCTCCAGCGTCTGCACCAGATTCGGAGCGAGCTGGTCCTTGAGCAGCACCGTCATCGCGCCGTGCGCCTTCAGGTCACGCGCATGCAGCGGCTTGCCCTCCCGGGTGTAGCCGAACACGATGTTGCCCAGACGCGCCTTGAGCTCCTTCACCGAGCTGGACAGGCAGAAGATCGCCATCACCTCCGAGGCCACCACGATGTCGAAACCGTCTTCGCGCGGATAGCCGTTGGCAGTGCCGCCAAGCGCCACCGTGATCTCGCGCAGCGCGCGATCGTTCATGTCCATCACCCGCTTCCAGGTGATGCGACGAACATCGATGCCCAGCTCGTTGCCGTGCGAGATATGGTTGTCGATCAACGCCGACAGCAGGTTGTTGGCCAGGGCAATGGCATTGAAGTCGCCGGTGAAGTGCAGATTGATGTCTTCCATCGGCACCACCTGCGCATAGCCGCCGCCGGCTGCTCCGCCCTTCACTCCGAACACCGGCCCGAGCGACGGCTCGCGCAGGCAGATGATTGCCTTCTTGCCGATGTGGTTGAGGGCGTCGCCCAGTCCGACCGTAGTGGTGGTCTTGCCCTCACCCGCCGGAGTGGGGCTCATCGCAGTCACCAGGATCAGCTTGCCGCTGGGCTTGTCGACCAGACTGTCGATATAGGCCAGTGACAGCTTCGCCTTGTAGTGGCCATAGGGCTCGAGGTTCTCCTCGGCGATACCCAGTTTTGCCGCCACCTTCGCGATGCGCTGCATGGTCGCCTTCTGGGCGATTTCGATATCCGATGACATGCTGTGACTCCTGGTAGATCTGGTACGGTCGATCGTGGACGCGTAAGACGATGCGCGTCAGACGATGCGCGTCAGACGATGCGCGTCAGACAATATGGTTCAGACAATGCACGTCAGACCAGGACCTGGCCAGCGCCGAAACTCGATGCGGGTGCGAGCTCGCCGCCGGCGCTCACCTTGACCGCGCAGTACTTGAACTCGGGAATCTTGCCGAACGGATCCAGCGCCGCGTTGGTCAGCAGGTTGGCCGCCGCCTCGTGATAGCAGAACGGGATGAACACCGCGCCGCGCGGCGTGCCGTCATCGGCACGCGCGAAGGTCACGATCCGGCCGCGCCTGGACTCGACCGTGATGACGGCACCCGGCTGCACGCCGAGCGCATCGATATCCAGCGGATGCATCATCGCTACCGGATGCGGTTCGATGGCATCCAGCACTGCAGCGCGCCGGGTCATCGCGCCGGTATGCCAGTGCTCGAGCTGACGGCCGGTGATCAGCACCAGCGGGAACTCGGCATCCGGACGCTCGGCGGCGGGGATGATATCCGCCGGCACGAACCTCGCACGCCCGGTCGCCGTCGGGAAGCGGTCGATGAACACCGTTGGCTGTCCAGGATCGCCTTCGTTCTCGCACGGATAGGTGACCGAACTGTCCTGCTCCAGCCGCGCCCAGGTGATGCCGGCGATGCTTGGCATCGCCTGGCGCATCTCGGCGAACACATCGGAGACATGGCCGTAGTTCCAGGCGAGGCCGAGCCGGCTCGCCAGCTGCTGGATGATCCAGAGATCCTCGCGCGCGTCTCCCGGGGGCTCGAGCGCCTTGCGCCCGAGTTGCACCATGCGATCGGTGTTGATCACCGTGCCGGTCTTCTCGGGCCATGCCGAGGCCGGCAACACGACATCGGCAAGGTAGGCAGTCTCGGTCAGGAAGATCTCCTGTACCAGCAGGAAGTCCAGGCCCGCCAGCGCCTCGCGCGCATGGTTCAGGTCGGGGTCCGACATCGCCGGATTCTCGCCCATCACGTACATGCC
>JBBRCD010000280.1:0-2903 GCA_038205245.1 Burkholderiales bacterium
CTCGGGCAGCACTTCATCGGCCAGCAACGCTGCCGTCTCGGCCATGCGCCTCGCGCCGCAGGATGGGCAGAAGCCACGCTTCCTGCAGCTGAAGGCCACCAGCTTCTCCGCCCGGCACTGCTCGCAGCGCAGCCGCAGGAACCCCTCCTCCAGCCGCCCGCACTTCAGATACGCGTCAAACTCTTCCTCGACGTAGGCGGGCAGTGGCCGGCCAGCCTGCGAGCGCAATCGCCGCAACTGGGGCCAGTAGCGCTCGACCAGTTGATACAGCAGTGTGGTCTCCGGGCGATGGCGCGCATAGCCGGGTGGGTCCACGAAAGCAGGGGCGCGCGCTCGCCGCGCGCGGGCAGCGGCGTGCATCGCGTGTGGCCGTGGGGCTCGGGAACAGGCGGGAGCTCTGCAGGGTACTCGGGGGCCTTCTGGAACCCGCGAGCCGAAACACACGCTTTACGGCAGAAACCCCAGCCACATTCGGGTGTGACGGCGCCGATCTGCGGCTTGAGGAATATGAAGTCGCAGCCGCGAGAGCTGCTTCATCCACATGGACAGGGACTGAGTGCCCTGCCCGGGGCCGGCAATGCGGCGATCGTAGCCGCAGGATCGGTGAAGTCCGGTCAGCTGCTCAGCGCCGTTCGAACGGTGCCATAGGGGCGCACACGCCGTCGTTACGTCGGCCTGGCAGCAGAAGATCGATGCCGCCCCGGACGAGGCCGAGCGCAAGCGGGTGCGCGGCCAGCGACTGGCCGAGATCCAACGTCGCAGCAGGCAGGAGCGGCTCGAGGCCGAGGCCAAAGGGCAGCCTGCGGTACGTGCCACCAGCCAGACCCGGCAGGATGCAAGTGCGCCATCGGCTGCGGGCCAAGCCGCGCCGGCAAATCGTCCTCGTTAGTTGCGGCAGCCCTTGCCGTCGCAGCAACCGCAGTTCAACCGCGCAGCAACGCCTTCACGTCCGCCGCAAGCGCGCCGGCGTCGATCTCGTGCCGTGCCATCAGCCGCAGCCGGCCCTGCGGGTCATACAGATAGGTGAAGGTGGAGTGGTCGATGGTGTAGCTCGCCGGCGTCGACCCCTTCACCTTGTTGTAGTAGGCCTTGTAGGTTTTGGCCACTTCGGCGGTCTGCTCAACCGTGCCGCGCAGGCCGATGAACGCTGGGTTGAACGCAGGCACGTAGTTCTTCAGCAGCTCCGGGGTGTCGCGTTCCGGGTCGATGGTGATGAACACGACCTGCAGCCGATCGGCATCCGGTCCAAGCGATCTGGCCACCTCGGAGAGCTTCAGCAGTGTGGTCGGGCAGGCGTCCGGGCACAGGGTGAAGCCGAAGAACAGCGCCACCACCTTGCCCTTGTAGTCGGCGAGCGTGCGCACCTGCCCGTTGAAGTCGGGGAGCGAGAAGCCCTGGCCGAACGACGCACCGGTGACATCGATCGAGTTGAACGCGGCTTTCTTCTGTTCCCCGCATGCCACGAGAAGGCCCGCTGCGCCGGTGGCGATCAGCAGCCGCCGACGCGGTGCCGCGCGGGATGACTCATCGATGATCGGCAGTCTCCCGGCCATGGCTTACTTCGCCTGGTGCATGCTGCCATGCCCCTTGGGCGCGCCCGCGCCGAGCTCGCGCACTTCGGCCTTCACTGTCACGGTCTCGCGCTTGCCATCACGGCCCTCGAAGGTCAGGGTGATCGGCACGGTTGCGCCCTTCTCCAGCGGCTTGACCAGATCGATCAGCATCACATGGAAGCCACCCGGACGAAGCTCGACCGGTTTTCCGGCTGCGACTGGAATTGCCTTGATCTCACGCATCCGCATCACGTTGTCGACCATCGTCATCTCGTGCACTTCGACCACCTTGGCCGCAGGCGAGGCGGCAGCAACCAGCCGGGTGTCGGACTTCGAGGCAATCTGCATGAACGCACCAGTCGCCTTCATGCCGGGCACGGTGCCGCGCACCCACGGCTCGGTGATGCTGATCTGTGCAAAAGCAGCAGCGCTGATGAGCAACAGCGCGGTGCTGGCGCAGGAACGAAACAGGACAGGGATGGACATGGGTGTACCTTCATCGAATGATCTGGGGCCCGTGGATGCCAGGCACACCGGAGCCGTTTCAGCGACAGCAACCGCCTGGTGACGTGCGCTGTTGCAGGAGGTGGGCACCGGTCGAAGATCGCGGAGCACGTCAATGCGCACATCAAAGCGCGGCTCAGAGCACGGACTGCAGTGCGGACAAGATCGAAGCCGGTCGCTGATGGCACGAGTATATTCGCCCCATGCGCCCCGAAGCCTTGTCCTTCCCTGACCAGCCGGCTGCAGTATGAGCACCGCACCGCTGATTCTGTTCGCCCATGGCGCGCGCGACCCGCGCTGGGCCGAGCCGTTCGAGGCGATTCGACAGCAACTGCTGGCCGATGCACCGGGGCGACGGGTGGAACTGGCCTACCTGGAGCTGATGCAGCCGACACTTCCGGCACTGGCTTCGGCACTGTATGCCGAGGGCGTGCGGCATGTGGTTCTGGTGCCGCTGTTCCTCGCGGCGGGCAGCCATCTGCGTCGAGACCTGCCGGCGATGGTGTCAGAGATCGAGGCAGCGCACCCCGGCTTGTCCCTGGACGTGCGGCCGCCGCTGGGCGAGTCGCCCGAGATGCGTAAGGCGATCGCGCACTGGCTGGCGGGGCTCTAGCGGCGGAGGCGGGGACACGCGAGCGGGGCAGACCTTCAGCGCTGGCGGGGACAGACCCTGAGGGTCCGTCCCCTGTCGTGTCCCCTGGCTGCGGCTAACGACCGACCGTCACGCCTGCCGCACGGTGGCGGGGCCAGACCCTCTGGGTCTGTCCCCCTGTCCCCCTGTCCCCCTGTTCCCCTGTCCCCTGGCCGCTGCTGGCAGCCGACGGTCGTCCGTGCCGTTCGGTGGCG
>JBBRCD010000281.1:0-2837 GCA_038205245.1 Burkholderiales bacterium
CAGCAGCAAGGCGACGAGCGCTACGACCGGAACGACGTACACCCCGAACGGCGCGTAGCCGAGCACGGCGAGCGCACCCAATGCAAAGGGCGCGCCGACAAGACGCAGGAAAGTCACCGAACGATTCGTGCGCAGGCTTGCGGAAGACTCAGGTCGCACTCTCCGTCCTGACTTTCTCGACCAGCAGTGAGTGCAACCTGCGGCTGTCCGCGCGCACGACCTTGACGTTCAGGTCGCCAATGCGCAATTGTTCTCCACGCTTGGGCAGCCTGCCGAGATGGGACAGCACCAGGCCGCCGACCGTGTCGAAATCCTCGTCGCTGAAATCGGTGCCGAACGTCCGGTTGAAATCGTCGATCTCGGTTTGCGCCTTGACGCGAAACTGCCCGTTGCGGTCAAGAATGATATTGGCTTCGGTTTCGTCGAAGTCGAATTCATCCTCGATTTCCCCGACGATCTGTTCGAGCACGTCCTCGATCGTGACCAACCCGGCAACGCCGCCGTATTCGTCCACGACGATGGCAATGTGGTTGCGGTTGCTGCGGAAATCCTTGAGCAGCACGTTGAGCCGCTTCGCTTCCGGGATGAACACGGCGGGGCGCAAGCGGTCGCGCACGATGAACTCGTCGCCCGCGTAGTAGCTCAGCAGATCCTTGGCAAGCAGGATGCCGATGACATCGTCCTTGTTTTCGCCGATGACGGGAAAACGCGAATGACCGGTTTCAACGACCCAGGGAATGAATTTTTCGGGCGGATCGCTGATGTCGATCACATCCATCTGGGCGCGCGGGATCATGATGTCCCGCGCCTGCATTTCGGAAACCTGCATGACGCCTTCGATCATGGCCAGTGCATCGGCGTCCAGAAGATTGCGCTCGTAGGATCTTTGCAGCAGCTCGATAAGCTGCTCGCGATCTTCCGGCTCGCGCATCAGCAAAGCGCCCAGACGTTCGAGTAGAGAGGGTTTGTGCGGTTCTTCTTCCATGCTTTAAGAGAGGGTAAACAGTGAACGGTGAACAGTGAACGGGAAAATAACAAACCCGCCGGGTTTCATTGTTCGCTGTTCACCGTTCACCGTTCACCGTTTACCGTTTACCTAGTTTTGTAAGGATCAGCATACCCGAGCTTCACGACAATTTCCGCCTCCAGCGATTCCATGACCTTGGCATCCCGGACTTTTTCGTGGTCGTGTCCCTGCAGATGCAGCATGCCGTGCACCACCAGATGGGCATAGTGTGCGTCCAGAGTCTTGCCCTGATCGCGCGCTTCGCGCTCGATCACCGGCACGCACAACACGATGTCTCCGCACAAGGGTTCGCACTCGGGATAGGTGAAAGTCAATACGTTGGTCGCGTAATCCTTGCCCCGGAAATCGCGATTGAGGGCCCGGCCTTCCCGCCGGCCCATCAGCCTGAACGTGACCTGCACATCCGCCAGCGACGCGGCTTTGGCCCAGACCCTGATGCGTTGACGCGACGGCATGTTGTCCATGGCCACGGCATATTGGACTACCACTGCGAGCGTAGCAGGCGCCCGGCGCACAAGTGTTCGGCGTTGGCGCGCCATGCGGTTCACTCCGCCTGACGGGCTTGGTGCTGTTCATAGGCCTGAACGATGCGCTGGACCAGGGGATGGCGCACGACGTCGTCTGCAAGAAACTGCGTAAAAGCAATACCGCGCACGCTGCCCAGTATCGTTGACGCTTCCACGAGACCACTTTTCTGGTGCTTGGCCAGGTCGATCTGGGTCACATCCCCGGTTACGACCGCCCGGCTGCCGAAGCCGATTCGGGTCAAGAACATCTTCATCTGCTCGGGCGTCGTATTTTGCGCTTCGTCCAGAATGATGAAGGAGTGGTTCAGCGTCCGGCCGCGCATGAACGCCAGCGGCGCAATCTCGATTGCCGCGCGTTCGAACAGCTTGCCGACTTTTTCAAACCCCATGAGATCGTAAAGCGCATCGTAGAGCGGCCGCAGATATGGATCCACTTTCTGCGCCAGGTCCCCGGGCAGAAATCCCAGGCGCTCACCCGCTTCGACGGCCGGGCGTACCAGGACGATGCGCTTGGCGGCGTCGCGTTCGAACGCGTCCACGGCACAGGCGACCGCGAGATAGGTCTTGCCGGTGCCGGCCGGTCCGATGCCGAACGTAATGTCGTGTTCCCGGATCTGGCGGATGTACTGCACCTGGCGCGGAGTGCGGCCGTGCAGGTCGCGGCGCCGGGTCTGCAGCACCAGCGCATCGTCCACAGGCGGGCTCGCGGCGGCTGAGACTTCGATCAACCCGAGCTGGATATCCTCCAGGCTCACATCGCGCCCGGCCTGCTGGTAAAAACGCTGCAATGCCTCGGCGGCAAGCCGTGTCGGCTCGGGGGGGCCCGATATGCTGAAATGCTCGCCCCGGCGCGCGATCTCCACGTCGAAGGTGCTCTCGATTTGCCGGAGATTTTCATCCAGCACGCCACAAAGATTGGCAAGTCGCTGGTTGTCGACCGGAGTGAAGGAAAGTTCCAGGGGATTCAAGCGGGCTCTGCGATCCGGACTTCGCCGCGCAATGTATGCGCCAGTGCGGCGGTGATGCGCACGTCGACGAGCTTGCCAATCAGGCGAGCCGAACCGGGAAAGTTGACGACGCGGTTATTGCTGGTGCGGCCCGATAATTCCTGCGCGTTTTTGCGGGAAAACCCCTCGATCAGAAGGCGTTCGACCTGGCCGACCATGCCTTCGCTGATCTTCCTGGCGCTGGCATCGAGCGCCGCCTGCAGTTGCGCCAGGCGCAACTGCTTGGTTTCGAGCGGGACCTGATCGGCAATCGCGGCTGCCGGGGTGCCGGGCCGC
>JBBRCD010000282.1:0-2806 GCA_038205245.1 Burkholderiales bacterium
GAAACGAACCCGCTCCACCACCATCATGTGAGGTACTGTGAGCGCGGCTATGCCGATGAAAAGGAGCTGCGCCAAGCGCATGTCGAGCGGCTTGCCATCAGACAGCCACCACGCGATGAAGACGCCGGCCACGGTGATCGACATCGGCCAGGCGGCGATGCGCAACAGGTGCAGAAGAGTTCCACAACCGGAGTAGTCGCGCGTTCTCAACACATGTCGGGCGCTGTGCATGCAGCAGAAGAAAATAGTAAACCCGATCAGCGGGGGTGCGAAGCTAAGCAACGCTGTCATCGACACCAGTTCGATGCTGCGCGCCAGGTCCTGCCTGGCACCGGCGATCGCTGCAACGCCGATGGCTGCAACCCAGGGCCCCGCGGCCCACTGCAAGGCGGCCACGATGCCTTGCGCAGCCGGTACCCCAGCCAGAAAAGCGAAAAGCTCCGAGACCTCTGCCGCGTGCAATATGAGGGGGCACAATATGACAGCACCGCCGTACAGCGTTCGGAACCACGCAGGCGTCTCGCCCTCGGGATCGCCTGAAAAATGAAGCGCCGACATGAGCAGGAATAGCGCCAGGAAAAAACCCGGGAACAACCACCAAACGACCACGACCGCCGCAGCAGCCGCCAAATAGGTGATCGTGAACAGGCCCCATCCTGCAGCCGATTGAATACTTGTGAGTTGCCGCACAAAGACAGTGTCCAACGCGCCGTGCGGAACGCCCAGCAACAGGATGACTGGCGACAGTACCGCGAGCTGGACCTGCACATCCAGATGCGGGAGCCAGAGACTCACACAGAGCGTCAGCCAAGCCAACGCACTGAATCCGAGGCCTTGAAGCCTCGGGCTTATCTGTAATCCTTCGGGCTGCGCCCTCCGGTATTCGCCCTTGGGGCGGCGCGGCGAGCTCACGCCACGCCCGCGGTTTCGCGGATGCGAGCGCGGCGGCGCGTCATGGCTAGCGCAGCTTTGACGAACGGCGAAACAGGCATCGCAGCGACCACTGCCAGGCTGTCGAAGAGGCCTGAACCGCCGCTCAGGAAACCAATGATTCGGGCCGGATCAGTGCGGCTGAACAGCGAGACGAAGAGAGCCCCGCCGCGACTGGGGTCGGCACGCAACACATCAAGAAAAATCTGATCCATCATGCGCAGCGCAAACGGGTCGGGCCGATGCCCGACCGGCTGGCCGCAGCTCATCAGCGCGTCGGCACATTCGCCGGCCCAGCGCTGAATGCGCTGAAAGGCGTAGCCCGTACTCGGTCGGGCACCACCGGCCATCATGCCAACCTTGACGTGGCTTGGATCGACCGTCACCGGGGTCTCGGTCAGCCCCATCGGCAGGATGCCATGCTCGCTGCGAAGCAGCGTGAACGAGGCATCTCCGACGCGTTTGGCAAGCGCAGCCTCGAGCCGGACGCTCAACTCACCGGGTCCGAGCGGCGTTGCGCCAAACACCGTGACCTCGACTAGCGCCCGCGTCGGCGACACTGGCAAGACGTAGACGAACGGCACGTCACGCGCATTCGGTGCAAGGAAGTTCATCAAGTCCAGCGACAAAGGGTCGAACACCGCCGCGCTGCATTCGATCTCATGGCCGTAGAACGATTGCCACAGCGTTGCACCGCCACGGCGGGGCAGCTGGTGCGACCGTGTGTCGACCACCGAACGGGCCGTCACGTTACCCGAACTCGTGCGGATGTTCCACAAACCGCCGCTGCGGCTGGGCTCGCCGGCGACCGAGGTGCCCAGCCTCAATGCCATGTTCGGTGTCCGGTCGATCAAGGCCCGGGCGGCGGCGTAGAAGTCTTGCGCCGCCACCATCTGGTAGGGCGTCGATCCGCAGTCGAGCGACACGCTTTGGCCTGCATGCGCCGCCCGCATCGTTTGCCAGCGGTGTTGGATCGGATACGGCTCACACGCAGAAGAGTCTTTCCAGTAGCACCACGTCCGGTCGTTGGTGTACTCGGTGCGGGACTCGATTATCAGCGCGCGGGGGCAACGTCCACCCTCTGCGGCGAGTGCCATCGACAGGCTGAGCCCGGCACATCCACCGCCCAGGATGACCAGGTCGAAGGCTTCAGACATACGGGCTTTTGAGCGAAGCGTCAGCGCCGAGGAACGCAGATAAGGAAATGTGCAGCGCGGCATCGTGGTGCCGCGTGGGCACCCAGAATCGGGGGAGCAAGGGGGTCGACAACAGCGCCCGCAAGGTCACCAGCGTCTTGGTTCGCTGCGGCACGAGCGTCCGACCGTGCCAGTATGCGTTGCCGTGCTGGCGAAGTCGTGTGCCGATGGCACGGTACACGCGCGCCGCGACGAGGATGCTGCAGCGCGCACCAACCGGCAAGTGGGCCAGGCCCGCTTCGCCACTACGGTAGTAGCGGTCGGCGGTGTCGAGCATCTCGTCAATGCAAAGTTGCAGACGCGGCCGCAACTCCAACGCCGGGTCGACCAGTTCTTGCGGCGGCAGCTCTCCGATCATCGACGCTGGCAGGTAGCGCCGCCCAGCAGCCGCATCGGCCGCGACATCGCGACAAATGTTCGTGAGCTGCATCGCGATCCCAAGGTCGACCGCGTGGCGCAGCGCGGCCGGGTCGTCGCAGCCCAGCACCCTGCACATCATCGAACCGACGGTCCCGGCGACCTGGTAACAATAACGCAGCAGCGCGCCTTCGTCGGCGATGCGAACGGTGTCCAGATCTGAGGTGATCCCATCGATGAGTGTCAGGATCGGCGTGGGCGGGATGTGGCATTCGCGCATCAGCGCAAGCGCGTCGACTACGATCGGGTTCTGCGAGGTGCCG
>JBBRCD010000283.1:0-2795 GCA_038205245.1 Burkholderiales bacterium
TGCGCGATGAACAGGTAGGCCAGGCCGAACCGCTGCTGCAGGTCCTGCATCAGGTTGATGATCTGGGCCTGGATGGATACGTCCAGTGCCGAGACCGGTTCGTCACAGACGATGAATTGCGGGTTCAACGATAACGCCCGCGCGATGCCGATGCGTTGGCGCTGGCCGCCCGAGAACTCGTGCGGATAGCGCCCCGCATAAGCCTGCGGCAGGCCGACCAGGTCGAGCAACTCGCGCACACGCTCGGCGCGATTCGGAATGCGATGGATATATAGCGGCTCACCGACGATCTGCGCCACCGTCATGCGCGGATCGAGTGCGCTGAACGGATCCTGGAAGATGATCTGCATCTGCCGGCGGCGCTCGCGCAGTTGGTCGGCGTTCAATGCCAGCAGGTCTTCGCCGGCGAAATGCACCGTGCCCGCGGTCGGTTCGATCAGGCGCAGCACCAGCCGCCCCGTGGTGGTCTTGCCGCAACCCGACTCGCCCACCAGCGCCAGCGTCTCGGACCCGGCCAGATCGAAGTCGACACCGTCGACCGCGCGCACCGCGCCCACGGGTTTGGGAAACAACACCCCCTTGAGAATCGGGAAATGTTTGGTCAGCCCACGCACCTGCAACAGCGGCGGCATCGCGGGGATACCCTCCGTGCTACGCACTGCGGGATTCGCCTTGGGGCGGCCCGGCGGCATCACGGGGATACCCTCCGTGCTACGCACTGCGGGATTCGCCTTGGGGCGGCCCGGCGGCTCATGGCGATTCCTGCAGCACCAGGGGCTCGACCCGAAAGCAGGCCGCGCGATGGCCATGGCCCAGATCACGCGACAGTGGCACCTGCGCCCGGCAGTCATCGCCCGCCTGCGGGCAACGCGGATGGAAACGACAACCGGAGGGCATGTCACTGAGCGGCGGCACCGCGCCCGGAATCACCGCCAGCCGCTCGCGCTCGTGTTCGAGCGACGGGATGCTCTCGAGCAGCAGGCGGGTATAGGGATGGGCCGGCGCGTCGAATATGCTCAGTACCGGGCCCTGTTCGACGATGCGCCCGCCATACATCACCAGCACCCGATCGACGGTCTGCGCCACGACGCCGAGGTCATGGGTGATCAGCACCAGTGCCATGCCGAGCCGGGTCTGCAGTTCGCGCAGCAGCGCCAGGATCTGGGCCTGGATGGTCACGTCGAGCGCCGTCGTCGGCTCGTCGGCGATCAGCAACTTCGGGTTGCAGGCCAGCGCGATGGCGATCATCACCCGTTGGCGCATGCCACCGGAGAGTTCGTGCGGATAGCGGTCGAGCCGCGCCTGCGGGTCGGCGATGCCGACCTGGCGCAGCAGCTCCACACAGCGCACGCGCGCAGCCGCGGCATTGAGGCCCAGATGCACCTGCAGCGACTCGGCGATCTGCCGGCCGACCGTGAACACCGGGTTGAGCGCGGTCATCGGCTCCTGAAAGATCATTGCGATCTCGCTGCCGCGCACCGAATTGAGCGCCGACTCCGACAAGGCCAGCAGGTCACGCCCGCCATAACGCACATGCCCAGTGACCGTTCCCGGCGCCAGAGCGAGGATGGACAGCGCGGTCAGCGATTTGCCTGAGCCAGACTCGCCGACGATGCCCAGCGTCTCGCCGGGCGCCAGCACGAAGGACACGTCATCGACCGCGACCTGGCTGCCCTCGAAGGCGACCCGCAAGTGCTCCACCGACAGCAGCGGCTCAGAGCGACAACCTCTCACGCTCTCAGCCATGCTGGACCCTCAGGCGCGGATCAAGCACGTCGCGCAGGCCGTCGCCCAGGAGGTTCAGGCCCATGGCGGTGAGCGCGATCGCGATGCCCGGGAACAGCGCGATCAGCGGCGCCTCGCGCAGATAAGCCTGGCCCTCGGCAATCATGTTGCCCCAGCTCGGTGTCGGCGGCGGCGGGCCGACCCCCAGAAAACTCAGGATCGACTCGGCCAGCACGGCATACGCGAAGATGAAGGTGAGTTGCACGATCAAAGGCGCCAGGCTGTTGGGCAGGATATGGCGCCAGATGATCCAGCCATCGCGCGCGCCACTGGCCACTGCCGCCTGCACGTAGTCCATTTCGCGCACCACAAGCACGGTGCCGCGCACGATACGCGCGGTGCGCGGCGTATACACCGCCGACAGCGCCAGCACCGCGTTGATGGCCGACGGTCCGAGCGCGGAGGCGATGGCGATCGCCAGCAGGATGGCCGGGAACGCCATCAGCGCATCCATGAAGCGCATCAGCGGGCCGTCGAGCCGCTTGAAATAACCCGCCAGCAGCCCGATCAGCGTGCCGGCCACACCGGTGGCCAGCACCACCGCGAAGCCGATCGACAACGACAGGCGCGCGCCATACATCAGGCGGCTCCAGATGTCGCGCCCGTAGTTGTCGGTACCGAGCAGGAACTGCCATTCCGGCGTGCGAAATCGGGCGCGCACGTTCATCTTCTCGGGCGCCGCCGTGGCCAGCACGTCCGCGAACAATGCCATCGCCAACACCACGCCAAACAGGATGAAACCGGTCACGAACAACTTGTGGCCGAGCAGACGCCGCCACAGGCTGCGACCGATGGCCGAGGGCACGGGTGCCACGTCGGCGCCCGCGGGCGCCGGGGCAGTGGTGGCGGAATCAGGAGCGGCCATCGTACTTGATGCGCGGATCGATCACCGCATACAGAAGATCGACCATCAGATTGAGCAGCACCAGCACGGTGGCCGTCACCAACAGGCCGCCCTGGATCACCGGATAGTCGCGGCTGAAAATGGCGGTGGCGAGCAGTCGGCCCAT
>JBBRCD010000284.1:0-2790 GCA_038205245.1 Burkholderiales bacterium
CGCCTCATCGACCAGTCCGGCGGAGAGGAAGGTGCGGCCACAGCACAGCGGGCGATCGCTGTCGGCGGCACGCGCCGTGTGTACCTGATAGCCGGCCGCCTGCAGCACGGCGACTGCAGCGCGAGCGTTCTCCGGCTCGAAGTAGCGGTTGAACGTATCGACCAACAGCACGACTTCGCGCCCGCTGGCTGCCCTCGGGCTGGCGGGTGCATGCGCGACCACCTCCCGATCGTCGAACGCATCGCTGCGCCAGCGCGGCAGACTGCGCTTCGCACTCAACCCGAGCAGCCGCTCGGACAACGCAGCCAACCCGGGCACCCGGTCACGCAGGTTGAGCAGCCCAGACAGTCGCGAGGCGATCGGCGCATAGCGCGGCAGATAGGCGACCAGGCGATCGCGCAGCCGCAGCCCATGCTTCTTGCGATAGTGATGCAGAAACTCGACCTTCATCTTCGCCATGTCCACGCCGGTCGGGCATTCGCGCTTGCAGCCCTTGCATGACACGCACAGTTCCATCGTGCGGTACATGTCCTCCGAGGTGAACGCATCGGGGCCGAGTTGGCCGGACAGCGCGAGGCGCAGCGTGTTCGCGCGGCCGCGGGTCAGATGCTGTTCGTCGCCGGTGGCGCGATACGACGGGCACATGGTGCCGGCATCGAACTTGCGGCAGTGACCGTTGTTGTTGCAGGTCTCGACCGCCTTGCCGAAGCCTTCGCTGCGGGCCGAGGGCGATGCCGCATCTGCAGTGGAGTCGCTCCAGTCGAGTGCGGTGTCGATTGCCGGCATCGCGTAGCCGGGCTTGAAGCGAAACAGTGACCGGTCATCCTGCTTGGGCGGGCGCACGATCTTGCCCGGATTGAGCAGACCCTTCGGATCGAACAGGTCCTTCACCTGCTCGAACGCGCGGGTGAGCTTCGAGCCGTAGAACGGTTCGATCCACTCCGAGCGCGCCAGCCCGTCGCCATGTTCGCCCGAGTACGCGCCCTTGTACTCGTGCACCAGCGCCATCGCCTGCTCGGCGATCGCGCGCATCTGGGTCGCGCCTTCGCGCCGCATGTCGAGGATCGGTCGCACATGCAGGCAGCCGACCGATGCGTGCGCATACCAGGTGCCGGTCGTGCCGTTGCGCTCGAACACTTCGGTCAACCGCGAGGTATAGTCGGCCAGATGCTCCAGTGGCACGGCGCAGTCTTCGATGAACGACACCGGCTTGCCGTCGCCCTTCATCGACATCATGATGTTCAGGCCCGCCTTGCGCACCTCCCACAGGTCTTTCTGCAGTTTCGCGTCGGGAATCTCGACTACACCGCCGGGCAGGCCGAGCTGGTCGGCCATCAGCTCGCTCAGTTGCTTCAACCGCCGCAGGTTCTCGGCCTGGTTCTCCGGCGAGCCGTCGCCAGCGAACTCGACCAGCAGGATCGCATCCGGATCGCCCTGGATGCAGCGATCCAGGATCGGCAGGAACGACGGGTTCGATCGCGCGAGGCCGATCATGGTGCGGTCGACCGCCTCGACCGCGACCGGGCCGAGCTTGACGATATGCTGGGCAGCATCCATCGCCTGGCGGAAGGTCGGGAAGTGGCACACGCCCAGTGCCTTGTGCGCCGGCAGCGGCGACAGCTTCAGCTTGATCCGGCGCGAGTAGGCGAGCGTGCCCTCTGAGCCGACCAGCAGATGCGCCATGTTGAAGCCGGGCTGGGTCAGCCGGTTCAGGTTGTAGCCGGCGACGTTGCGGATCACCTGCGGGTAGCGGAACTCGATTTCTTCCAGCTCGCGCTTGACGATCGTCTGCACCCGGTCGACCAGGTCGCGGTAGACCGGGTGTGCGGGCGCGGATTCATCGAACATGAACGCGTCACCCGCGGTGGTGATCGCCTCGACCGCGAGCACGTTGTCGACCATGTTGCCGTAGTGGATCGAGCGCGAGCCGCAACTGTTGTTGCCGGTCATGCCGCCGATGGTCGCCTGCGCGCTGGTCGACACGTCCACCGGGTACCAGAGGCCATGCGGCTTCAACCAGGCGTTGAGGTGATCGAGCACGATACCGGGCTGTACCCAGACCGTGCGTGCGTCCTTGTCGAACTCGAGCACCTGGTTGATATGGCGCGACAGGTCGATCACCAGCGCGGCACCGACTGTCTGTCCGCACTGCGAAGTGCCGCCGCCGCGCGGCATCACCGGGATACCCTCGTCCATCGCGATCCGGAACGCAGTCTCTGCATCGCGGTCGGTCCTCGGGATCACCACGCCGACCGGCTCGACCTGATAGATCGACGCGTCGGTGGAATAGCGCCCGCGCGAGAAGCGGTCGAACAGCACCTCGCCTTCGAGCTCGCGCTTCAGACGCGCCGCAAGCGCGCTGTCGCCGCCGCGGGGATGAAAGTGGACGCTGAACTCCTGGGGCCTGGCGGGTGCGTTCATCGCGGATGGCTCACTGTGCTGCGGGTAGGGCGGCAGCGTCTTCCGGCGCTTCACTGGCCAGCATGGCCTGCAACAAGGTCTCGGCGGCCTCGGCACCGGACACCGCATAGCGCCGGTTGAAGATGAAGAACGGAACACCCTGCACGCCGAGCTGGCGCGCCTCCGTATCGGCGTCGGCGATCGACTGCTGCGCCCTCGGGTCGGCCAGGTGCGCGCGAGCAAGTGCGCCGTCGAGGCCGGCAGCAGCGACGATCTCGACCAGGGTGTCGTTGTCGGTCAGATCGCGGCCGTCGATGAAATAGGCGGCCAGCAGCGCTTCCTTCACTGCGCCCTGCAGTGCCTCGCTCTGCGCGCCGGCGAGCGCGATCA
>JBBRCD010000285.1:0-2657 GCA_038205245.1 Burkholderiales bacterium
ATCGCCGTCTGTGCGATGACTTTCGTCACCCACACGTGGATCGCCCTCCCGCTGCTGATGCTGATCGGTGCCTGTGGGGGCTATTTCGTGGTGCCGATGAATGCGCTGCTTCAGAATCGAGGCCACCGTCTGATGGGCGCCGGACATTCGATCGCAGTGCAGAACTTCAACGAGAACGTGAGCATCCCGGTCATGCTGGGCGTCTACGCGCTGATGATCGGTGCCGGGGTGTCGGTGCACACCGCCGTGCTGGCGTTCGGCCTGTTCGTTGCGCTGTCGATGACACTCATCTGGCGCCGCCATTCGCACGATCAGGACGCCGCGCAAGAACGTTGAATGCGCCGCGGAATGCGCCGCTGAATGCGCCTCAAGAGCAAGCTGTTCGGCTAGCTCAGCGGTCAGGTGACAGACCCTGCAGGGGGTCTGTCACCGCTTCCGCAAGCAGAACGAAGCGCTTCACTGGCGGTCGTCCCGCCCGCCCTGCACGATCGTCCAGGTCGGCGGCGCCTCGCGGTGCGGGGCCATCTCTATTCGCTCGAGCTCCCGCCCGAACAGCGTCACCGTACCCGGCAGCCGCCGCATGCCGTCGTCGCTGAACTCGAAGCGATAGATCCGCCGGAATCTGAGCATGCCGCCGCCCTCGCGCGCCAGACGCAGCGAGGCCAGCGCGACAGTCGCATCCAGGAACTGGCAGTCGGCGTTCTCGGCGGCGCGCTGCGCAGCCGACAGGGCCGCCTCGCGCGCCCGCATGGCATCGAACCAGAACGCGGCAACCGCAGCGAACAACAGCAGGACAGCGATCTCGAACGCCATGGGCAGGAAGGCTCAGGTGCGCGCCGGGTCAGTCGCCGGCGAGCACGTGGTGAAGGTTGACCAACATCGCCGCGGTCGCGCCCCAGATGTAGCGATCCTCGAACGGCAACACGTAGAAGTACCTGCGCCCCTCGTCGCTATCCCGGTGATGCCGCTCGTGGTTTGCCGGATCGAGCGCGAACGCCAGGGGCATCTCGAACACTTCGGCCACTTCGCCCGCATCCGGCTGCGCGGTGAACGGCGGCTCGATCCAGCCCACCACCGGCGTGATCCGGAAGCCAGTTCGAGTGCGGTACTCGGGCAACACGCCGAGCACGTCGATCCGTGCCGGCGCGAGGCCGACCTCCTCGTGCGCTTCCCGCAGCGCGGTGTCGACGATCGATGCATCGCCCGGATCGTGCCGCCCCCCCGGGAATGCGATCTGGCCTGGATGCCGCGACAGATGACTGGCGCGCTGAGTGAGCAGCACGGTGATTCCCCGTTCATGTGCGATCAGCGGCACCAGCACTGCAGCCGGTACAGCGGACAACGCGAACGCCTCGTCCATTCCAGCAGCCGCCGTGGATTGCGCACCCGGTGCAGCCACGCGCACATCGCCTGCCACCCGCGGCGCACGCCTGTCTGCCCCGAGCAGTCGCTGAACCAGCCAGGCGCGATCGAGCGGCAGATCGGACCTCATCGATCGAAGTCCGCCGGCCCGGGCAACGTCGGTCGGCAGGCGGTCACGACAGATCGAGACTGCGCTGTGCCGCCCCGGCGCCAGCATCGACCAGGGCAACGAAGGCCACCGGATCGCCCAGCGAGAACCGGCCGCCCTCGATCACGCGCGCGGTGATGCCACCGTGACCACGCATCGCGTTGTAGCCGCCCGGGCCGAGTATCGCCGCCTCGTTCATCCGCGAGCAGGGCGCACACAGGCCTGTGCCTTCCAGCAACATCTCGCCAACGCGAAAGCGTGCATCGCGCAGGGCGAGCAGGTTGATCCCCGAGACACACAGGTTGCGGCGAAGCATTGCAGGATCAACCGTGGCCCGCCCGGCGAGCGAGGCAATCGCCGGCAGATGCTCGTACTGGATCAGGGTCACCGCCCGCCGGCCACCCCGTCCGTGGTCCCCACTCAGGCCATCGTCTGGTGTGGCGGCGAGCGTTTCACAGGCAACCAGCGGGTCGCGCCGCAGCGGGCGTACCCCGATCCATTCCACCCGGCCATGCGCCCGGAACCCGGACCGCAGGCCGGAGAGCGGGGACGCTGCAGCCGCGCGCCCGATATCCAGGGCCTGCGCCACCGCTCAGTTCGCCGACTGCAGCAGTTGCCGGATATCCTGATACTTGGGCATCCTCGCGCGGGAGAAGGTGAGCTGGCGTACCGCGAGCGCACGAAGGTACTCGGCCTTCGCCCGCTGGGCCTCGCGCTGTTCCGCGCTGATCGTGACGTCTTCCAGATCGATCACCGCCACCAGCTGCATGGCCTTGTTCACGACCGCGAAGTCGACCACCAGGGGCGCCAGCTTCTTCAACCGCAGGTCGCGCTCGTAGCCGCGCACGGTGTCGGCAACATCCAGCAGGCTGGCCAGCGACAGGCCGACGAACACCTCATGCTCCGGAACCGCCGCCTTGATCGCGTAGTAGGCGAGGGCCGAGGGCTTGTCCAGCACCCGCTCGCGCAACTGATACGGGGGCGCGCGCAGCAGCGCCGCTTCGGCGACCGGTGCTGCGATCGACGCGACCGACGGCACCGCTCGACCGGCGGCTGCATCCTGCGAAGCCATGAAGGCAGCCGCGAGGCGGACCGGGTCGATACCGCCGGCTGCAGCGGTCACATCCGTAGGCACGCCGGTAGCCAC
>JBBRCD010000286.1:0-2651 GCA_038205245.1 Burkholderiales bacterium
GACGAGATCGGTTTTCTTGAGCCGGACCTCAAAATCTGCGAGCTTGGACATCAGCACGTCATGGGCCGGCTCGGTTTCGAAGTCGATGCGCAACAGCTGCTGCTGGCGGCCGATGACCCTCAGTTTGATTGTTGTGGCCAGCCCCGGATCGCGGTGCAGTTGCGCATCGATTCCCTCCGCCTCAAGCAGCGACTGAATGCGGGCTCCGGCCTCGTCTTCGCCCACCACCGACAATAGACCGGCTGCGGCGCCTACGGCCGCAATGTTACGCGCAACGTTTGCGGCACCGCCGAGACGTTCTTCGGTGCGTCCGACTCTTACGACCGGCACCGGCGCTTCGGGAGAAATGCGACTGACATCGCCAAACCAGTAACGGTCGAGCATGACATCGCCGACGACAAGCAACCGCGCTTTCTTTACCGCTTCAAGTCCGATCACTATGGCCTGCCCACTGAATAATATTCGATCCCGGCGTTGCTCATCATGGCCGGATCGTAAAGGTTGCGCCCGTCGAATACCACCGCAGACTTCAGGCGCTTTTTCATGTCATCGAAGTCGGGACTGCGAAACTCCTTCCATTCCGTGACGATGATCAGCGCGTCCGCACCGTCGAGCGCGTCCACGGTGGAGCTCGCGAAGCGAACGCCTGGCTCCTTCGCAAAAATCTTCTGCGCTTCGTCCATCGCCACCGGATCGTAGGCCGTGATGGTGGCACCGCGCGCTAGCAAACCATTGATCACGACCCGGCTCGGCGCTTCCCGCATGTCATCCGTATTGGGTTTGAAGGACAGACCCCAGATTGCGAATTGCCTGCCATCGAGGTGCTCGCCGAAACGGCCCCTGACCTTCTCCAGCAGACGCTGCTTCTGAGTGCGATTGGCTTTCTCCACGGAATCGACGATAGTCAATTGCACACCATACTCCCCAGCGGTGTGCTGCAAGGCCTGGATGTCCTTGGGAAAGCAGGAGCCGCCGTAGCCTACGCCGGCGTACAGAAAGTGGTAGCCGATGCGCTGATCGGAGCCGATGCCTTGTCGCACGGCTTCGATGTTTGCGCCGAGCTTCTCCGCGAGGTTGGCCAATTCATTCATAAAGGAAATGCGCGTTGCCAGCATGGCATTGGCCGCGTATTTGGTGAGTTCTGCCGAGCGCGGATCCATGACGAGCATGCGATCGTGGTTGCGCAGAAGCGGCGAATACAGTTGCCGCATGACCTGTGTGGCGCGTTCGTCGGAACTGCCGACGACGATGCGATCGGGTCGCATGAAATCGTCGACCGCAGCCCCCTCCTTGAGAAATTCCGGATTCGACACGACGCTGAAGGGTAAATCGAGTCCGCGCTTCTTGAGTTCCTCGGCGATCGCGGCCCGCACCCGCTCGGACGTGCCCACGGGAACCGTGGATTTGTTCACGATTACACGATATTCGCTCATGCTGCGGCCGATGCCGCGCGCGGCGGCGATGACATAACGCAGGTCGGCTGAACCATCCTGGTCGGACGGGGTGCCCACGGCGATGAACTGCACGGCACCATGCGTGACGCTCTCGTCAATATCGGTGGTGAAGCGCAACCGCCCTGCCGCCACGTTGTGTTTGACCAATTGTTGCAGCCCCGGCTCATAAATGGGGATGCTGCCGCCGCGCAGCTGCGCGATCTTATTCTCGTCGACGTCAACGCAGACCACATCGTTGCCGAGATCCGCAAAACACGCGCCCGAAACCAGGCCGACATAACCGCTGCCGATGATTGTGATCTTCACTGCTTCATCTCCGGATCTGTAATCTCGCGGTTGATTCGCGCCAGCACTGCCAAGGGGTCGGACGCGCGGGTGACCGACCTTCCTACGACGAGATAACTCGCCCCGGAATCGATGGCAACGCGCGGCGTCATGACGCGCTTCTGGTCCCCCGCCGCATCCTCGAGCAGCCGGATCCCGGGCGTCACGCGCAGGAAAGCGTCGCCATACTTATCACGGATCGCCCCCGCCTCCAAGGCCGAGCACACGACGCCGTCGAGCCTGCATTCGCCCGCCAGCCCTGCCAGTTTCATGACTTGCTCAAACGGGCTTGCGTCAATACCCACTTCGTGCAAATCGAGGGCAGCCATACTGGTCAGCACGGTAACCGCGATCAACTTGGGCCGGTGTGAACCCGCCACAAGCGCTTCCCGGGCGGCCTGCATCATCGCCCGCCCGCCCAGGGCATGGACGTTGATCATCCAGACGCCCAACCGCGCGGCAGCCTTGCAGGCTTGCGCGACGGTATTCGGAATGTCGTGAAATTTGAGATCGAGAAAGACATCGAACCCGCGTTGCACCAGGGTCTCTACCAGCGCCGGTCCGGCGGCCGTAAACAATTCCTTGCCGATTTTCAGTTTGCAGGCCGAAGGCTGCAGCCGCTCGACCATTGCCATTGCCGACTTCGGATCTTCATAGTCGAGGGCCACCACAACGCGCGAATTCATCCGGCAAATTCCCTTTCCTCGGTACGGCGCGGCGGATAAGTTTCCCAGCCATTGCAGGCCGGACAGTGCCAGTAAAACTGGCGCGCCTTGAAGCCGCAGTTCTCGCAGCGGTAGCGCGCAAGCCGCTGCGTATGGGTGTGCACCAGGTTTTTAACCAGTTGCACGTCGCCGCGGCGCTCGGGCCGCA
>JBBRCD010000287.1:0-2559 GCA_038205245.1 Burkholderiales bacterium
AGAGCATGTTCTCGACGCCGTTGATCTGGTTCTCCAGTGGCGCGGCGACGGTTTGCTCGATCACTTCCGCGGACGCGCCGGGATATACGGCCCGCACCGTTACGACAGGGGGGGCAATCTCCGGATACTGGGCAATTGGCAGGGTACGCATTGCTGCCAAACCGGCAAGGACGAGAAAGATCGACAGCACCGCCGCGAATATGGGGCGGTCGATAAAGAAGCGCGAAAACATGAAGGCGTGTGCGGATCAGGTTATTTGGCGGATTACGGGGTTTCTTCTTTTGCGGGGGGTTTGGCGTTCGGTTGTCCGCCGGGTGCAGCCGCTTGTCCTGGAGGGGCAGCCGCGGTCGGCGCCTGAACGACCTTCACCGGGGCACCCGGACGTGCCTTGACGACACCGTCGACAATGACTTTGTCTCCGGCTTTCAGGCCGCCGAGAATGATCCACTGCTCGCCGGCCCAATCGCCGACCTGTACCGGCCGCGGTTCGACCATGCCTTGCGCGTTGACGGTCATCACGATCTTGCTGCCCGGCCCCTCCAGCACGGCGCGCTGCGGAATGGCAATTGCGTTGGGACGCACACCGCCGGAAAGCTCCACGCGCGCGAATTGCCCCGGGCGCAATAGCCCCTGTGGATTGGCGATCACTGCCCGTCCCTCGATGGTGCCGGTGGCCGGGTCCACGCGTACATCCGTGAAATCGACTTTCCCCGGGCGCGCATACTCGCTATCGTCTGCCAGTTTGAGTCTGACATCGAACTTGCCGTCCTTTGGCAGACGCAAAGTCCCATCTTGCACCGCGCGCGTGAATTTCAAATGCTCGGTTTCAGTGAAGCTGAAGATCACGTGTACCGGGTCGATCTGGGAAATTGTGGTCAGTAAAGTCTGCTGTGCCTGCACCAGGCTGCCTTCTGACTGCAGGGCGCGGCTGGTGATCCCGGAGATCGGCGCTTCGACGCGAGTATAAGAAAGGTTGAGCCGCGACTCGGTCATCGCGGCCTGCGCGGCCTTGACGTTGGCGTTGGCAACTTGCCCGATGGAAGTTGCGTCATCGAATTCTTTCTGGCTGACGGCCCTGGCTTCATACAGCGGTTTGAGCCGGGCAGCATTGCGTGTCGCTTGATCGTAACTGGCTTGCGCGCTGGCCAAATCCGCTTCGGCCTTGGCGAGCGCCGCGCGAAAAGGGGCCGCATCGATGGTGAACAGGCTTTGACCCTGGGCGACCCGGCTGCCTTCCGTGAAATTCCACTTTTGCAGGATGCCCGACACGCGTGGCCTGACTTCGACTTCGCGCACCCCCGATATTTGCGCCACGTATTCGAAGTTGACCGGCATATCATGCGGCTGCACGGTCGTTACCGTGACTTCAGGCGGTGGCATGCCGCCCGGAGCGGGGTCTGATGAGGATTTCTGGCACGCAGCAAGCGTGGCCAGGACGATTACGGCAATGAGGCCGCGCCCTGCAGGCGAGAAGAAAGCTTGCACTGAAACTCCTGTGGAAACTTGGTTTGCAGATGCCCGTTTCGCGATGACTTTCGAAGTCCGGCGAAACCCGGGTGACAAACTCAGGCGGGGAAGTTTACGTACATTCACGAATGTATGTAAAGTAAGAAATTGCTAAAATGCAGGCCACACAGCGTCGCCACAAGCGAGCGATCGGAGAACATTAGTGAGGAGAACCAAGGAAGAGGCGCAGGAAACGCGCAACCGCATTCTGGATACCGCGGAACAAGTGTTTGTGAAGAAAGGCGTATCCAATACATCGCTGGCGCAGCTTGCCGCGGCGGCCGGTGTCACGCGGGGCGCGATTTACTGGCATTTCAAGAACAAGGCGGATCTGTTCGATGCCATGATGGGGCGCGTGGTGCTGCCGATGGAGGAAATGGCGGCGCGGGCAGGAGACGAGGATCTGGAGGATCCGCTGGCTTATGTGCGTGCGTGCGCGGTGCACGTGCTCGAGCACATGACTACCGATGCCCGATGCCAGCGCGTCTTTGAAATCTGCTGCCACAAAGTCGAATATGTCGATGAGATGCTGCAGGTACGCCAACGCCATATCGAGGCGCGCAACAATTGCTTGCGGCATATGGAGCGGGGCTTGCGCAACGCGGCGAAGCGCGGTTTGCTTGCCGCTTCGGTCAATCCGCGCCTGGCTGCGGTCGGATTGCACGCGCTTGTGGATGGATTGATCGTGAACTGGGTTTTGGATCCGGCCTATCTGCCGCTGGGACGGGATGCGACCGCGCTCGTGGATGTCTATTTGAATAGTCTCAAAGCTAAACCTGCCAATCGCGCCTCGAGAAACGGTTCGCTGTCGGGGCGCCGGGCTCGCAGCGAAGTTCGCAATTAATCCGCTGTGATGGTACCGGTCAGTCGCACCGCCCGGCCTGTAGCATTGCGTTCCGTCACCCGGCCGCTGCAGAAAATACGTTTCCACTGGCCGGATCGGGTTTCGATGCGGAATTCCCTGCGCGAAAGGGCCCTGTTGGATTTGAACACGCCGACAATTGCTTCCCGAAGCGCTTCCACATCTTCGGGATGGATCATATCGGTCAGACG
>JBBRCD010000288.1:0-2471 GCA_038205245.1 Burkholderiales bacterium
GCTGCCGGTGCGCCGATAGACGATCACCTGGCGCACGCCTTCGCAGCCGCCCATGGCCAGGGCGTGATCGACCGTGGGTTTGAGCGGAATCTCCTTGCCGCCACGCATCTGGCCATCGGCGGTGATCACCGCCACCGCGCCGGCATCCAGAATGCGCTCATGCACGCTCTTGGCGGAGAAGCCGCCGAACACCACCGAGTGAGTGGCGCCGATGCGCGCACAGGCCTGCATCGCGACCACCGCCTCGATCGACATCGGCATGTAGATGATCACCCGCTCGCCCTTTTCGATGCCCTGTGCCTTCAGGGCATTGGCGAACCGGCAGACGCGGTGGTACAGCTCGCGATAGCTGACCCGGGTCAGCTTGCCGTCGTCGGCTTCGAACACGATGGCGATCTTGTCCGGAATCGTGTTCAGGTGCCGGTCCAGGCAGTTCCAGGACGCGTTCAGGTGGCCGTCTTCGAACCACTTGAAGAACGGCGGGTTGGTTTCGTTCAGGACCTTGGTGAACGGTGTGTGCCAGCCCAGATGCTCGCGCGCGAGGCGCGCCCAAAAGCCTTCGTAGTCGCGCTCGGCTTCTGCACACAGGGCGCGGTAGTGCTCCATCCCGGCGATGTTGGCCTCGCGCACGAAGCCCTCGGCGGGCGGGAACAGGCGCGTCTCATGCAGTATGGATTCGATGGTCGACATGGTTTCCTCCTCCTGGGCTCGCGCGGCTCGGCCGACTCAAAAGGTAAACGAGCGGGGGAATGAGCCGGTTAATGAGCGGACGAGCGAGCAGTTGAGCGAGCAGTTGAGCGAACAGATCAGCGAGCGGATGACTGTTCTGGCCCCTCGGCGCGTGGTTTTTCTTGTCAATGATGGAATCATTATTCTCCAGCCCTGTAAAGCGGTACACTTTGCATTCCATGGCGGGCCTCCCCGCATTGCAGCGTGGTGAATCTGGTCAGGTCCGGAAGGAAGCAGCCACAGCTACTCACTGCAAGTGCCGGGGGTCAGGCTCGCCACCCCCTTTCCAGTCGATGACGTCCATGCGGCGAGCACTACACCCCGGACGAGCGGTGGCTCGAGCAGCGGTCGCCGCGGCAATCGTGTTGGTGACCGTCCCGCCGGCCTCCGCGGTGGATGGCGTATCCCTGGAGCTGGCTGAGTCGGTGTCCAGCCTGACCGACCTCACCGCGGCGCGGGTGGGCGTACAGTGGAACTGGGATCGCCGCCTGCTGGAAACCAAGGATTGGTATCTCGGCGGCTACTGGAATGCCACCGCCGGCTACTGGCAGAACAGCTCTGATCCGGCCATCCGCACCAGCAGCAGCGTCTATGAACTCGGGTTCACACCGACGCTGCGCTGGCAGCAGATCGAACGTACACCGCTTGGACCTTTCATCGATCTCGGAGTCGGAGTGCGCTATGTTTCGGAGGATTCGTTGACCACGCTGCGCGACCTTTCCGGCCATCTGCAGTTCGGCAGCGTGCTCGGGGTGGGGCTGCGTGTCGGCCCGCGCAGCGCCTACGAGTTTTCATATCGCGTCGAGCATCTGTCCAACGGCGGCACGCGGGCGCCGAACAACGGCATCAACTTCCAGTCGATCCGGTTTCAGTACCGGCTCTGACCGTTGCGCTCTCCACCACACACCCCGCCGCGCATTCCGCCACGCATTTCGCCACAAACCCCGACACACCCCCCGACACACACCCCATGACGACCCAGGCCCTCGCCCGCAAGTGGCGCCCGCGCGGCTTCTCCGAGCTGACCGGGCAGGAGCATGTGGTGCGCGCACTCGCCAATGCGCTCGATCGCGGCCGGTTGCACCATGCCTGGCTGTTCACCGGCACCCGCGGCGTGGGCAAGACCACGCTGGCGCGCATCCTGGCCAAGGCATTGAACTGCGAGCGCGGTGTGTCGAGCACGCCGTGCGGGGTGTGCGACGCCTGCCGGCAGATCGATGCCGGGCGCTTCGTCGACCTGATCGAGCTCGACGCTGCGTCGAACACCCAGGTCGACAACATGCGCGAGCTGCTGGAGGGCGCGATGTATGCGCCGACCACCGGGCGCTACAAGGTCTACATCATCGACGAAGTGCATATGCTGTCGCGCTCGGCGTTCAACGCCATGTTGAAGACGCTGGAAGAGCCGCCCGAGCATGTGAAGTTCATCCTGGCCACCACCGACCCGCAGAAGATTCCGGTGACCGTGCTGTCGCGCTGTCTGCAGTTCAATCTGAAGAACATCCCGCCGCTGCAGATTGCGTCCCGTCTGGAGCATGTGCTGCGAGCCGAGACCATCGACTTCGAGGCCGGCGCGCTGCAACTCATCGCACGCGCGGCGCAGGGCAGTCTGCGCGATGCGCTTTCGCTGACCGATCAGGCGATCGCGCATGGCGCTGGCAAGGTGGAAGAGGCGGCCACGCGCGCGATGCTGGGGGTGATCGATCAGGGCTATCTGTTCGAGCTGCTGTCCCATGTGGCTG
>JBBRCD010000289.1:0-2331 GCA_038205245.1 Burkholderiales bacterium
CGTCGAGGCCGGCAGCAGCGACGATCTCGACCAGGGTGTCGTTGTCGGTCAGATCGCGGCCGTCGATGAAATAGGCGGCCAGCAGCGCTTCCTTCACTGCGCCCTGCAGTGCCTCGCTCTGCGCGCCGGCGAGCGCGATCAGCGAATGCGCCGCCGTGGTGTTCGGCTGGCGGGTGATGCGGTCGAAGGCGAACGGGATACCGACCGCGCTGCCGACGCCGGACACCCGGGCGTAGACATCCGCGCTGGAGCGGCCGCCCCACTTCGCCTTCACGTAGTCGGCACGCGGCATGCCTTCCGGGGGCAGCTGCGGATTGAGCTGGAACGGTTTCCACGCCACCGCCGGCACAGGGGCCTCGGGGCGCGCATCGGCATAGAGCGCCAATGCCGCCTCCAGATGCCGCTTGCCGATGTAGCACCAGGGGCAGACGACATCCGAGACGACTTCGATCGACAAGGGTGCAGTCACTGAGGTCTGGCTCATGGTGAGATCTCCGAAGAAGGTTTGCCCTGCCCGGCTTGCGCATCCAGCGCACCGAGCACCATCACCAGCTTGTGCGCCAGGTGGTCGCTCAGAATCGCGCTCAACCGGGCGCCATCGCGCGCCGACAACGCGTCGAGCATCGCTTCATGCTCGCGCACCGCCTGCTGCCACCGCTCGCCGGACAGGTTTGCCATGTAGCGCACCCGCTGCACCTTGGCATTGAGCGCGCGCCAGGTCTGGGCGAGCGTGGCATTGCCGGTGAACTCGACCAGCCGCGCGTGGATATCCTGATTGCAGCGGAAGTAGGCGGCAAGATCGCCACGCATCTGATGCAGCACCATCTGGTAATGCAGCGCGCGGATCTCGGCGATCTGGGCATCGGTGGCCTGGGCGCAGACCGTCGCGCCGGCCAGCGCCTCGAGCGCGCCGAGCACCAGGAACACCTCGCGCACCTTTGGCGCGTCGATCGCGGCCACGAAGGCGCCCCGGTTGGGCTGCAACTCGACCATGCCCTCGGAGGCGAGAAACTTGATCGCCTCGCGTAGCGGCGTGCGCGAGATGCCCAGCCGTTCGGCCAGCACCCGCTCGTTCAGCTTCATCCCCGGGGCGAGCTGGCCCTGGATGATCATGTCGCGCAGGCGATCGATGCCGGCGGCATGCAGCGGCCGGCGCTCGACCGGGTCAGGCGAGGCCAGGGGCGCGTGGGCAGAAACCGGGGGCAGGTCCATCGCGCAGAACGTATACGGATTGCATGCAAAATGCAATGCTGGACGATGCACCGCCAAGGCTGGAAAAAGGGGCCAGGGTCAATTTCCTTCCGATTTCCAACCTTTACAGTCGCTTGCGAGGAAATTGACCCTGGCCCCTTTTTCTGGATCGGACTGCTAGCGGTCGGGCTCGGATCCGCCCGGTGGCCTTGACTTTGCATACAATCATCGCCTACTGTCCCGGCTCATTCTGGCCGGCGAGCGCCGGCCGGCACCGTCACCGAGGAGACTTCCGATGCCCACGCCCGCTGGCCGCCACTTTCTGCAGATTCCCGGTCCGTCCAATGTGCCTGACCGGGTTCTGCGCGCGATCGACCGGCCGACCATCGACCACCGCGGGCCGGAGTTCCAGCGGCTGGGTCTGGAAGTGCTGGCCGGGCTGAAGACGGTGTTTCGCACTCAACACCCGGTGATCATGTTCCCGGCCTCGGGCACCGGGGCGTGGGAAGCGGCGCTGGTCAACACGCTGTCGGCCGGGGACAAGGTGTTGATGTACGAGACCGGCCAGTTCGCGTCACTCTGGAAGGGCATGGCCGAACGGCTCGGGCTGGTCCCGGAGTTCCTCGCCGTTGGCGACGACGCCTGGCGGCGCGGGGCCGACCCGGCGGCAATCGAAGCGCGGCTCGCTTCGGACAAGAAGCACGAGATCAAGGCGGTGTGCGTGGTGCACAACGAGACCTCGACTGGCGTCACCTCGCGCATTGCTGAAGTGCGCAAGGCGATCGACCGCGCCGGACATCCGGCGCTGCTGATGGTCGACACCATCTCCGGACTGGGTTCGGTCGACTACCGGCATGACGAATGGGGTGTGGATGTCACCGTCGCCGGATCGCAGAAGGGTCTGATGCTGCCGCCAGGTCTGTCGTTCAACGCGGTGTCGCCCAAGGCGCTGGAGGCAGTCGAGACCTCGAAGCTGCCCAAGTCGTTCTGGAGCTGGCAGGAGATGCTGGGCCCGAACAAGACCGGCTTCTTCCCGTACACGCCGTCGACCAATCTGATGTACGGCCTGCGCGAAGCGCTGGCGATGCTGCAGGAGGAAGGCCTGGACAACGTGTTCGCCCGCCACCAGCGCCACGCCGA
>JBBRCD010000290.1:0-2304 GCA_038205245.1 Burkholderiales bacterium
CGACCTGCAGCTGATGTTCGCCACCTATGCGGTCGCTCTCCCGCACATCAAGTCGGGGCGGTTGCGGCTGCTCGGGGTGAGCACCCCGGAGCGCCAGGCGCTGCTGCCGGACGTTCCCGCGTTGTCCGAAACCATCGCCGGGTTCGGCTTGAGCAACTGGAACGGGCTGTTCGCCCCCGGCAGGACCCCCGCAGCCATCGCCGACCGGTTGTTCGTCGAGGCGAACAAGGCCCTCCAAGCGCCCGACCTGAAGCGGCGCCAGGCCGCCGCCGGGATCGAGCCTGTCGGCAGCACATCGCGCAAGGAGTTCGCGCAGTTCGTTCGTGACGACACCGTGCGTTGGGCGCGGATCGTCAAGCAGGTGGGCATCGTCGTCGACTAGTCCGGTGCAGGGGAGGCTACGCGTGGAAGCAGGTGAGCGGATGACCGGAGTGATCGGTGCCGGCCTGATGGGCAGTGCCGTGTGTGGGCGCCTGCTGGAAGCAGGATTTGCGGTATCGGTGTTCGATGTCGATGCAGCGAAATCTGCAGCACTGGCATCCCGGGGGGCGCGGCCGGTGGATTCGATCGCGGCGCTGGCCTCATGCCCGGCGATCGTGCTTGCGGTGTTCAACACCGACCAGGTCGAGGCGGTGATCGAAGGCGAGGGCGGAATCCTCGACAGCACGCCTGCGGGCAGCCCGTCACCGGTGGTGATCTGCACCAGCACCTGCGATCCGGACCGCCTCGCCGCACTTGCGGCGCGTCAGGCCGCACGCGGGCTTCGGCTGCTCGAAGTCCCGGTGTCGGGCACCAGCCGGCAGGTGGCGAGTGGCGCCGGCGTCGGTCTGGTCGGCGGCGACCGCGCGACGATGCAGTCAGTGGCGCCGGTGCTCGATGCGATCTGTCCGGACCAGCACTACCTGGGCGCGGTGGGCAACGGATCGCGCGCCAAGCTTGCGGTGAACCTGATCGTTGGCCTGAACCGGGCCGCGATGGCCGAGGGACTGGTGCTCGCTGAACGAATGGGTCTGGAGCGGGAAGCCTTCCTCGGCGTCGCACGCGGATCGGCCGCGTATTCCAGCGTGATGGACACCAAGGGCCCGCTGATGGCACGCCGGCAGTTCCGCGATCCGCAGAGCCGGGTGGACCAGAGCCTGAAGGACTTCCACCTGATGATCGAGCAGGCGCGCGCGGCCGGGCAGCAGCTTCCGTTCGCCGAGGTCTATGCGCGCCTGCTCGAGGGTTGCGTTGCGCGCAGCGAAGGCGACTGGGACAACGCAGTGATCGTCGAGGCGATCGCCCGATGCAGCACCACAGATTGAGCGCCGCCAGCGCGCCTTATCGGGCGCCTGGTGCCGAGGGAGAGTTTCCGATGAGATACGCTGGTTCGAGCCGCCACACCCTTGCCTTGATGGTCGTGTGCATGGGTGCCGTGCTGCCGTCTGCAGCGGCGCAGGCGCAGACCCAGGGTGCCTGGCCGTCCAAGCCGGTACGCTGGATTGTGCCCTATCCGCCCGGGGGATCGTCCGACCTGGTCGCGCGCGCGGTGGGCACCCGGCTCGCCGAGCAGCTGGGCCAGCCGGTGTTGATCGACAGCCGGCCGGGCGCCGGCGGTGTCCTGGGCAGCGCGATCGCCGCGCGCGCCGCGCCCGATGGCTACACGTTGCTGCTGGCGAACATCGCGCCGCTGGCGATATCCCCGCACATCCAGAGCAACCTGGGCTACGACGTGATGCGTGACTTCGATGCGGTGACACTGCTCGCGACCGGCCCGACCCTCCTGGCGGTCGGGCCGTCGCTGCCAGTGAAGAGCGTCGCCGAACTGATCGCTCTTGCCCGCGCGAAGCCTGGCCAGCTCAAGTACGGATCGGGCGGCAGCGGCACCCCCGCGCATCTGACGACCGAGTTGCTGCGGATGATGACCGGGATCGACGTGTTGCACGTGCCGTACAAGGGCACCGGCCAGGCGGTCACCGACCTGCTCGGCGGGCACATCGACTTCGTGTTTGCGAGCCCGCCGGCCGCTGCGGCCCACGTGAAGGCCGGGAAACTGCGCGCGCTCGCGACTTCGAGCGCGAAGCGCACCTCGCTCGCGCCCGAATTGCCGACGATGGACGAGAGCGGGGTGCCCGGGTTCGCCATGGTCACCTGGTGGGGCGTCGTGGTCCCGGCGCGCACCGACCGCTCGATCATCGATCGGCTCAATGCAGCGCTACACAAGTCGCTCGCCTTCGCCGACACGAAGGAGCGCTTCGCCGCGCTCGGCGTCGACGTGCAGGCGAACAGTCCGGCCGAGTTTCGTGCCTTCATGGCCGCGGAGCT
>JBBRCD010000291.1:0-2243 GCA_038205245.1 Burkholderiales bacterium
GTGCCGAGAAATCGCGGAGGGGACAGACCCTGAGGGTCTGTCCCCAGCTGTCTGTCCCCCGTCTGTCCCCGTCTGTCCCCAGCCCATCCCCTGCGCTCGCCCATGCTGCTAAGCTTTGGGCAACGGGAGAGTCCATCCGACAGCGCCAGCATCAGACGAGGCCGCTGCGAGACGGGCCACCCAAAGCCGGAGGAGGAACTTGGAAATGACGCGTGGCTCACTGGCGCTGCTTGGCGCCGTATCGTTGCCTGGACTGTTCACCATGCTGTGCGCGCCAGTGTTCGCCCAGTCATTCCCCAGCCGCCCGCTGCGCATGATCCTGCCGTTTCCGCCCGGCGGCCCGACCGATCTGCTGGGTCGAAGCGTCGCGGCGAAACTGGCTGACCAGTTCGGACAACCGGTCACTGTAGACAACCGGCCCGGCGCCGGCGGCAACCTGGGCCTGGAATTCGCCTCGAAGGCGCCTGCCGATGGTTACCACATGGTGCTGTCCTCACCGCTGATCTCGATCAGCCCGTCGCTCTACGCCAAGCTGAACTACGACCCGATGAAGGACCTGGCGCCGATCTCGCTGGTCGCGGTGATCCAGAACATCCTGGTCGTGCATCCGTCGGTGCCGGCGAAGACGCTCGGCGATCTGGTGAAGATCGCGCGTGTCAATCCAGGCAAACTGAACTACAGCTCAGGCGGTGTGGGCACTACCACCCATCTGGCTGCCGAGCTTCTGAACAGCCTGATGAAGATCCGCACCGTGCACGTGCCGTACAAGGGCTCGGGCCAGGCGATGATCGGGCTGATGAGTGGCGAGACCGACATGCTGATCATGGCCGCACCGATTGCGGCACCGCAGATCACCGCGGGCAAGATCCGCGCCCTGGCGATCCTGTCCGAGAAGCGCCAGGCCAATCTGCCGCAGGTGCCCACCGCGCGTGAAGCCGGCATCCAGAACTTCGAAGTGCCGATCTGGTACGGCATGCTGGCCCCGGCAGGCACGCCGCGCGAGCTGATCAACCGGCTGAACAGCGAGATCGTCAAGGCGATGAGCGCGCCGGACCTGCGCGACAAGCTGCTCGCCTCCGGCATCGAACCGCAGACCAACACGCCGGAACAGTTCGCCGAATTCATCCGCAGCGAAGCGGTACGCTTCGGAAAAGTCATCCGCGATGCCGGCATCAAGGGCGACTGACCCGGCCGCCCGCAGTCCCCCACACGCCGGTGACCGGCCGCCGCTCATCAGGCCGGGCGAAGCCGACGACCTGAAGGAATTGTTTTGAACAAGAAGCCCTCGATCCGAAGCCTCCTCGCCAAGGAAAAACCACTGGTGCTGCCCGGCGCGCATGACGCCCTGTCCGCATTGCTGATCAAGGCGGCCGGCTTCCACGGCTTCTTCATCGGCGGCTTCCAGACCGCCGGTGCCCGCTACGGACTGCCCGACATCGGCCTGTGCCAGCTGGGCGAGTTCAGCGCCGCCTTCCGCGACATGACCAACGCCTGCGACCTGCCGGTGCTGGTCGATGCCGACAACGGCTATGGAGACGTGAAGAACTGCGTGCATCTGCTGCATACCTACGAGCGCATGGGCATCTCGGCAATGTTCATCGAGGATCAGGTCGCGCCAAAGCGCTGCGGGCATATGGCCGGCAAGCGGGTAGTGCCGACCGAGGAGATGGAGGCAAAGCTGCGCGCCATGAGTGCGAACCGGATGGACCCGCAGACCTTTATCGTCGCCCGCACCGATGCCCGGGCCATCCACGGGCTGGACGAGGCCCTGCGCCGCGCTGAGCGCTATGTGCGCGCCGGCGCCGACGGCGTGTTCATCGAGTCGATGCTCAACGAAGACGAGATGGCGCGCGCGGTTCGTGAGATCGACACGGTGCATGTGGCCAACATGCTGGAAGGTGGCCTGTCGCCGATCGTCAAGCCGCAGGTGCTCGCACAGATGGGCTATGGCGTCGCGCTCTACGGCATCACGCTGCTGCTGCGGATCACCCGCACCATGCAGCTCGCGCTGGCCGACCTCAGGAGCGGCGATCTCAAGCTGGTCGGCACCGGCACGCCGTTCGACGAGTACACGAAGATCGTCGGTATCGACCGCTGGCGAAAGATCGAGGACGAGTTCGGACAAGAGCACCCGGACAGCGCGAAGACCGGGCACTGATCCGAGCCTGCCCTTCGGTTGCCCTATGGGCACAGACCCTCACGGTCTGTCCCCATAGTTCAAAGACCGGGCACCGTGACCGGGG
>JBBRCD010000292.1:0-2226 GCA_038205245.1 Burkholderiales bacterium
GCCACCAACCGCGGCAAGAAATCGATCACCATCGACATCTCGCGAGCCGAAGGCCAGGCGCTGGTGCGAGAGCTGGCCACCATCAGCGACGTGCTGATCGAGAACTACAAGGTCGGCGACCTGAAGCGCTACGGTCTCGACTACTCGACCCTGTCGGCGCTGAACCCGCGTCTGGTTTACTGCTCGATCACCGGCTACGGCCAGGATGGGCCGAGTTCGCACAAGCCGGGCTACGATTTCGTCTTTCAGGCGGTCGGCGGCTTGATGAGCATCACCGGCGAGCAGGACGGCCTGCCCGGCGGCGGTCCACAGAAGGCCGGCATCGCGATCGCCGACGTCATGACCGGCATGTACGCCAGCATTGCGATCCTGGCTGCCATTAATCATCGCAGCCTGTCGGGCCGGGGCCAGTACATCGACATGGCGCTGCTCGACTGCATCGTCGCCCTCGGGGGCAACCAGGTGACGTCGTACTTCGCCAGCGGCAAGGTCCCGCACCGCTACGGCAACGCCCACGCCAGCCTGGTGCCCTACCAGGTGTTCAGCGTCAACGATGGTGAAATCGTGGTAGCCGTCGGCAATGACGCACAGTGGCAGCAGTATTGCGTGGCGATAGAGCGTGCGGACCTTGCGACGGCAGAGCGCTGGAAACTGGTGAGCGGCCGCATCACCGGACGCAACGAACTGGTGCCGGAGCTTGCGCGCACGATGCTGACACGCAATGTCGCCGATTGGACACAGCGGCTGGAAGCGCGGGGCGTCCCCTGCGGGCCGATCAACAATTATGCTCAGGTGTTCCAGGATCCTCAGGTTCGGCACCGAGGCCTGCGCGTGGAGTTGCGACGGCCCGACGGCGCCGCCGTGTCGACCATCGCGAGCCCACTAAGACTTTGTGACACCCCGCCCGCGCATGTCCGCGCGCCCCCCGCTCTGGGCGATTCGACCGAGTCGGTGCTGGCCGACCTGCTCGGTTACGGCGACGACCGGATTGCCGCGCTGCGTGCGGCTGGAATCGTCTGAGACAGGGAGCCACGTCTCGACTCCCGCCTAAACGGGTGGCCCGCGCTGCAGCTTCGTCGGTGGGGTGACTGAAGTACGCGGTGTGAGTGCTGAAGTGCAACCGCACGACGTGCACAGAATGGCTGGCGTATGGCGAAGCCCGGTCTCTGATGATTCGTTTCAATCCGTCCCGGCAGCAAGTGAAGGTCAATCGCTGCCGGTGATATCGCGAACGCGTTCGAAAAAGGCGCGTTTAGCAAAGGTGTTGATCGACCAGTTGACGGGCGGCGCCTGGAAGCCGTTGACGTAGTCGTTAACGCCGTGGTCATAGTATCCCCACGATACGCGTGATTCAAAGGCGGCCTGAAAGTCCACTACGTCAGCCGAGGCTTCATTGAAAAATATCGGCTTGGGATGTTCGGCAAATTCAGGCATTGCTCGAACCTGCTCGATCTTGCGTACATGGCCGTCGGGACCGAGGTCGTTACCGTGAGGCAGGATAAGGTCTGCGGCGCGTACCAGGTCGGGAGTGGGTACCTGCGAGGCGAGCAGACTGGCGGAAACAGGCAGTGCCCGATTGCATACCTCCTGGGCGAATCTCACGAGGTGGTGGACGTTCTCCAGCGCGAGACTGCGAAATTGCAGGTAATGATAGGACTGCCAATCGAGTGCAACCTCGTTGGCGATTTCGATGATGATGTTCTTCCGGTTCAGTCCGGCGAGGAACTCAGTGCCTTCACGGATCGCGCGCCGTATGGCGTCGTCATTCTCCAGGCGGGCAGTCTGTCCGAAGTAGAAAAAGCTGACCAGGGCGACCATGCCGAGCGCATCGAGCGCGGCGATGCATCGTGCCATCCGGCGCGCATAGGCGGGCTTCAGGCGCCCATCCGGCTCGAAGCCGACATTGATCCAAGGCTGTGGATCGCACCGCGTTTTCCAGACATTGAGCATCGGCCGCCCACCCTGGAAGCACAGCACGACCGCGGAGATGCCGTGGGCTTTCCAGGAGGGCAGGGCCGCACAGAATTCCTCGACGTTGCGCTCCGCGTCCCACTGGCCGCTGTCAGGGTAAGCGAAGCTGCGGGGGCCCACCCCGGCGTCATACGACCGGACTGCTGGCCAGTTCTCGTCATCGAATGTCGCCTGCACGGCGCGGACGCAGAACAGCAGGCCCTCGACCGAACGGCCATGATATTGACGTCCAGCGTAAGTCGGGCGCCCGTTGAT
>JBBRCD010000293.1:0-2195 GCA_038205245.1 Burkholderiales bacterium
CTGTTCAAGCGCGGAGGGGTCGATGCCCGCGTGTCTGCCGATCTGCGCCGCGACATCTGGGGCAAGCTGGTGTTCAATGCCTCGGGCAACACGATCAGTGCGCTCACCGGGCAGGATCTTGGCGGGCTGGGCGCCGATCCGGACCAATGCGCCCTGATGATCGACGTGATGCGCGAAGTGCTTGCAGTCGCGGCCAGCATGGGCTGGGACCTGCGTGACGAGATCGATGTCGAGGCGGTGGCGAGGCGCGGCAAACCCGGCCAGCGCCCATCGATGCTGCAGGATGTGATGCAGCGGCGGCCGATCGAAGTCGAGGCGCTGCTCGGCCAGATTCAGGCGTTCGCTCGCGAGTCGCGTGTCGCGGTGCCCAGAATCGATGTGATCCTGCCGCTGCTGCGCGGTCTGGACCGGTCGTTGCGGCAGGCCGGGACAGCGTAGGCTGCGGCTGCGCTTGCCCCGGTGATGCCGGGGCGCCAGCAGTCCAAGACGATCTGCAGAGTTTGTCGCCAGACAGCCAGCCGACGGCTACACCGTGTTCACGAGCTCGGCGGCGCATGGCATCAACGTGAGTCTGTACACGAAGATCAACTACGACCCGATAAAGGACTTCGCGCCGGTGGCAGTGTTCGCGACCAGCCCGAACCTGCTGCTGGTGCATCCTTCGTTCCCCGCGAAGACGATCAAGGAGTTCATCGCGGTGGTAAGGAAGAACCCGGGTCGCCTCAACTATTCATCCTCCGGCGTGGGCAGCTCGCAGCACCTCTCGGGTGAGATGCTGAAGGTGATGATCGGCTCGGACATGACCCATGTTGCCGTACAAGGGCAGTGCGCCCTCGCTCGCCGGGCTGGCCAGCGGTGAAGTGGACTTCGCGTTCAACAACATCCCCTCGGCGCAACCGCTGATGGCAGCAAAGCGGGTTCGCGCGCTGGGCATCACCAGCGCGAAGCGCTCACCGCTGTTGCCTGACCTGCCGAGCATGGTGGAGGGCGGGCTACCTGGCTTCGTGACCGAGACCTGGTACGGGCTGCTGGTGCCCGCGGGCACGCCGCGCGAGATCGTCACCCTGCTCAACGAAGTGGTGGTGAAGGCGGTGCAGCGACCCGAGATGCGCGAGCGTCTGGCACAGATGGGTGCGGACCCGATCGCCGAGTCGCCGGAGTTTTTCGCAAAGTATCTGGCCGCCGAGATCGCGCGCTGGGCGAGGGTAGTGCGCGAGTCGAAGGCGAAGGCGGAGTAGGCGGGCGCCGCGGCGCAGGTTTGCAAGCGCGCCTTGTCGGGGGCCTGCGGAATCGGCGACAGACCTCATGCGGGGTCAGTCCCCTGGTCGCTACCCTGATGTCTGGCTCGCCTTGTCAGGGGCCTGCAGAATCACCCGCGCATCGACGATCGTGTAGCCGCTGCCGTGCGCGATGACCGGGTTCAGGTCGATCTCGCGGATCTGCGGGTGCAGCTCGCGGATGCGTGACACCTGCACCATGAGCGCGGCAAGGGCTTCCCGGTCCACCGGCGCAGCACCACGCGCGCCGTCGAGCGCTGCGCCATGGCGCAGGCCGGCTATCATTTCACGCGCATCGTCCAGGGTGATCGGCAGGGCGCGGAACACCACGTCGCCTATCAGCTCCACGAACACGCCCCCCAGGCCGAACATGATCACCGGCCCGTGCTGCGGATCGTCGGTGACGCCGATGATCAGTTCGATGCCACGCTGGGCCATCGGGGCGATCAGCACGCCTTCGATACGCGCGTTCGGACGATAGCCGCGGGCGCCGGATTCGATCTGGCGATACGCTTCGCTCAGGGCCTGCTCGCCTTGCAGGTTCAGTTTCACGCCCTGTGCCTCTGACTTGTGCAGGATGTCGGCCGACACGATCTTCATCGCCAGCGGCTGGCCGCCGAAGGTGTGCGCTGCTGCTGCAGCGTCCTGCGCACTGCGCGCAAGCAGATGTGCAGGCAGGGCGATACCGTAGGCGCCGAGAAGCGCGCGCGCTTCGGTTTCCAGCAGATCGCGCCCGGCGCTCGCTGCGGTGTCGACGATCTGCACCGCGTCGGCCGGCGCAGTGGCGCGTGGTTCAGCCGCGGGCATCGCCGCGTGTCGCGCGCGTGTGGCCGCGTAGTCGGCCGCGCTGGCCAGGCACTGCACCGCGACCTCGACATGGCGTTGAAACGGCACGCCGGCGCCGCGCAGAATGTCCAG
>JBBRCD010000294.1:0-2129 GCA_038205245.1 Burkholderiales bacterium
CCCGTGGCCACCTGGCCGCTAATGCACAGTACCGGTACGGAATCGCAGATCGCGTCCAGCAATCCGGTCAGAGTGTTGCTGACGCCGGGCCCGGAGGTCACCAGCACGTCGCCGAGTTTGCCGGTGGAGCGTGCATAACCCTCAGCCGCGTGCACGGCGGCCTGCTCGTGGCGGACCAGAACATGGCGGATACGTTGTTCCGCGTGGAGTGCGTCGTAAACCGGTAACACGGCGCCGCCCGGATAACCGAAAATCGTATCGACGCCGAGCGCCACCAGGGTGTCGAGGAGGGATTGCGCGCCGCTGCGCACCAGGCGGACAGGGTCAGTCTGTGTGGGCGGCGGAAGGGGCGGATGCGCGAGATTGCTCATGGACCCATCGTACGTGGCGTATGGCAGAAAAAGCATCTTATTTTCTGCCCCGATGCCGTATTATTAGAAAACTTTTCTTAAATTTGCCCAAATAGAAGAATGAGCGTCGACAAATTCGATCTTGCGATCCTGAAAGTCCTGCAGGAAGACGCGCGTGCCAGCCTTCAGGTGATCAGCGAGCGCGTCGGGTTATCGTCCACGCCCTGCTGGGCGCGCATCAAGCGCATGGAGACCGAAGGCGTCATCCAGGGGTACACGGTTCGCGTCGATCCGCCCGCGATCGGGCTGTCCGAAACGGTCATCGTGCAGGTCACCCTGGAGAGCCACACCGACGAAACGCTGTATGACTTTGGCAAGACGTTGGAGCAGATCCCGGAGGTCATGGAAGCTTATCTGGTCTCCGGCGACTACGACTACTACATTCGCATTGCCGTAAAAGACACCCGCGATTACGAGCGCTTGCTGCGTGAACGCCTGTACCGGATTCCAGGCATCCGGCATAGCAAGTCGAGTTTCGTGCTGCGCACGCTAAAGGAAAGTTTGATTCCGTTGTCGGCGGCGCCGGCCGCCAATCCCGAAGGGCCTGCCAAGCCACGCAAAAGCCGGTCGGCGAAGCGCAAGGCATGATGGCGCCGCTTGAGCACGGGTACGCGGCGCGGATGAGACAAAAATTCAGCGGCATGGTCGATGCCATCGGGCGCGTGCATGCCCGGGCGCGCACCGATGCCCGGATCGTCAGCCTCGTCCCGAGCGTAACCGAATTGCTGTTCGAACTGGGCGTCGGCGACCGGCTCATGGGACGCACGGGTTTCTGCGTGCATCCGAAAGGCCAGATCCGGACCGTGCTCAAGGTGGGCGGCACCAAGGCGGTGAACGTTGACGCCATCCGGCAACTTGCGCCGACGCATCTGATCGTCAACATCGACGAGAACGAAAAACCGACCGTAGACCGGCTCGCTGAATTTGTCCCGAATGTAATCGTGACGCATCCGCTGGGCCCGCTCGACAATCTGACGCTGTACCGGCTGCTGGGCGGGATCTTCGGTTGCGAGCAGAGGGCGGAAGCGCTCTGCCGGACATTCGAGTACGCCTATGGCCGAGCCGTGGCGGCCTGTGCGGCGTTGCCTCGTGAACGGGTGCTGTATCTGATATGGAAATCGCCGTGGATGACCGTGTCGCGCGATACATACATTGCGCGGACTCTGGCGGCGGTCGGCTGGGATACGGTTGAAATCGAATCGGCGGATCGCTATCCGAAGTTTGAACTCAGGCCGGAACTGGCCGCGCGCCTGGATCGCGTCCTGCTGTCTTCGGAACCTTACGCATTCCGCAACGGTCATCTCGAGGAAGTCCGGCAGTTGCTTGCGGCGGACGATAATTTTTTCCTGCCGACGGCGCGCGAAGAGTCCCCGCCTCCGGTCGCGGTATCGTTGATCGACGGAGAAATGACGTCCTGGTACGGCAGTCGCGCAATCGAGGGCTTGAATTATCTCGCCCGGCTGCGCACCGGATGACGTCGGCGAGCCTCAGTCCAGCGTAATGAACAAGGATTTGCGTGTTTTTCCCGCCACGGCGCGGCTGATATGTCCCTGGCCGGTCGTGTCCTCGGCGAGCAGGATATCGCCGCTGCGCAGGATGCGTTTGCTGCCGTCGCCGACTTCGATTTCGACTTCGCCCTCGAGGTTCACGACGTACTGACGCCGCGGGGCGGTATGGAAGTCGTAGTTGTAATCCCCGCCGGTTTCGCGGAAGACCACC
>JBBRCD010000295.1:0-2071 GCA_038205245.1 Burkholderiales bacterium
TCGTCACTGAGGTGAACTTCCACACGGGTGACGTTTTCGATGAAGCGCTCGAGCGCCTGCTCGACGGTGGCGGTGACCTGCGCAGCGAGCGCCTCGTCACCGTCGATGTGGACGTCGGTATTGAGTTGGATCTTCATGGGTTCTCCTGTGGGTTTCGGGATGCACGCGGCGTTATTGACGAAAATCAGTGACGAAAGCTCGCCGCCGCGCCGCTGCGACAAGGCATGTGTTCGGCCGACAGGACGTGGACTTCACCGCCCATGCGTTCGACCAGCGCAGCGAGGTCATCGAGCACGTCGTCCACACGCGGGCTGTCGAGTTCGGCAGGATCGATGCGTCCGGTCGACCCATCGACCCGGCCAGGCAGCTCGCGCCCGGCCTCGATCAGCAGCGTTGCGACGCGCCCTGCTACAGCGGCATGGGGGACTTGAGACACGTCATCGCTGCCCATGCCCTTGGCGGAGGCAGCGGCATAGGCATCGCGCCACGCAGCCTGCTGCGCCAGCTGCTGCGGCGCTGCCACGTCCCAGGCGCGCTTGCACAAGTCCTCAGGCGTCAGGCCCTGGGGGTCGACCATCAGGCCGCTGACCATCAGGAACGGGTTGTGGCTCACCTCACGGAACAGGTGGTGGTGTTCAGGCAAAGCCGCCAGCATCAAGGGCAGGCCGGACGGGCGCGAGTGGTGTTCCAGCACGGCCCGGTCCACCGCACGGAAGAAGCGCTCGGCATCGCCGTCGATCTCGTCCTTCCTGCCGCCCTGGCCATGGTGCATGGCGCTGTGGCCGCCGCCGATGCCCCCGTATGAAGAAACGGTGCTGTGTGGCTCGGCGCGCTCGTCGCCCAGTGCAGCGGCCATCGTCTGCGGCACGCCGGCTGCCAGCGCAACGGCGCTGAGTGCGTTGCGATCGCCTTCGAAGAGTTGCACCCGGTCGCGGCTCAGTGCAAGCACCTGATAGCGCCCGGTCGACTGCAGGCACTGGCGCAGCGGCTTGGTGTGGAAGCTGTCGGCTACCACGGCCAGCTCAGCCCATTCGGAGTTCTGCCGTTGCAGCAGGAACACGCGGAACAGCTCCGGCGCGCCGAACACGGCCAGACCGTCTTCCGTGTGGTTCCAGAAATCGCGGTCCTCGGCCAGGGCCTCGAATGGCTCGAGCAGGCCCTCGATGGCATGGGCCGCGTGTTGCTGCAGCAGCGATGCTTCCAGTGCCTTGACGAGATGACGGAACCGCATGGGGTCCTGCCGGTTGTCCGGGTGCTGCCGGTGCGTCGGCTGGTAAAGCGACAGGCAAGGCCGCCCCGTGAACGAGGTCAATTCGGCCAGGCTGGCGGGTGTGAGTGTGTCGGGCGTCAGTGTGTTTGGCGTGTGATGGATCTTCATTTCGCCTCCTTCGGTTCGGTGTGCGGTCCGGGTGGCCCGGGTGGCCCGGGTGGGCGCGGAAAATCTGGCGGAGCCGGGTTCGATTCGTCGTCGGCCAGAAACGTTTCAAGTGCCTGGCGTGCGGCTTCGGTAACCTGTTCGCGGTCGGCATCGCTCAGCGCTTCGGTCCCGGCCAGCCGCTCGCCCAGCTCGTCGGGCAGCGCGTGGGCCGCGTCCTCCACGGCCCGCTGGGCGGCGGCCATGCGTTGCAGCGGCACCGGGTCGAACAGCGCTGCGTTCAGTGCCAGCAGGATGGCGATCTGCGCCGGCACCGACACGGGCGACAATTCCGGCTGGCCCAGGCAGGCGCGAATGCGCTTGCCATGATCGATGGATTGCCGCGTGTCCTCGTCGAGCCGGGCGCCGAAGCGGGCGAAGGTCTCGAGTTCCTCGAACTGCGCATAGGCCAGCTTCAGGTCACCCGCCACCGCGCGGTAGGCCGCACGCTGTGCCTTGCCGCCCACGCGCGACACCGAGGTGCCGACATCGACCGCCGGCAGCACACCCAGTTCAAACAGCGACGGCGACAGCACGATCTGCCCGTCGGTGATCGAGATCAGGTTGGTCGGGATGTAGGCCGAGATGTTCTGTGCCTCGGTCTCGATGATCGGCAGCGCCGTCATCGAGCCGCCGCCGCGCTCGTCGTTCAGATGG
>JBBRCD010000296.1:0-2014 GCA_038205245.1 Burkholderiales bacterium
CACCGCGCTGCTGGCCCAGGCACAGGGTGGCACCTCGGCGGAATTCGCCATGGCCTTCACCATCGACGCCAACCGCAGCCTGACGATCACGCTGCATGAGGTCTATTTGGCGCTGGCCAAGACGCCGATCGAAGGACCGGCAGGCGTCGAGGCGAGCTTCGATTTCCGGGCCGCCTTCAACGCGACGGCAACGCGGATGATGACGGTGGTGCTGCGGAACCAGCAGGCGGGGACGGAGTACGCGTAGTTCGACGCTACGTTTCGTACCAGGCGGATCGCTTGCATTTTGGGCAAGCAACGCTGCCGGACCGACCGGCCGGCAATCGCATCGCTGTGCCGCAGTGTAGGCAATTCACGACACGACGCCCACTCGGCGCCGATTGAGGTCTTCCAAATGAGAGTGGGGTGGGAGGCCGGACGCGATAAATTGCCGCAGTAGCGTTCCATAGAGCCACAATTCCGCAGCCAGCCAGAAATAGCGCCCAACCCGGGTACGAAGCGAAAAGGCTGACGACAAGCCAGGACCATCCACCGCCTACTGCGAGCAAGCCGAGCGGAAAGAATTCCTTCAATCTACGTCGCCGTTCGACTCTAGACATCTGCAAGTCGAAGGCCGACCAGGCAGATCGTTGTGCTTCAACCTGCTTACGTCGCGCGGCTTCTTCCTGCTGACGTTGTTGCTCAGCTGCCTCTGCAGCACGACGAGAACGGACCCTCTGGCCTTCGACTGATCTATCGAAGGCATGCCCAGGGCGAAGGTCGTCGATGTGCAGCAGGTGGATCTCAAGCTTAGATGCAGCTTGGCGAGCAGCGGCCGTGAAGCGCCCCCGCACGATGACCGCCGCCTCATTCGCATTGTGGAGTGCCCTTGCAGTGTGGATCTCCTGAACGGCATCAAGACCAATCCCCTGGACCCACTGCTTACATTGGACCACCAGCAGCGACGCCCCGCAGCGCGCGACGACATCACACCCGAAGTCGCCCGATGCAGCGGTGAGTGAGACGTCCCAGCCGAATGAATTTAGCTTCTGGCTCACTTCGACCTCAAAGCGACGGCCCCGGTCACCGGGCGAATCGCCGGGACCCGCCGAGGCACCATTTTGTGTCTCAGCCCCGTAGGCGGACCCACGTGGAGGCCTGCCACCACTCCTGCGTCTTCGTGATCTTAGCGCCATCGAGACATGATACCTGCCCGGAAAGGTAATCCAACTATGCTCACCCTCGACCTCCCGGTTGAGCCGTACTGGCTCGACCTTCCCCGCGGCGTGCGCGTGGAAATCCGCCCCGTCACCACCGCCGTCATGGCCGCCGCCCAAGCCGGCTCCGCGCGCCGCCTCGGCGCACTGCGGTCTTCGGAGGCGGATCTCGACCCCGACATGGCCCGCGGCCTCGCCTTCGCCTTCCTGGTCAAGGCGCTTGCCCGACACGCCGTCACCGCCTGGGAGGGTGTCGGGGACACCGCCGGCAAGCCGCTGCCGCTCTCCCCCGAGGCGGTCGAGCGGCTCATGGACATGGACGAGATGGCAGCAGCCTTCTGGGACCGCGCGACCGGCCCGGTAGCTGCCGTGGCCCTGGAGGGAAACGGATAAGGGCACGGGCCGAATGGCACTTCGGCTCGGGTCCTGACTACTGCCGCGGCTGCGCGGCACTCGACCGCAACTGCGGTCTCGCATGCCCCTACGCCGCCCACGCGCCGGTCAGCGTCGAGGGCGCCGCAGCGTGGGCCGCCGGCACCACCTGCGCCACGGCAACCATGACGGGCCTCGATCTCGACATGCCGGCCGCGCTCGCCACCGCCCGCGAGATGGGCGCCACCGGCTGGGCTGCCGCCGAACTGCTGCTGGCCATGCGCATGGGCCTCGCGGCCGGCAGCGCCGCCAGGCGCCCTGACCAGCCCACCAACCCGGGAGGCGTGACGCATGGCTGATGCCACCCGCCGTGTCTCGGTCCGCCTGTCCCTGGACGACGCCGCCCGCGTCAAGCAGGAGCTGCGCGAGGTCGGCGAGACCGGCCA
>JBBRCD010000297.1:0-1921 GCA_038205245.1 Burkholderiales bacterium
CGCCAGGCGGACACTGCCTGCTCGCTGTCGGTGGCCGATATGAAGCGTTGCGAAGTCGAGTTCGCCGAACCGCAGTGGGCAGTCACGCCGGGCCAGTCAGTGGTGGTCTACGAATCGAAGGTCTGTCTCGGTGGCGGCATCATCGTCTAGTCATGGGCCGCACTGCGCGCATTGAGCAATGCGCGCGCCCTACTCCAGCTTGACATCGGCAGCCCGCACCACCTTGCCCCATTTGGCGATCTCGCTGCGGATGAACTCACCGAACTGTTCAGCGGTGCTGCCGGTAGCCTCGGCGCCCTGATCCGATAACCGGCCGCGGGTGGCCGGTTCCTGCAGCACCTTGACCACGGACTGGTTGAGCCGATTGATCACCGCTGGAGCAGTCTTGACAGCCACCAGCAGGCCGTACCAGTTATCGGCAAGCACGCCAGGCATGCCAACTTCGGCTGTGGTCGGCACCTCGGGCAGCAAGGGATGCCGACGCGCGCTGGCGAGGGCCAGCGGGCGCAACCGGCCTGCCTTGACCTGAGCGACCAGCACCGGCAGATCGGCGAACATCACCTGGACATGCCCGGCCATCAGATCGGTCACCGCGGGCGCCGCACCCTTGAACGGCACATGATTGATGTCGATGCCAGCCGCGGCCTTGAACTGCTCGCCGGCCAGATGCGGCATGCCGCCGATGCCGGTCGAGGCATAGGTGATCTGCCCGGGTCGCTTCTTCGCCAGCGCGACCAGATCCTTCACGTTCTTCACCGGCAACGCCGGATGCGCCACCAGCATCTCCGGCACCGACACCACATGCGACACCGGCACCAGGTCGACCAGCACTTCGAACGGCATCTTCTGCAGGTGCTGCTGGATTACCAGCGCACCGGCACTGGACAGCAGCGTCGTGTAGCCGTCGGCCGGAGCGCGGATCACGAACTCGGCGGCGATCAGTCCGTTGGCGCCGGCCCGGTTGTCGACAATGACCGGCTGGCCCCACAGGCGCGTCAGGGGCTCGGCCACCGAGCGCCCGATGAAGTCGGCTGGGCCGCCAGGCGGAAAGCCGATGACCATACGTACCGGCTTCACCGGAAACTCCTGCGCCTGCGCAGCGCCTGGAATCGCGGCCGCGCCCAATACCAGTGCAGCAGCCAGCGCGGGCGCCGAGCTGCTGCATCGACAGCGGTGTCCTGAAGTCATTCGTCCTCCTGCTGCACAGCGGCGGGATCAGCGATCCAGCCCCGGTTTTGTAGTTATCCTTGGGGTCAACTCAGGTTCAACTCAGGTTGAACTCAGGTTGAACTCAGGTTGAAGTATGCCAACTCTGGAGCGCGTCGCGCTGCCCGGGTTGCAGATTCACCGATTCATCGCTTTGCCGGAGCCTTGCGTGCACCTCCCACCGTCACGACGTTCGATCCTGTCCCTGCCGCCCGCGACCGCCACCCGTCTCGGCCTGGCGATGTCGCTGGCCGTGTTTGCTGCCTCCAGCCTGGCCCAGAGCTGGCCGACCCGCCAGATCCGCCTGATCGCGCCGTTTCCGCCCGCCGGTGCGGTCGATCTGGTCGGCCGTCCGCTCGCGCTGCGCATGCAGGACGCGCTCGGCCAGCAGATCGTGTTCGAGAACCGTCCGGGCGCCGGAGGTAACATCGGCGCGGAACTGGTCGCCAGATCGACTCCGGACGGCTATTCACTGCTGATGGCCGCGGTCACCACCCACTCGATCAGTGCGACCCTGATCCAGAAGCTCGGCTACGACCTGCAGAAGGACCTGGCCCCGATCACCCTGGTGGCCAACTCGCCGCATGTGCTGATCGCGCACCCGTCGCTGCCGGTCAAGACGGTGCGAGACCTGATCACGCTCGCGCGCGCGCGACCAGGTCAGCTCAACTGGGCGTCGCAGGGCAACGGCACGCTGTCGCACCTGGAGCAAGAG
>JBBRCD010000298.1:0-1913 GCA_038205245.1 Burkholderiales bacterium
CTGGGCCCCACCGCGTCAGGGCAGTGTCGCGCTAGGATTCGGGCAGGCGCCGCACGTATTCGAGAATGGTTGGCGCGTCGGCTCTCGAAAGATCCTTCGAGATCTCACGCTTGAGGAGTTTCTGGCAGCCCTTGCCCAGGCTTCCGCGTAGCAATCCGAGAAATCTTGGCGGGGCGACCAGGCACAGGTGATCGTAGCGTACTTCGGCGCGTGCCTTGTCCACATACGCACCGAGGCGCTTGGCGAACAGCGCTATTTCATGATCGGCCGGATATTCCGCGCGCCCGATCGAATGACTACCGTTGGGAGAACCGGCGGCGCCGGCGGTATGGAAGCGGCCATGATTATCCGTCTGGATGTCCTGCATCGCGTCGCGTCCTGCCGGATTGACCAGGTCCAGTATTTCATTGATCTGGCGACCGTGATCCGGCGTTTCGAAAATGCGGGCGCGACTGGAATCGGCCACAACGATCCATGTTGTCATCGGTTCTCCTCGAGTTGAAAGACTCAAAAAGTGGACCGTGCGCCGAGATACAAAGTTGCACGGTGAGTTACTCTACTGCACGCCGGACGTCCGCGGGCAAGCTGATGAACGGTGAAGGGAATATTTTTTGTATCAAAGTTTTTCCGGATAACGATCGGGCGCAGAACAGGTTTATGCTGGTTGCCCCCTGCGTCAAGCCGCGTCATCATGACCACTCCAGCCGGACGCCTGCCAAACGAACGTTCGTCTTTCCATCAAATTCATTCCAGGAGCCAACCGTGCAAAGTCTGAATATCAATGGCAAGCAGGTCAGCGTCGATGTCGAGAACGACATGCCGCTATTGTGGGTATTGCGCGACGAGTTGGGACTGACCGGCACCAAGTACGGGTGCGGCATCGCCATGTGCGGAGCGTGCACGGTACATATCGATGGCAAGCCGGTGCGCTCCTGCGTCCTGCCCGTTTCCGCGGTGAAGGGCAAGGTCACCACGATTGAAGGTTTGGCAGCGACCGGCTCAACCGCCGTGCAGAAAGCCTGGGTGAAACTGCAGGTCCCCCAATGCGGTTATTGCCAGAGCGGCATGCTCATGGCGGCCGCGGCGCTGCTGAAAGAGACCCGCAACCCGACCGACGCGCAGATCAATCAGGCGATGAGCAATATCTGTCGCTGCGGGACTTACGCGCGAGTGCGCGAAGCCATCCATCTCGTTGCGAAATCGGTTTGAGGAGCCCATCATGAAACAGCAAAAATTTGCATCCTCCCGCCGCGATTTCCTGGTCAAGAGCGCAGCCGTTTCCGGCAGCCTCATGCTGGGCGTCAGCATTTCGGGTGTTGTGCGGGCCGCCGATCCGACGGGGACTGCCGCCTCGGCGGGCACGCCGGAAGTCACGCATTGGGTCGTGATTCAACCCAACGACACCGTGGTCGTTCGCATCGCCCGTTCCGAACTCGGGCAGGGATCGTTCACCGGTCTGGCGCAACTGGTGGCAGAGGAACTCGAGTGCGATTGGGGCAAAGTGCGGCCGGAATACGCGGACGTCAACGAGCACGTCAGGCGCAACCGCATATTCGGGTCGATGTCCACGGGCGGCAGCCGCTCCGTGCGCGATTCGCAGGAGTACTTGCGCAAGGCGGGCGCGAGCGCGCGCGAGATGCTGATCGCGGCCGCAGCCAAACAGTGGAATGTGCTCTTGCCCGAGGAATGCACGGTGTCGAAGGGCGTCATCAAGCATGCCTCGGGCAAGAGCACGACTTACGGCAAAGTAGCCGCGGCGGCAGCGAAGCTCGAGATCCCGAAGGAGCCGAAACTCAAGGATCCCAAGGACTGGAAGCTGATCGGGACTTCGCCCGCGCGCTTCGACATTGCGGACAAAACAACCGGCAAGCAGATCTACGCAGCCGATGTGCGCTTGCCCGGTCTGTTGCATG
>JBBRCD010000299.1:0-1806 GCA_038205245.1 Burkholderiales bacterium
GGCTTCGAAGTGCCAGTCGAGGACAGCATCTCGGTGCGCTACCGTGACTACACGGTGCACAGTTGCGATGTCTGGTGCCAGGGCATCGTGCTGCTCGAAACCCTGAAGATTCTGGAGGGTTTCGATCTGAAGTCGCTCGGCCACAACTCCGTCGAGTATGTGCACGCGGTGAACCAGGCGCTCAACCTGTCGTTCGCCGACCGCGAGGCCTACTCCGGTGACCCGAAGTTCGTCGATGTGCCCACGGCGGTGATGTTGTCCGAGGCGTACGCGGCGAAGCAGCGCGCGCGCATCGATCCGCGCCGCGCGTTTGCCGAGCTGCCCGACCCGGGCTACCCGGAGGGGGGGGCGAAGCCCTTCCTGCTGCACCAGCGCGGCGGGCAGGACGAGCGCGGCGTGGGCAACAAGGCGCTGCAACCGGGCACCATCTACGCTTGCGTCATGGACCGGCATGGCAACGGCTACTCGGCGACGCTGAGCGATCCGCAATACGATGTGCCGATCATCCCCGGGACCGGGGTCGCGCTGTCCGGGCGCGGCTGCCAGTCACGCCTTACGCAAGGGCATCCGAGCATCGTCGCGCCAGGCAAGCGGCCGCGCCTGACGCCAAACCCGTCGCTCGCCTTCCGCGACGGCAAGCTGTTCATGACCTTCGGCACCCCGGGCGGAGACACCCAGTCGCAGGCGATGCTTCAGGTGTTCCTCAACATCGTCGAGTTCGACAAGACGGTGCAGGCGGCGGTCGAGGCCCCGCGCATCTCGAGCTGGAACTTTCCCAACTCGTTCGCGCCGCACAAGTACCTGCCGGCACGCCTGAACATCGAGGACACGTTTCCGGCGGCGACCATCGAAGCGCTGCGTGGCATGGGCCATGACGTGGACATCTGGCCACAGTTCCCGGCAGAGAATGCCGGGGTGTGCGCGATCATGGCGCACCCGAAGACCGGTCAGAAGCATGCCGGCGCTGATCCGCGGCGCGAAGGCTATGCGGGGGCATGGTGAGCGCGCGCATCGTTTTGTGCGTGACGGTCGGGCTGATCGCACTGCAGGCGAGCCCGGACCTTCCTGCCGCCGGCACGGCAGATGTGTTTCCGAACCGCCCGATCCGTTTCGTCGTGCCGTTCACGCCCGGCACGCTGGACGTGATGGTGCGCGCCATCGGCGCCAAGCTGAGCGAGAAGTACGGCCAGCCGGTGATCGTCGACTCGCGTCCAGGTGCCGGCACCATCGTGGGCACCGAGATCGTGTCCCGGGCTCAGCCGGACGGCCATACCTATCTGGTGAATACTACGACGTTCGTGATCAATCCCAGCCTGCATGCCAAGCTGCCGTATGACCCGGTGCGTGGCTTCACGCCGGTGACCCAGATCGATTCGGTGGCCAACATCCTGGTCACCAGCCCGCAGATGCCGGTGCAGTCGATAAAGGAACTGATCGCGATGGCGAAAGCGAAACCCGGCCAGCTCGCCTATGCCTCGCCCGGCTCCGGCTCGGCGCCGCATATCGCCGCCGAGATGTTCAAGAGCATGGCTGGCATCGACCTGCTGCACATTCCGTATCGCGGCATTCCCGAGGCTGCCACAGACGTCATTGCTGGCCGGGTGACCTTGCTGATGACCACCACTGCTTCGGCCGCACCCTATCTGCGCGGCGGCCGGCTGCGTGCGCTGGCAGTGAGCAGCAGCAAGCGGGTGTCATCACTGCCGGATGTGCCGACAATGGCCGAGACCCTGCCCGGCTACGAGATGAACGCGTTTCGCGGGGTGATCGGCCCGGGTGGCATCCCGCCATCGGTCGTCAAGCGCG
>JBBRCD010000300.1:0-1647 GCA_038205245.1 Burkholderiales bacterium
TCAACTTCGGCGGCTTCTACGCCAACGCCATCGTCAGCGGCGGCAGCAGCAACGTCGACATCAGCCGCAGCATCGACATGCGCGCCAGCGTGCGCGTCGAGAACGGCCAGACCGACATCGACCACGTGGGTGCCGAGGTCAACGTCGGCTACGTGTGGAAGGGCGATTACCTGCAGCACGGCCCGTTCATCGGGCTGGCGTGGCAGGAAGCCACCGTCGGCGCGTACACCGAGGACTCGATCCCCGCCACCAGCATGAACTTCTCCGAGTTCAGCCGCGAGTCGATGGTGACCCGCATCGGCTACCAGGTCAGCGGCACGATGGGCGCGCTGCGCCCGTTCGTGCGCGCCGCGTGGAACGACGAGAACGAAACCGACGCGTCGGAAGTGAACGCCGGCTCGAACAGCATGAACGGCCGCTTCACCGCCACGGGCTTCGCGCCCAGCGACCGCTGGACCAGCGCCGAAGCCGGCCTGGCGTTTGATTTCAGCGACAGCTTTGGCGGCCAGCTGACCTACTCGGGCCGCTTCGGCGACGACGTGGTCGACCGCGACAGCATCAGCCTCGGGCTTTCGCTGCGGTTCTGAGTCTGCGGGTGCTGCGAAGCTCCCGGTGCACCTCGACAGGCCGCCTTCGGGCGGCCTTTTTTTTCACCCGGGGATGCGCCAACCGAATCGGCCTGCCCCCCCGCGAGCCGACTGCACTGTCACCAGACGCCTCGAACAACGCAGCGCACCGCCGCGATGGTTGAGTCCATAAACGAGGCGACAGCTCCGGACAAGCACCCGCCGCCTCGTGTGTCTACGAAACAGTCTTAATCCCACTCGCCTGTAACTATCACGTCGACTGTCGGCGGCGGTTCCGAACCCGCGCTGGTCCCACCGGCGACCATTGCGAGTTGCTCGGTCGTCAGTTCAACCGGTCCGGTGCGCTGTGGCGTCTGGCCTTTGGGCATAACAAAGTTTTCCAGGTTCATAGTGATCTCCGTGCGTTGACTAATCAGGAGTCCCCCGCGATTGGACGCGAGGAGTGTCTTTGCAAACACAATTCAGATGCTGACTGCGGCCAAGACGGAATTACGTGACGGGTGTCACACATTTTGTGTGCGGGACATTGACTGACCATGCCAAGTAGCGTGGCCTTGCCCCCTGGGCGACCGCGCGTTCTCCACAGGAACTGCCCCTGCGCCACGAGGTCGCCTTAGAAGCCGCCGCCAACCTGGTCGGTGCAGGCCTGCCCCATCAGAGCGACTTGGAAGGCCTGCGACAGCCGCAAGACGGGAAAATCCGTCATGGGCCGCGGTACAAACGGGCCGCTGAGATGGCTAACGTGCAGCGCTGCCGGCGCGCCTTGCTGCAATGAACGAGCGCACCATCAGTGCGGGGTGCGCTGCACACAGCATTATCGTGCCCAGGTTGACGCCAAGTTCCAGCGGGCTCATTGGGCTGCGCGAATAGCGAGTGCTCCGGCGGACGCAAATGCGCCCAGCTGCGCCACCAGCACAACCGCGTGCATCAGAGGCTTGCGCGCGCCCTCGAACGCAAGAGCCAAAAAACCGGCGGAAAGCCCCAGAGCCAATCCCACATAGCGGGCAGAAGCGCGGTGCGGCTCACGATGATCCGCATCGGCTACCAGCTCAGCGGCACG
>JBBRCD010000301.1:0-1548 GCA_038205245.1 Burkholderiales bacterium
GCGCCTGCAGCAGTGGGCGCCAGTGCTGGCCGAGGCGGAGCAGAAATTCGGGGTCGACCGGCATGTGATTGTCGCGGTCTGGGGCGTCGAATCGGACTACGGGCGCATCATGGGCCGGCGTGCACTGCCGCGTTCGCTCGCTACACTGGTGTGCGCCGGCCGGCGGCAGGCGTTCTTCCGGGGTGAACTGCTGGCCACGCTGCGTATCGTCCAGGGCGGCGACATCCCCCTCGAGGCGCTGGTGGGCTCCTGGGCCGGCGCCTTCGGCCAGACCCAGTTCATGCCCACGACCTGGGAGCGCATCGCGGTGGATTTCGACGGCGACGGGCGGCGCGACATCGTCGGCTCGGTACCGGATGCACTGGGCTCGACCGCCAACTATCTGCGCCGCGCCGGCTGGGTGACCGGGCAGCCTTGGGGCTATGAGGTGCGGCTGCCGGCAAACTACAGCGGCCCGTCCGGGCGGCGCACCCGCCAGCCGCTTGCGCAGTGGAGTGAACTCGGGCTGCGCCAGATCGACGGCAGCGCCCTCACTGGCCCCGGCCCGGCCGGGCTGCTGCTGCCCGCCGGTGCCAAAGGCCCGGCGTTCCTGGTGTTTCGCAACTTCGACGCAATCTTCGCCTACAACGCGGCCGAGTCGTATGCGCTGTCGATCGCGCATCTGGCCGACCGGTTGCGTGGCGGCGGGCCGTTCAGCACCGCCTGGCCCACCGATGACCCCGGGCTGGAGCGCGCCGAGCGGCGCGAGGTGCAGCAGCGCCTGATCGATCGGGGCTTCGACATCGGCGCTCCGGACGGCATGATCGGCCCAAGAACCCGGGCAGCGATCAGCACGTTCCAGACGTCGATCGGTCAGCCAGCCAATGGCCGTGCTGGTCAACGGGTGCTGCAAGCGCTGCGCGCGAAGCCAGCGAACTGAGCGCGGCAGCAACAGCACATGATGGTTGCCGATACCGTTCAGCATGCGATCCAGCTCGCGGTAGCGCCGGTGTTCATGCTCACCGCGATCGCCGCACTGATCTCCGCGCTGGCCACCCGCCTGGCACGCATCATCGATCGAGCGCGCGACCTGGAGGGCCGCACGCTCGGCGGACGGGCCGACGACAACGACCTGGTCTACGTCGAACTGCGGCGGCTCAAGGTGCGTGGACGGGTGGTAAACGGCGCGGTCGCCCTGCTCACCCTGTCGGCAATGCTGATCGGCGCCACAGTGATGGCCTTGTTCCTGAGCGAAACCCTGACCACCGGCAACGCCCCGCTGGTCGCCACCAGCTTCATCGCCGGCGTGACCTGCTTCGTGCTGGCGCTGATGTGTTTCTTTGCCGAGACCCTGCTCGCCGGCTACACGCTCAAATTCAAACAGCGTCCCGGCCCGGAGCAGGACTGAGCGCCTGCCCTCCGGTCGGCACCCGCTACGGGCACGAGTGCTGCGTGTCGGGTGATCTCAGCCAGCTCGCCCAGGCAGTCGACCGGACATCCCGAGCGCCGGCTCCTTGAAGGAGTATCGCCATGCAAAAGCGTTCGCACTCGATCACGCCCGCCGTTTCG
>JBBRCD010000302.1:0-1516 GCA_038205245.1 Burkholderiales bacterium
CACGCGCAATTCGATGACTGGCAGCTTGCACTGGCCGCCTATAACTGGGGCGAGAATGGCGTGGCGCGCGCCATCGAGCACAATCGGGGCAAGCGCAAGCCGACGGCGTATCAGTACCTGCGCATGCCGCGCGAGACGCGCAACTACCTGCCGAAGTTGCAGGCAATCCGGAACATCATAACCAACCCGGCCCTGCTCAGCATTCCGCTCATAGACATCCCCAATCAACCTTACTTCACGACCGTATCCACGACTAAGCACATCGACATGGAGGTCGCCGCGCAACTGGCGGAAATGTCTGTCGATGATTTCCGTTCGTTGAATCCCGGACACACGCGCCCCGTCATCATGTCGAATGGCGCACGCACCCTGCTGGTACCCATCGACAAAGCGAGCATTTTTTCCGCGAATCTGCAGGACTACGACCAACCGCTTATTTCGTGGCAGTCCTACACGGTCAAGAAAAACGAAAGTCCGGAGGCAGTGGCCGCAAAGTTTGGTATCACGCTGGCGCGGTTGCGCGAGATCAACGGCCTCAATCATCATGTCGCCGTCCGTCCGGGCCGCTCGCTGCTGGTACCGATGAACGAAGATGACGATACCTCGAATCTGAGCGAGACCTGGAACACCCCCGAGTTCCAGCCTCCAGAAGATCCATACGCGAGCCGTATCGTCTATCGCGTGAAAAGCGGTGATAACCTGTATCTGATCGCGCGCAAGCACCGCGTCACTGTGGCGGCGCTGAAGGAATGGAATCATTTGAAGAGCACGCGGCTGCGAACCGGCCAGCGGCTGACGATCTACCGCAACCCGCGCCTGGTCCATCAGTAAGCGGCCGATAGTCCGCGGCTCCGTGGCCTTCCGTCACCCCTTGCGGGCGGTCTCGTTCATTCCCGAAGTATCGACCTTGGGCACCGCCGCCAGCAGCGCCTTCGTGTAGGCGTGCTGCGGTCGGCGCAATATTTCATCCGCCGGGCCTTGTTCGACTATCTTTCCGAGATACATCACCGCAACTTCATGGGCCAGGAACTCTACGACGGACATGTTGTGCGTGATGAACAAGTAAGCAATGCATAGCCGGCTTTGCAGTTCGCGCAGGAGGTTCAGAATCTGCGCCTGCACCGACACATCCAGTGCACTGGTCGGTTCGTCGCACACGATCAACCGGGGTTCGACGGCGAGCGCCCGCGCAATAGCGATGCGCTGGCGCTGACCGCCGGAAATTTCGTGGGGGTAGCGATACTTCATCTCCGCGCCTAATCCGACCTGCGCCAGTATCGCGTCGACGCGCGCAGCGCGCGCCTGTCTGTCGCCGCCCACCCCAAGCGCGATCATCCCCTCCTCGACAATATCCAGGTCCCGCATCCGCGGATTGAGCGAGCTGTAGGGATCCTGGAAAATGATCTGGAAATCGCGCCGCTTTCCCCTCAATTCGCTGGCGGACAGCGTTGCCAAATCGATGCCGCCAAAGTTGACCTGGCCGCCCGCCAACGGCAGCAGCTGCACAATGCCTTTC
>JBBRCD010000303.1:0-1504 GCA_038205245.1 Burkholderiales bacterium
GCGCAGAAGTCCGGCCGTCCCTATGCCGAACTGTGGGCCGAACGACAGCAGGCCAACCCGAGCCGGCGCTTCGGCTCTGCCGACGAATTCGGCGCACTGTGCGCCTTCATCTGCAGCGTGCACGCCGGCTACATCACCGGGCAGAACCTGCTGCTGGACGGCGGCGCCTACCCGGGCACGTTCTAGCGCGGCGCCATTTCAGGCGAGCCACTCTACCGGCGGTCCCAGCGCGAGACCCTTGGCCCGCTTTGCCAGCCGCCGGTCGAATGTCGCGAATCCGGAAGCACGCGAACTGCGGGCCAGGTGCAGTGCATCAGCCAAATCCAGACCCTTGTCGAATGCATCGAGCGCCCCCAGGACGGCGTCGCGGTCTTCGAGCGTGAGGTGCTCGATGCTCGCCAGCGCCCTCAGCACGCGGGCAGTGTCCTTCGCGGGAAGTGCATAGAACCCGCGCATGACCCACTCGAATTCAAGCAGCACGGTCACCGAGACGAAGGATCGTTCTGACATCACGGCGACGGCGGCTGGCCGCTGTCTGACGGCCTGGACATCGTCGGCGTCATCGATGAAAAACCGCGCCAGGACGTTCGTGTCGAGGGCTCTCACGGCTTGTCGCGCCGCGCACGGGCCACCAGCGACGCCGGGTCGAAATCCTCCAGACGGCGTGGTGTGCCGCGTGCCGGCGCCTTGACCATGCCGGCCATGCCTGCCATCCCGGCCATGTCCGCCGGGGAGACCGACCGGACGACGCGCAACTTCAGCCCGTCCGGTTCCTCGAGCACTTCGATCCGGGCGCCTGCGCCCATGCCGAGTCGGCGACGCAAGGCGGCAGGCAACACGATCTGGCCTTTCGAGGACACGAGCAGCGTCGACATGGGGGCATCCCGATCGAGTGGGTACCGCACATTCTAGCGTGGCTTACCCGGTAAGTCGGCGTCCGCTGCCGCCATGGTGGGCGTGAACCACCGCGGTGCCGGGCGCGCCAGGCTCGGGCGCGGCCCGGCGTCAATCGACTTGCATTGACAGCGTCTGCGTACCCACGCGGCAGCTGCTCAGCTCGACGTGCAAGGTGCCGCTGCCCGCCACCAGCAGGGTCACGAAGCGCTCGTGGCCGTTGCCGCGTGTCCAGGGGCTGAACACGCTGGGGCCGCCATGCAGGCCGCCACCCCAGCCTTCGAGGTGGCCGATCTGCACCACGGACTCGGTAGGGGCCAGCAGCGTCAGACCGTCGCCGCGGGCCGTCAGCCGCAGCGGCTCGGCGTGCGGCACGGTCTTGGCCGAAGGCACGCCGTAGCTGCCGAGGTAGCCCTGGTTGGCCACGCGCAGTTCGATGCGGGTGTGGCCCTCGGTCTTCACCTGCGAGACCACCGTGAGGCTGATGCGCGGCACCAGGGCTGCCACGCGCAGGAAGGCGGCACTCTGGCTGGCACAGGTCTCGGGCAGTCGCTCGTAGGGCGGGTTCCAGATGCCCACACGGGGGTCGAAGCCGCCGATTTCCACCTCG